>NZ_OX341517.1:1356666-1722500 GCF_946995915.1 Aminobacter niigataensis
TCCCCCGCCAAATCTTTGCCAAGTGCATGCGTTGCCACGGCATCGCGAACCGCCTCGTCGATTTCCGCCAGCGTTGCCGGCCCGCCGGGCGGGTCGCCAAGGATGCCGGCGAGGTCGGCGAAGGCAAGATTACGCGGCGTGCCGACGAGATGGTTGTCAACAACGGTCCAGGCGATGGCATCGCCGGGCTTCAGCGACAGCATGTCTCTCACGTCTTTCGGAATGGTGAGCTGGCCCTTGGAGGTCAAGGTGGCTTCGGCACCCATATTTCTTACTCCTGACCAAAATACTTACTTTTGGCAATATAGTAAGAAAATCGAGGTGCTGCAATGGTCACCGCGCCAGCTCCTTCAGGCCGAAACGGATCAGCTTGGAGGAATCGGCATCCTCGCCGGCCGTCTTCATGGCGGCGGCAATGGCATTGGCGGCGATGTCGCGGGAATAGCCGAGATTGACCAGCGCCGAAACCGCATCGGCGATGGGGGCGGGGGCCACGCCCTCGCCGAGTTCCTGCTTCAGGCCGATGGTGCCCGAGGCTTCGCCGGCGAAGGCCGGGGCCTTGTTCTTGAGTTCGGTGACGATGCGCTCGGCGACCTTCTTGCCGACGCCGGGGGCACGGCTGACCATGGCGATGTCGCGCAGCGCGATCGCGTTGGCGAGGTCGGATGGCGCCAGCGTCGACAGGATGGCGAGCGCGACCTTGGCGCCGACACCGGGGACATTGTTCTGCAGCAGCCTGAACCACTCGCGCTCCAGCTCGGCCTTGAAGCCATAGAGGCGGATCATGTCCTCGCGGACATAGGTTTCTATATAGAGGACTGCGGCTTCGCCGGCGCCGGGCAGGGCGGCCAGCGTGCGCGCCGAGCAATAGGCGACGTAGCCGACGCCATGGACGTCGAGCACGCAATAATCCTCGCCGATCTCGTCGACGGTGCCCTTCAACTTGCCGATCATTTGGTGCGTCCCGTCATGGATGGGTGTCTGGTGCGATGATGTCGAGGTCGGGGAAATAGCTGCGGTAACGCGTGGCGTCGCGCGTCAGCAGCCGGTGCCCCGCCACCTGCGCATGCGCGCCGATGAGGAAATCGGGCAGGGTGCGTTCGCGCGTTCCGCCATTCTGGCGATATGCCAGATGCGCCTTACCGGCCATGAAAGCGGCTTCATAAGGGATCAGCGCCTTGTGCAGCGAAAGTCCGGCCAGAGAATCGACGAGGTCGGCCTCCGCCGGAAACCGAACCGAGATCTCCGACCAGATCACCGGGTTTACGACCAGTGCGGCGACGCTTCCTTCTTTCACGAGGTTGCCTCGCGACCAGTTGCTTGTCGCGCCGCCCTGGAACATGTCCAGGAAAATGTTGGAATCAACGAGGACCGAGGTCATCGCGCGGCCCCCTCAGCCAGTCCATATATTCATCGGTTGTCATGCCGCCGAGGTCGATCGTTCCGGCTACCTTGTCTGCCCAGGCACCGATGGCCTTCGCCCGGCGCTGCCGGGCCTCGTCGCCTTGAAGGGCAACGAGTGTGACAACGTCGTCGGACACGACAAAATCCACCTCCGAGCCGGCCTCGATGCCGAGACGGTCGCGGATCTCCTTGGGGATGGTCACCTGGCCTTTTGTCGTCACGCGCATGGTAATACCTCGTAGGTATTACTTAGCTGCCGCATGAGAACAAGTCAAGAACATGGAGCGGCTGCCTTCAGCGTTCCCTGGCGAGCGCCGCCAGTTCGTCGGGGCTGCTCGCTGGGTCGGCCGCGCCCTCGAGGCGGTCGAGAATAGCCAGGAACCGGTCCAGCCGGTCGCGATCGGCCAATCTGTTGATGTCGTCCTTGGGCACGATGGTGATCTTGCCGCCTTCGATGCCGAAGATCACTTCGGTGTTGGCGCCGATGCCGAAAGTTTCGCGCAGATCGCGCGGAATCGTCACCTGTCCCTTGCTCGTCACCCGCATGGAATCATTCCTTCTCTTACGGGGAAGGAATGTCCCCATGACCGGAACAAGTCAAGAACATCAGGCCTGAGCGGCCAGTGCTGCAAGCCGATAGGCCGGGCTCTGGCGATGGTGCGCGTGACAGATGGCGATGGCCAGCGCATCGGCCGCGTCGGCCGAGTCGAAACCGGCCTTGGGCAACAGCACCTTGACCATCATGGCGATCTGCTTCTTGTCGCCGTGGCCGACGCCGATCACCGCCTTCTTGACGGCGTTGGGCGAATACTCGGCGACCGCCAACCCGGCGCGTGCGGGCACCAGCATGGCGATGCCGCGGGCCTGGCCGAGCTTCAGCGTGGCGGTGGCGTCCTTGTTGACGAAGGTCGCCTCGACGGCTGCCTCATGCGGCATCTCGCGATGGATCACGTCGGCAAGACCGTCGTGCAACTGGCACAGCCTGCTGGCAAGCGCGGCCTTGTCGTCGGACCGTACGGTGCCTGCGGCGACGAAACGCAGCGAATTGCCGAGCGATTCGATGATGCCCCAGCCGGTGCGCCGAAGCCCGGGGTCGATGCCGATGATGCGAATCGTCTCTTTCATCCGTGAACTCTATCTCCACGGGTGCAGGACGCCAGAAAAATGTGAACAAAACAGAAACAATCCCCGCGCTTGGCAGGGTTGCCGAGCCTAGTTGCGGGCGAACGCCGTATTCAGCAGGCTGATCTGGTCTGAGACGGGGTTGCTGCGGCGCATGGCCTGCACCGGCACGACCGTAGCGCCGTTGCCGTAGATCTCCTCGTCCATGCGGCGCACATGCGCCTGCAGCCTGAGCGAACGGCGGACGAGGTCGACGAAATCGGCCGGCAATTCGTTCCAGCCGGCGGCGTCGTCATGGGCGGAAGCGGTGTCGAGGCGCACCTTCGATTTCTCGGAGGCGACCTGGTCGCGGGTCATTTCGCCGGAATTGGCGGCGCGCTGCAGCAGCAGCCACGATGCGATCTGCATCAGTCGCGTGGTCAGCCGCATCGATTCGGCGGCGTAAAGCGTGGCGGCAAGCCGCGACAGCTTCTTGGCCTCGACGCGTCCGGCGCCATCAAGATACTCGGCGGCTTGTTCGACCAGCCCCATGCCCTCGTTGTAGAGGGGCTTGAAGGACGGCGAAAACACCCGCCTTTCGGCGAGCTTGATGGTATTTCCGCTTTCCCTCGAAGGCTCGTTCATCATCGCTACCCTGCAACCCTGATCCCGCGTTACCGCCCGTCTTTGGCGACGGATTCTGCGCGGTCCGCTCCTATACGCCAAGCCCGATGAAAATGCGCTTCCGCTCATGCGAACGCAAGCGCATGTTTAACAAAGGGTTAACGCGGCGGATTGGAGCGCTTTTGGAGGGCGTTCCACGGACCTAGGCGCAAAAAAAAGAGCCGCGGAAAAGCGCGGCTCTCAGGAGTTTAACAGGGAGGCGTCAAACAAAGTGGCTCCAACCACTCGGTAAGAATCCAGATGACTGGATACGCACAGTAAACAACTGGAATGCTTAATGGACGCTTAAGAACGTTGCTGATTTGTCGTTGACTGTGCCGACACGGCACACCGGCGCGGCAGCGGATGCCACGCCGGCGTTACGCCGACTCACGACTTCCAGACGACCGGAAGAGCGATAACGGCAAACAGCAACATCGCCGCGTAGAAGCCCATCGACGACATCGCGACAACGGGCTCGATCGCGGCATTGCCGCCGAGCAGGAAGAACAGCCCGACCAGAAGGCCGATGCCGCTGATGGCCGTCAGCCAGAAGTGGATCTTCGCCAGCACCTTGTCCCGCGCGACGGGAAACAGGTGATAGAAGACGGCGAACACAGCCGACATCAGCCATCCTGCCACCATGGTGTGGGCATGGACCGGCATCTGCGTATGATCCTGGCTGATCGACATGTGCAGGCCGAGCGCCATGCCACACAGCGCATAGACGATCGCGAGTGTGAAGAAATTCCGTGCTACCCCTTGCATATCCTTGCTCCGATTGCCTTTTCCCCCCGCAGGGAATGGGTTGGTGACGACGAGTAAGTCGGTGCCGGCGCATTAGCACCGGCCGTGTTTCCGCCGCATGCCGCGCTGCTGCATGGCATGCTTCCGGTCTCGTTACATTGGAAGCTGGGTCAGCCGGCCGTTGCCTCCCCGCGGCCGGGTTCCGGATGCGCGCCGTCCCCACGGCGCATCTAAACATACCATGCTTTGCGGCCCGCTGTTACGTCCGTTGCAGGGCTGTCACCATGGTCGGCGGCTGGAATTTCCGCAGTTTTCCGGGGTCTGTCGCATCATTCCAGCAGACGGCCGGCACCGCTGTTGTACAGACTTGCTGGCCCGCGCGCTGACGGGGCAAGCAGTCATGCGGGCATCGGCGTCGCTTCAGCATCTGCGGTCGTGACGGCCGAAACATTCAGCGATCCGTGCCGACACAATGCCGAAACAGCGCCGGCGCTATTTGCCGGCGCCGCAACGAGTGACGGGTGAAACAGCTGCTGCCGTTGTCGGAAAACCGGATTGGAAAGGTTTGGAATATGGATTTGTATTCTCTCTTCAAGTTGCTGCACATCGTCGCCGCCGTCGTTTGGGCCGGCGGCGGTTTTGCGCTGATGCTGCTTGCCTTTCGCGCCGACCGCGCAGGCAATGTCGAGGGCATGCTGCAAGCCATGGGCTCGATTGGTCAGCTGGGTAAGCGACTGTTCGTGCCGGCGTCGCTGGCGACCCTGGTGTTCGGGCTCATCATGTGCACGTTCTGGGTCGGCTTCCGTGACTTGTGGGTCGTCATCGGCCTTGCCGGCTACGCGACGACGTTTTTGGTTGGAACGCTCATTTTCCAGCCGACCGGTGACCGCATGGCGGCGATGATTGCCCGCGACGGTGTAACGCCTGCCGCGCTCGACCAGGGCCGGCGCATCCTCAAGGTCGCGCGCTTCGACTATGCGGTGATGTTCATCATTGTCGCCGACATGGTGCTCAAGCCGACGCTGTCGGACGTGCCTGTCCTGTCGGCCATGGCGGTTCTTTTCGTCGCGGGCGCATGGGCGGCCTTTGGCAGCCAGCGCGGAGTGGCAGTGCCGGCTGCTTGAACCAAAGGAGCCGGCGCCGGTACGGACGCCGCCTCTCGTTCTACTGTCTACCCCTTGGCCATGTCGCGCAGGCGGAACTTCTGGATTTTGCCGGTCGAGGTCTTGGGGATCTCGGCGAAGATCACTGCCTTCGGCACCTTGAAACGGGCAAGCAGCGAACGGCAATGCTCGATGATCTCGGCCTCCGTCGCTTCCTTGCCCGGCTTCAGCTCGACATAGGCTATGGGCACCTCGCCCCATTTGTCGTCCGGCCTTGCCACCACGCCGCAGGAGGCGACGGCGGGGTGCTTGTAGAGCGCGTCCTCGACCTCGATCGAAGAGATGTTCTCGCCGCCGGAGATGATGATGTCCTTGGAGCGGTCCTTGAGCTGGATGTAGCCGTCGGGATGCATCACGCCGAGGTCGCCGGAGTGGAACCAGCCGCCGGCGAAGGCCTCGTCGGTGGCCTTCCTGTTCTTGAGGTAACCCTTCATGACGATGTTGCCGCGGAACATCACCTCGCCGATGGTCTCGCCGTCATCGGGCGTCTTCTCCATGGTCTCGGGATCCATCACCGTCAGGTCTTCGAGCGCGGCATAGCGCACGCCCTGCCGCGCCTTCCTGGCCGTGCGCGGACCTTTTTCCAGCTCGTCCCATTCGCCGTGCCATTCGTTGACGACGGCGGGGCCATAGGTCTCGGTCAGGCCGTAGAGGTGGGTGACGGCGAAGCCGGCATCGGCCATGCCGGAAAGTACGGCTTCAGGCGGCGGTGCTGCGGCGGTGTTGAAGGTCACCAGTTGCGGAAACGCGCGCTTTTCTTCGTCCTTGGCATTGATCAGCAACGACATGACGACAGGCGCACCGCAGAGATGGGTGACGCCTAGGTCGGCGATGGCGTCGTAGATCTGCTTGGCGCGCACCCAGCGCAGGCATACATGCGTGCCGGCCTGAACCGCGAGCGTCCAGGGAAAGCACCAGCCGTTGCAGTGGAACATCGGCAGCGTCCAGAGATAGACGCAGTGCTTGGCCATGCCGGCATGGATGGTGTTGGTGTAGGCCATCAGAGCGGCGCCGCGGTGATGGTAGACCACGCCCTTGGGATTGCCTGTCGTGCCCGAGGTGTAGTTGAGCGAGATGGCGTCCCACTCGTCATCCGGCATCGACCAGGCGAAGGTCTCGTCGCCCGAGCCCACAAAGGCCTCGTAGTCGATCGTGCCGATGCGTTCGCCCTTGGGGTAGGGCGCGTCGGCGGGGTACTCGGGGTCGTCATAGTCGATCACCAGCGGCTTGACCTTGGCAAGCGCCAGCGCCTCCTTGACCACGCCGGAAAACTCGCGGTCGACGATCAGGAGCCTGGTCTCGGCATGGTCGAGCTGGAAGGCGATGATCGCCGCATCGAGCCTGGTGTTGAGCGAATGCAGCACGGCCTTGGTCATCGGCACGCCGAAATGCGCTTCGAGCATCGGCGGCGTGTTGGACAGGATCACCGTTACGGTGTCGCCCTTGCCGATGCCGGTCTTCGCCAGTGCGGAGGCGAGTTTCAGCGAGCGCTGCCACCACTGGCGGTAAGTTGTGCGGCGGTCGCCGTGAATGATCGCCACATGATCGGGAAAGGTCTTCGCCGCCCGTTCGAGAAAGCTCAGCGGTGTCAGCGGCTGGTGGTTGGCGGGGTTCTTGTCGAGGTTTTCCTCGTATGGCCGACCCATCGGTGTTCTCCCTGATCTGCCGCATCAAGATAAGAGACTGGCAGCATCGCCCTCAAATGAATTCGGCGATCCCGTCATAAAGCAGCTTCAGCGCGACGATCGCCACCGTGGCGTAGGTGAAGGGATAGAAGATTTCTGGCCGCATCCGCCTGACGAGCCAGGCGCCGGCAAGCGTCGCCAGGGGCGCCAGGGGCATCAGTGCCAGCGAGGCGGTGAGGTTGGCGGTATCAAACTGGCCGAGGGCGAAGTAGGGGACCAGCTTGATGGCATTGGTCACGGCAAAGAAGATGACGCTGGTGCCGGTCAGCACCTTCGGGTCCATCCGCAGCGGCAATGTGTAGACCTGGAAAGGCGGGCCGCCGACATGGGCAACGAAGCTGGTGAAACCGGCGACCAATCCCCAGAAGGCAGCGGCGATGCCGTTCGGCTCGGCCTTGTGGTCGGCGCCGTGGCGCAGGCTGGTGTAGATCCAGCGCGCAACGAAGACAAAGGCGATGGCGCCGACGATGAAGCGTACATTGTCCGCCGTCACCACCGAGGCCATCAGCCAGCCGATGCCAATGCCGACGATCGAACCCGGCAGCATCTGCCATAGGATCGTGCGGTCGAAGACGCCGCGCCAGCTCCACAGCGACACGACGTCCATCAGGATCAGGATGGGAAGAAGGATGGCGGCGGCCTGCACTGGCGACATCACCAGCGCCATCAGCGGCACGCCGACGAATCCGACCGCGCCGCCGAAGCCGCCCTTGGACAGGCCGACGAGAATCACCGCCGGCACCGCCGCCGCGTAAAACCACGGATCGAGCAGAAGCGAAGTCATGGACAGCCGCCTTTCGCGTCCGCAATAGCCGCACGGCAGCGCCTTGGCGAGTGCCGCGCCAATCTTTTCATATGCTTGGGTTCAGCTGCGTGTCCTGTTCAACGGCACCACTTTGTTCTATGCCCCAATGCAAACATGATCGCCTTGCATAGGCGTCGAGCACCGGATCGAAGAACATGAACCCAAATACGCCGCCCAATCGCTGCCGCATCGTGCTGATTGCGCCGCCCTCGGTGCGGCCCGGGGATGTCGAGGCCGCGCTTGCCGGCGGCGACGTCGCTTCGCTCATCCTTCCCACCGAGGGCACCGATGAAGTGTCCTTCCAGAACTTCGCCGAAAAGGTAGCAGCTGCGGCACGCGAAGCCGGCGTGGCCGTGGTGGTCGCCGGCGACACCCGCGTTGCCGGCCGCATCCAGGCCGACGGCATCCATGTCGAGGGCAAGAAGGCGGCGCTCGCCGAAGCCGTCGAACATTACCAGGAGCGCATGATGGTCGGCGTCGGCGGCGCCAAGACGCGCGACGATGCGCTGGAACTCGGCGAGGAGCGGCCCGACTACATCTTCTTCGGCCGCTTCGGCTACGACAACAAGCCCGAGCCCCATTCGCGCAACCTCTCGCTCGGCCAATGGTGGGCCGAGATGATCGAGATCCCCTGCATCGTGATGGCCGGCTCCGAGCTCGCCTCTGTCGAGGCGGTAGCGGCGACAGGCGTGGAATTCGTCGCGCTGTCGTCGGCGGTGTTCGGCGAAGGCATCGATCCGCGCGAGGCGGTGGCTCGCGCCAATGCGCTGCTCGACGAGACTGCGCCGCACTTCGAGGGCTGACGATGGACCGTTCGCGCTTCCTTGCCGCGCTTCTGTGCCTGGGCTTCGGGCTCGAGCCCGCGATTGCCGTCGAAAGCGCGCCTGTCCCGCCGTCCGACCAGGGTGCGGTTCCCTCACTTGGCAAGCCTGTCGACATCGTCGACCCCAGCCGCTTCGGACCCGCGCCGACGCCGGAGGCGGTCCCCGCACTGCAGCCCGCTCCGGCTGCTCCCGCCACGCCTGATCTCGGCGCCAATCCGGCGGCCAAGGCGCCCGACGGCATCGACCCCAACCGTTTCGGCGGAAAGCATTCGGACGAGGCCTATGGCGCCTTCCAGCGTGGGCTCTACAAGACGGCCTACAATCTGGCGCTGCCACGGGCCGAGGCGGGAGACTCCGCCGCCCAGACGCTGATTGCCGAAATCCTGTCGCGTGGCCTGGGTGTGGCGCGCAACGATTCCGAGGCAGCCAAGTGGTACGAGCGCGCCGCCGAACAGGGCGTTCCCGAAGCGCAGTTCCAATATGCGCTGCTGCTGCTCGATGGGAAATACGTCACCCGCGACGACAAGGCCGCCAATGCGCTGATGCAGGCCGCGGCCGAGGCCGGCAACCGGCTCGCCCAGTTCAACTATGCCCAGATGTTGGTGCAGCGCGAGCCAGGCGGCCGGGGCCTGGAGAAGGCCGTGCCCTATTATGAACGGGCCGCGGCGGCAGGGCTCGCGGACGCGCAATATGCGATGGCCCAGGTGCTTGGCAACGGCGTCGGCGGCAAGCTGCGCGACGACAAGCAGGCAAGGCTGATGCTCGTCCGCGCGGCACGCCAGAACTACGACACCGCCCAGTTCGATCTCGGATTATGGATGGCCGACGGCCGCGGCGGCGACCGCGACCTGAAATCGGCTTTCGGCTGGATGAAGCTCGCCGCCGACAGCGGCAATGTCGCGGCGCAGAACCGGCTCGCCAAGTTCTATATGGGGGGCATCGGTGTCGATCCCGATCCGATCCTCGCCGGCGCGTGGTACATCAATGCCCGCCGTGCCGGGCTCAACGATCCCGAGATGGACGACTTCCTGCGCGGCCTGACCGACGTCGAGATGAAACAGGCGCTGGAGCGCGCCAACCGCATCCGCTGAGATCAGCGAAAATCGCGACTTCTCTTGCCTAAAAAGCCATTTTGTGGTCTTGGAGGCGCCGATAGCGCCCCTTCCGGCGCAAACCTCTCTTCCGGAAACCAACCATGGCCAAGATCAACGGCAACGAAATCCGTCCCGGCAACGTCATCGAGCATGACGGCGGCCTCTGGGTGGCGGTCAGGACCAATCACGTCAAGCCCGGCAAGGGCGGCGCCTACAATCAGGTCGAACTCAAGAACCTCATCAACGGCACCAAGCTCAACGAGCGTTTCCGCTCGGCCGAGACGGTCGAAAAGGTTCGCCTCGAGCAGAAGGACTTTTCGTTCCTCTACGAGCAGGGCGATGCGCTGGTGTTCATGGACACCGCTAGCTACGAGCAGCTCGAACTGCTCAAGGATTTCGTCGGCGACCGCGCCGCCTTCCTGCAGGACGGCATGATGGTCACGGTCGAGCTCTATGACGAGCGTCCGATCGGCATCGCGCTGCCCGACCAGGTGACGCTGACGATCACCGAGGCCGACCCGGTCGTGAAGGGCCAGACGGCCGCTTCGTCCTACAAGCCGGCGGTGCTGGAAAACGGTGTCCGCGTGCTGGTGCCGCCCTTCATCTCGTCGGGCGAGCGCATCATCGTCGACACCAACGAGATCACCTACGTCCGCCGCGCGGATTGAGCACGGTAACGGAGAGGTCTAGATAATGGCGCGTTCAGCGATCCTAAATGTCATGGTGCAGGCCGCCATGAAGGCCGGCCGCTCGCTGGCTCGCGACTTCGGCGAAGTGCAGAACCTGCAGGTCTCGCTCAAGGGACCTGGCGACTATGTCAGCCAGGCCGACCGCAAGGCCGAAGACATCCTGTTTGCCGAGCTGTCGAAGGCCCGCGCAGGTTATGGCTTCCTGATGGAAGAGCGTGGCGTGGTCGCCGGCGAGGACGACCAGCACCGCTGGATCGTCGACCCGCTCGACGGCACCACCAACTTCCTGCACGGCATTCCGGTGTTCTCGATCTCGATCGCGCTGGAACGCCAGGGCCAAATCGTCGCCGCAGTCGTCTACAACCCGGCGATGGACGAGCTCTACACCGCCGAACGCGGTGGCGGCGCCTTCCTCAATGACCGCCGCCTGCGCGTCTCCGGCCGCACCAAGCTTTCCGATGCTGTCATCGGTTGTGGCGCGCCGCATCTCGGCCGCGGCCATCATGGCAACTTCCTGCTCGAACTGCGCAACGTCATGGGCGAAGTCGCGGGCATCCGCCGCCTCGGCTCGGCGGCGCTCGATCTCGCCTATGTCGCTGCCGGCCGCATGGACGGCTTCTGGGAGACGGCATTGTCGCCCTGGGACGTCGCAGCCGGCATCCTTCTGGTGCGCGAAGCCGGCGGCTTCGTCTCCGACGACAAGGGCGGCCAGGACATGCTCGATGGCGGCTCGATCGTCGTCGGCAACGAGACCATCCACCGCGCGCTGCTCAAGACCCTGAAGAAGCCGGTCACGCCGCGCTGATCCGCCGCGCAGCGCACTGCTTGCGCATCGTGCCTGCGCCTGCCCATATTAGGCAAGGCGCAGGGACGAGCGATGACGGACAATCTCCGCAAGCCTGAGACAGCTGTGCCCTTCATCGGGCGCTACAGCCATTCGCGCGCCGAACTCATCGCCGACGGCGTGGTGCACGCGATCGGCATCCTGCTCGCCGTCGCCGCCGGTTCGGTCCTGCTTTCGATCTCCGCATTCTACACCGCCACCGGCGAGTATCTCGCCGCCGTGGTTTTCGTGGTGGCGCTGCTGACCGTGCTTTCGGTGTCGTGCGCCTACAATCTGTGGCCGATCTCGCCGGCCAAGTGGGTACTGCGCCGCTTCGACCATGCCGGCATTTACCTGCTGATCGCCGCCACCTACACGCCGTTCCTGGCCCAACTCGAGGACCGCGTCACGGCAGGGTGGATGGCGGGTATCGTCTGGTCGGCGGCCATCGCCGGCATGGCGATCAAGCTTTTCCTGCCCGGCAGGCTCGACCGGCTGGCGGTCGCCTTCTATCTCGCCATGGGTTGGAGCGGCGTCGTCATCCTGCGCCCGCTGGTCGCAACACTGCCTTCGGCAACGCTGTGGCTGCTGTTTGCCGGCGGCATGGTCTATTCCTGCGGCGTGATCTTCTATGCCTGGCAGCGTCTGCGTTTCCAGAGCGCCCTCTGGCACGGCTTCGTCGTCACCGGAGCGGGCCTTCACGTGGCGGCGATGATCGACCTTCTGGTGGTCGCGCGGCTGTGATCGCGGGACGATGCGCGCCACCAAGCGCAAGCGTCTTTCATTTTCGTCACATTTCCGCTTACAGTCGTGGTCCACTAACGCGTCGGTGCAACTTAACAAAAGCACCATGCGTAGATTGAAAGCGGCGAAGCGTCCTTTGCGTGTCCGGATGGATGTGCGACGCCTTGGCCGCGCGGAACTGGAACCGGGGCGCCGATGTCATTCTTGAAATCTCTCGGAGTAGGCAGGGGCTCCGATGTGCTCAACTACGATCCGCATCGCCTGTCCAGTCCGCAGGTGTTCCTGCTGACGATGATGATCTTCCTGGCGATCGTCGCCTTCATAGCGGCAATCCTGACACGGCAGATTTCCAACGCCTTCGTCACCAATCCCGGCCTCAACGGGCTGATCATCGGCGTGCTTGTCGTCGGCATCGGCCTTGCCTTCGTCCAGGTCGGCCGCCTGTTTCGTGAAGTACGCTGGATCAACTCATTCCGGGCCGGCTCGGAAGTCAACGAACCGGTGCTGCTGGCGCCGATGAAGGCGATGCTCGGCCGTTCGTCGTCGATGGCGTTCTCGACCAGTTCGATGCGGACGATGCTCGATTCGATCGCCACCCGCCTCGACGAAAGCCGCGATGTCTCGCGCTATCTCGTCGGCCTGCTCGTCTTCCTCGGCCTGCTTGGCACGTTCTGGGGCCTGCTTGAGACCATCGGTTCGATCGGCGACACTATCCAGTCGCTCGATCCCGGCACAGGCGATGCCGCCGCGGTGCTCGAAGCGCTGAAGGCGGGGCTCGCCGCGCCGCTGCAAGGCATGGGCACTGCCTTCTCGTCGTCGCTGTTCGGCTTGTCCGGCTCGCTGGTGCTGGGGTTCCTCGATCTTCAGGCCGGCCGTGCCCAGACGCGTTTCTACACCGAGCTGGAAAACTGGCTCTCGACAGTTGCCGACCTGTCCTCCGACATCGTCGTCGCCGATGCCAAGAACGGCTCGACGGACGAGATCCGGGCGCTCAGCGAGCGTTTGCGCAACATGCAGGAGCAGGGCGGGTCGAACCCACGCATCGCCGCTGCCATGGCCAGCCTCGCCGACGGCATTTCGGGCCTCGTCAAGAACATGCGCAGCGAACAGCAGATCATGCGCGACTGGGTCGAGGCGCAATCCGACGAGCAGAAGGCGATGCGCAGCACGCTCGAAAAGATCGCCGACGCCCTCAAGAAAGAGGGAGTCCACTAAGTGGCTCTTGCGCGTGGGCGGCGGGGCGACCGTCGCATCGACTATTGGCCGGGTTTCGTCGACGCGCTGTCGACGCTGCTTCTGGCCATCATGTTCCTGCTCTCTGTCTTCGTGCTGGCGCAGTTCCTGCTCAGCCGCGAAATCTCCGGCAAGGACGAGGTGCTGACCCGGCTCAATTCGCAGATCAACGAGCTGACGCAGCTGCTCGCGCTTGAAAAGTCCAATTCGCAGGACGTCGAGGACGCGCTCGCCAACCTTCAGGCATCGCTGTCGGCTGCGGAGAGCGAAAAGAGCCGGCTCGAACAGTTGTTGTCCCAGGGATCGGGCGCCGGTGCCGAGGCCACGGCGCGGATCGGTTCGCTGACCGGCGAACTCGACAGCGAACGCCAGATCAGCCAGCGCGCACTCAGCCAGGTCGAGCTGCTCAACCAGCAGATCGCCGCTTTGCGCCGCCAGATCGGCGCGCTGGAGGAAGCGCTCAACGCTTCGGAAACCCGTGACAAGGAATCCAACACCAAGATCGCCGATCTTGGCCGCCGCCTGAACGTGGCGCTGGCCCAGCGTGTGCAGGAACTCAACCGCTACCGCTCCGACTTCTTCGGCCGCCTGCGCGAGATCCTGTCCGACCGCGAAAACATCCGCATCGTCGGCGACCGTTTTGTGTTCCAGTCGGAAGTGCTGTTCCCGACGGGCTCCGAGCAGATAAACGAGGCAGGCCAGGGCGAGATGAAGAAGCTCGCCGACGCCATCCTCGAATTGCAGAAGGAAATCCCGCCGGAGATCAACTGGGTGCTGCGCGTCGACGGCCACACCGACAACATTCCGCTGTCGGGCACCGGCCGCTATCGCGACAACTGGGAGCTTTCTTCCGCCCGCTCGACCTCGGTGGTGAAATTCCTGATCGAAAATGGCGTGCCGGCCAACCGACTGGTCGCGGCCGGCTTCGGCGAGTTCCAGCCGCTGGACGAAAGCGGCACCGACGAGGCGCGCTCCAGGAACCGACGCATCGAACTCAAGCTCACCGAGCGATAGGGCGGCACCCGCAACAACGGAACCGGGCGAACCCGGTCTCAATATTTCGTGTGCGAGAAGCCTGCCTCATCCGCGGCGGTGGTGCGGCATTGGCAGCGCGATTGTGGCGGCCAAGATTATCTTTTCTTAATTGGGCTTCCCGGCTGCGCGAACCTAGACTCCAGATGCAGTCCGGGAACCGCCGGCGACGACCTCCCGCCGCGACACGACGGAACTTGACGGGCTGCGATCGACGGGACGCCAGTTGTAACGCGACCCGCAAGTTCGGGAGACGCAATCATGCGCTCTTTGACCCTCAAGGCGGCGCTTGCCGCATTCCTCGTCTCGGCTCCTCTCGGCGGCATCGCCTTCGCGGCACCCATGCACGAGCCGCATTTCCGTTCGTCGGACCATGACGACAGCGACGCACCTCCACCTACGACCTATGTCACTGGCGGACAGCTGAGCGCCGTGCTCAACGATCTGCGCGACGCTGATGCGCGCATCCAGTCCGACCAGCACCTCAAGCTGATCACGCCGGCAGAGGCACGCGGGCTGGAAGCGCAGGGGACCACGATCCGCAAGGCGGCGGTTGCCGACTCAGTGCGCGACGGCGGCCTGATCCCGGCAGGCGAATACCACCAGCTGATGGCGCGGATCTCCGGCCTGGACGATCAGGTCGGCCACGACGCCTTCCGCGGCTAGTCTCGTTGCAGTCCTTGTCAGGCGCCTTCGGTGCAAGCCGGGGGCGCCTTTTTGGCGTCAGGCTACCAGCCGATCCAGAGGGCGGCGAGAGCCAGCACGGCCGGCACGGTCTGGATGTAGAGGATCTTGCGGCTGACGGTGGCCGCGCCATAAAGGCCAGCGATGGCAATGCAGAGCAGGAAGAATATCTTCACCTGGAAGCCTGCCTCGCCCAGCCACAGGCCCCAGATCAGGCCTGCGGCGAGAAATCCGTTGTAGAGCCCCTGGTTGGCGGCCAACACCTTGGAGGCCGTGGCGAAATCGGGCTTCAGGCCGAACGCCTTGTGGCCGCGCGGCGTGTCCCACAGCACCATTTCGAGATAGACGATGTAGAGGTGGATCAAGGCCACCAGCCCGACCAGGATGTTCGCAAGCATAGCCGTCCCCCTTCGATCTCCGGGATGACTTGAGCATGCCGGCTGCCGCACCGGCAAGTGGTGGACCAGCCGAACAGTCTTGCGAATGCGCGCGCTTTGGTATCCTCTCGCCGCGATTTTGAGACAGAGGAAGAGCCATGTCCTTCGCAAAACTTGACGAACTCGGCCGCAAGCTCGAAGCGCTGGAGCACGCGCTCGCCATTCTCGGCGCCGACGAGGCCACCCACATGGCGGTGGGCGGCGGCGCCAAGCGCGCCGAGGCGCTGTCGGCGCTCGCCGGCATGCATCATCGCCAGGCGACCAGACCCGAAATCGCCGATTGGATCGCCGCCGCCGAAGCGGAAACGCTCAACGACGAGCAGGCCGTGGCACTGCGGGAGTTCCGCCGCCAGTACACCAACATGACCTGCCTGCCGTCGGAGTTCGTCGAGCGCCAGATCTCGGCGCGCCTGCGCTGCGAGCAGTTGTGGCGCGACCTGCGCGCCAAGAACGACTGGGCCGGATTCCAGCCGGCGCTGGAGGGCATCGTCACGCTGGTGCGCGAGGAGGCCGCGCTGCGCTCGGCAGCGCTCGGGCTCGCGCCCTACGATGCGCTGATGGAGCAGTACGATCCCGGCAACCGCGCCGCCGACATCACCCCTGTGTTCACCGAGCTCAAGGCATTCCTGAGGGATTTCGTGCCGGAAGCACTGGTAGTGCAGCAAGAGCGTAGCGCCAAGAACCCACCGCGCGCCCTGTCAGGCGTCTATGCCGTCGAGCGCCAGCGTGAGCTTGGCCTCGCCATGATGGGCGCCGTCGGTTTCGACCTCACCCGCGGCAGCCTGTCGGTGTCGCATCATCCGTTCTGCGGCGGCGTGCCGTCGGACGTGCGCATCACCACCCGCTACAAGACCTCCGACTTCCTCTCGGCGCTGATGGGCGTGCTGCACGAGACCGGCCATGCGCTCTACGAGCAGAACCTGCCGGAAGCCTGGGCGCACTGGCCACTCGGCAAGGCGCGCGGCATGGCCGTGCACGAGAGCCAGAGCCTGTTCGTCGAAAAGCAGCTCGGCCGCAACCCGGCCTTCTGGCACTGGGCGCTGCCCATGGTCGAGCAGCATCTCGGCGAGCGTTGGACGATCGGCGAGATCCTGCCCCACGTCCATCATGTCGAGCGCGGCCTGATCCGCGTCGACGCCGACGAGGTCACCTACCCACTGCACGTCATCCTGCGCTACGAGCTGGAGCAGGAGCTCGTTTCGGGCCGCCTGGCTGTGTCCGACCTGCCCGAGGCGTGGGACGCCAAGATGCGCGAGTATCTCGGCCTGTCGACCATCGACAATCCGGCGGACGGGCCGATGCAGGACGTGCACTGGCCGAGCGGTGCCTTCGGCTATTTCCCGTCCTACACACTGGGCGCGATGATGGCGGCGCAGCAATGGGCGGCCATCGTGAAGGCGCATCCATCGGTCGACGACGAGATCGCGCGCGGCCACTTCGACACCGTCAACAACTGGCGCCGCGACAAGATCTGGTCGCAGGCTTCGCTGTGGTCGACGCCGGACCTGCTCGAACGTGCCACGGGCGAGAAGCTGAACGCAGCGCATTTCACTGCGCATCTGAAAAAGCGGTACGGAGCATAATATCTCTGCTTCATCGAGCCTCCGCTTCGATACGGAGGCCTGGCAACGGGTATTCATCTGCCGCAGCGGAACATCTGCGGCGCGACTTTCCGCTTGATCCTGAAAATCTTTGCCCGAAACTCCCCGCAACACCAAAGACCTTGGGAGAGGCAGGTGGCGGATCATGCGGATGCAATCGTGATTGGCGGCGGGCTGGCCGGCCTTGTCGCCGCGGCCGAACTCGCCGACGCCGGCAAGCGCGTCATCATCCTCGAGCAGGAAGGCGAGAACTCGCTCGGCGGCCAGGCGTTCTGGTCGCTCGGCGGTCTGTTCTTCGTCGACAGCCCCGAGCAGCGCCGGATGCGGATCAAGGACAGCCGCGAACTCGCCTTGCAGGACTGGCTGGGTTCGGCGCAGTTCGACCGACCCGAAGACCACTGGCCGCGCAAGGTGGCCGAAGCCTTCATCGATTTCGCGGCCGGCGAGATGCGGCCCTGGCTGCATGCGCAGGGCATGCGCTGGTTTCCGGTCGTCGGCTGGGCCGAGCGTGGCGGCGCGGCAGCCCACGGCCACGGCAATTCGGTGCCGCGCTTCCACGTCACCTGGGGCACCGGGCCCGGCGTATTGGCGCCATTTTTGCGCCGCGTCCGCGAGCACGCGGCCGCCGGCCGAATCGCGCTCAAGTTCCGGCACCGGGCGAGCCGTCTCATCAAGACGGGTGGGGCCGTCAGCGGCGTTTCCGGCGAAATCCTGGAACCCTCCACCGTCGACCGCGGCCGGCAATCCGGCCGCACGGTTGTCGGCGCGTTCGAGTTCCACGCGGGCGCAGTGATTGTCACATCAGGCGGCATCGGCGGCGATCATGAGCTCGTGCGCAATGCATGGCCCGCCGAGCGCCTCGGCCCTGCGCCGAAGAAGATGGTGGCCGGCGTGCCGCATCACGTCGACGGCCGCATGATCGCCATCACGGAAGCCGCCGGCGGCACCGTCATCAACCGTGACCGCATGTGGCACTACACCGAGGGCCTGACCAACTGGAACCCGATCTGGCCGAACCACGGCATCCGCATCCTGCCCGGGCCGTCGTCGATGTGGTTCGATGCGCTTGGCGAGCGGCTCGAGGCGCCGTTCCTGCCCGGCTTCGACACGCTGGGCACGCTCAGGCGCATCCTGTCCACCGGCCACGAATACTCATGGTTCGTCCTGACCCATCATCAAGAAGGAGTTCGCGCTGTCAGGCTCCGAGCAGAATCCTGACTTGACCTCCGGGCGCTGGATCGAGGTGCTGAAGAGCCGCCGGGCCAAGGGCGCACCGCCGTCGGTCGAAGCCTTCAAACAGCATGGCGAGGATTTCGTCGTGCGCGACAATCTGCGTGATCTCGTTGCCGGCATGAACGCGCTTGCCGGGAACAGCCTGATCGACCATGACCGCCTCCACGCCCAGATCGCGGCGCGCGACCGCGAGATCGACAATCCGTTCTGCAAGGACGCCCAGGTCACCGCCATCCATGGGGCGCGGAAATATCTTGGCGATCGGCTGGTGCGCACGGCCAAGCCGCACAAGATCCTCGACCCTGCAAACGGCCCGCTGATCGCCGTGCGGCTCAACATGCTGACACGCAAGACGCTGGGCGGCCTGCACACCAATCTGGATGGCCAGGTGCTCGACGCCTCGGGCGAACCCGTTCCGGGTCTTTACGCTGCGGGCGAGGTCGCCGGCTTCGGCGGCGGCGGCTACCATGGCTACAATGCACTCGAAGGCACCTTCCTCGGCGGCTGCATTTTCTCAGGCAGGAATGCGGGAAGGCATGTCGCTCGAGGCTGAGCCTCTCGCCAAAAGCTGGCACGGTACGGTCCATTGACGACACCAGCCATTTTCCCGAATGTCCACCGACACGATCAAGCAATGAGAACATCCCGATGACCGTTCAGTCCGCCCACAGCTACCGCACCGTTCCGCTGCCCGACTTCGAAGAGAAGCCGATCGAGGAGATGCGCGCCGGAGCCCAGGCCTTCTACGACGAGATCCGGACACGCCACACCGTGCGGGATTTCTCGACGCGGCCGGTGCCGCGCGACATCATCGAAACCTGCATCATGGCGGCCGGTACCGCGCCCAATGGCGCCAACCACCAGCCCTGGCATTTCGCCGTCATCGGCGACGCCGACATCAAGCGCCAGATCCGCGAGGCGGCCGAGGTCGAGGAGCGCGCTTTCTATGAAGGCCGCGCCGGCGAGGAGTGGCTCAAGGCGCTAGCGCCGCTCGGCACCGATGCCTCCAAGCCGTTCCTGGAAGAGGCGCCGTGGCTGATCTGCATCTTCGGTGAGCGCAGGAGCCGATCGGCCGACGGCGTCACGCGCAAGAACTACTACGTGCCGGAATCGGTCAGCATCGCCACCGGCTTCCTGATAGCCGCACTCCACCGCGCCGGGCTTGCCACGCTCACGCACACGCCCAACCCGATGAGTTTCCTCAACCAGATCTGCGGCCGCGATCCGCACGACAAGCCCTACATCCTGATGGTCGTCGGCTACCCCAAGGAAGGCGCCACCATCCCGGCCCATGCCATGGACAAGCGGCCATTGTCGGAGATCGCGACCTTTCTGTGAGGCGCTATTCCGCGGCGAACGAGCGAAGCGCCAAGGGCTTCCGAACTACTCCGCCGCCCCCTGGAAAGCGCCGGCGCCGGCATGGAACTGCAGCCTGGCGAGACGGGCATAGATGCCGCCCTTGGCGACCAGGCTCTGGTGCGTGCCTTCCTCGACGATTGCGCCGCCATCCATGACCAGGATGCGGTCGGCCTTCAGCACCGTCGCCAGCCTGTGGGCGATGACGATGGTGGTGCGGCCCTGCATCAGGTGTTCAAGCGCCGTCTGCACCTGCTTTTCGCTCTCGGCGTCGAGGGCCGAAGTCGCCTCGTCTAGCAGCAGGATCGGCGCGTCGCGCAGGATGGCGCGGGCGATGGCGATGCGCTGGCGCTGGCCGCCCGAGAGCGTCACGCCACGCTCGCCTACTTGCGTTTCATAGCCGTCCTGCAGCTTTTCGATGAAACCGTCGGCCAGGGCCGCCTTGGCTGCGGCTTCGATCTCCGGACGCGATGCGCCGGGCCGGCCGAAGCCGATATTCTCGGCTGCCGTGCTGGCAAATACCGTCACGTCCTGGGGCACGATGGCGATGCGCTCGCGCACCGCCTGCGGATCGGCCTTTTGCAGGTCGACGCCGTCGATCAGCACGGAACCGTTCTCAGGGTCGTAGAAGCGCAGCAGAAGCGAAAACACGGTGCTCTTGCCCGCGCCCGATGGCCCAACGATGGCGACCGTTTCACCCGGCTTGACGACGAAGCTCAGCCCGTGCACGGCGGCGCGGTCCGGTCGGACCGGGTAGGAGAAGGTTACGTCGCGGAATTCGATCGCGCCGGTGCTCTTGGCGGGCAGGGCGACAGGCGAGGCCGGTGCGGCGACGGTTGGCTTTTCGGCCAGGATCTCGGTGATGCGCTCGGCGGCACCTGCAGCGGAACTCAGTTCGCCCCACACTTCCGAGAGGCTGCCCAGTGCGCCGGCGGCGAAGACCGAATAGAGCAGGAACTGGCCGAGCGTGCCCGGCGACAGCGTGCCGTCGAGGACGTCGCGCGAGCCGAACCACAGCACCGCCACGACCGAGGCGAAGATGGTGAAGATGGCAAAGAAGGTCAGCACCGAACGTGCCAGCACCGAGGCACGGGCCGCGCTGAAGGCCGTTTCAACCGCGGCGGCGAACTTGCCTGTCACCAGCCGTTCGTTGGTGAAGGCCTGGAGCGTGCGGATCGCTCCGATCTGCTCACTGGCAAAGGCGGTGGCGTCGGCCAGCGTATCCTGCGCCGTGCGCGACTTGCGCCGCACCGAGCGGCCGAAGGCGACGAGCGGCAACACGATCAGCGGGATCGCCGCGATCACCAGGCCCGAAAGCTTTGGGCTGGTCACCACCATCATGGCGAGTGCGCCAAGGAAAAGGATGAGGTTGCGCAGCGCGACCGAGGCGGTGGCCCCGACGGCGGCCTTGATCTGGGTGGTGTCGGCGGTCAGCCGCGAGACGATCTCGCCCGACATTGCCGTGTCGAAGAAGGCCGGCGACAGGCTGGTGACGTGGGTGAAGACATCGCGGCGGATGTCGGAGACGACGCGCTCGCCCAGCGTGATGACGAAAAAATAGCGGCAGGCCGAGGCCAGCGCGAGCAGGGCCGCGATCGCCACCAGCATGGCGAAGTACTGGGCGATGAAGGTCGAATCGACCGAGGAGAAACCGTGGTCGATCATGCGGCGTACGGCGAGCGGCAGGGTCAGCGTGGTGACGGCGGCGGCAACCAGCGAAATGATGGCGCCGACGACAAGCCTGGGGTAGCGATAAAGATAGGGTGACAGGCGATTCAACGGGCGGAGCGAACGTCGGCGCTCTTCGTTGGCGGCCGTTGTCGTGTTCGCCATGATGTTTCCCTCTCGGCCGCGGCCCATTTGCCGGCTGCGCGGCCTTGTGATTCGAAATCGGCTGATGTATAGGCACGCCGACCGTTTCTGAAGCCTTGGCCTATCTAGCCGTGGCTTCGAATTTTCGAAAGAGGCGCATCGCCGCAGGATACCTGCGCAAGCCGCGCCGCGACAGCAGGAACAGAGCGATGAAAGCCGATATCCATCCCGACTACCACGCCATCAAGATCGTCATGACCAATGGCACCGAATACATGACCCGCTCCACCTGGGGCAAGGAAGGCGATACGATGAACCTCGATATCGATCCGACCACGCACCCGGCCTGGACCGGCGGCCAGCACAACCTGCTCGACCGCGGCGGCCGTCTGTCGAAGTTCAAGAAGCGTTACGAAGGCCTAGGCATCTAAGCCGACCTGTATCGCCGGCTATCAAGAACCCGCCCTCGTGGCGGGTTTTTTTGTCGTGCAAGTCAGCAGCCGCATGAAGACGGGCACGGCGTCGACGCCCTCCCCCTTGTGGGGAGGGATAGAGGGTGGGGTATGCCACCTCTTCTCGGTCTGCCGGCTGAATTGGTGAGCGCGAACTACCCCCAACCCCTAACCCCTCCCCACAAGGGGGGGAGGGGAACCTACAGCGCCGCGATCTCCCGCAGCGCCATCGCTTTGTAGTCGGCCACCAGCAGATCGCCTTCGGCGCGTTCGACAGATATGGCGAGCCGCATGGTCGATTCCCCCAGCGACATGATCAGGAAGGCCTTGCGTTCCACCAGGTCGGAATCGGCGTCTGGCTTCACGCGCAATAGCGCGCCTGCCAGCAGCGCGCCGTTGGCCCGGCTGTCCCTCAGGTCGATGTCGCGTAGCGCCTTGTCGGCCTGTGTTCCCGACCAGATGTCGCGCATCACCGGCTCGGCCAGGAAGATGCCGTAATAAACGTCGATCAGCCCGCCGAAGGCTTCGATCAGGCCCTTCATGTCGCGCACGCCGGCAAGGCCGTCGGCGATGCAGGCGCGGCCTTCGGCGTTGTAGCGTTCGGCCAGGGTGCGGATGATGGCGCCCTTGTCGGGAAAATACTGGTAGAGCGAGCCGATCGATACGCCGGCGCGTTCGGCCACTTCCCCCATCCGCATGGCGTCGCTGCCGCCTTCCGAGATCAGTGCGCTTGCCGCCTGCAACATGCGTTCGACACGCTCCTGGCTGCGCTTCTGGCTCGGCGCGCGCCGCAGGGCCTGGCCTGAGTTGTCCTCAATCGCTTCCATGTTCTTTTGCCCGCAACGATTCCGCTTGACCTCCATAATATGAGGGTTTATCACATTTGCAAATGTGAGTATTACTCACGTTAGCGAAGGAGGCTAAAATGACCGCAACCCAGCAAAGCATGAAGCCCATTCTGATCCTTGGCGGCACCGGCAAGACCGGCCGCCGCATCGCAGAACAGCTTGTCGCGCGCGACCTGCCCGTCCGCATCGGTTCGCGTAGCAGTACTCCGTCCTTCGATTGGGAAAACCGCGCCACCTGGGCCGGCGCGCTCGAGGGCGTCGGCGCCGTCTACGTGTCCTACTACCCTGACCTCGCAGCGCCGGGCGCTGCCGAAGCGGTCGGCGCATTCGCCAAGCTTGCCGTCGCCATGGGGGTCAATCGCCTCGTACTTCTCTCCGGGCGCGGCGAGCCCGAGGCACAGCGGGCGGAGGAAATGGTCAAGCAGTCCGGCGCCGAATGGACGACCCTGCGCTGCAGCTGGTTCATGCAGAATTTCAGCGAGAGTTTCATGCTCGACGCGGTGCTGTCGGGCGAGGTGGCCTTGCCGGTGGGGGCAGTACGTGAACCCTTCGTCGATGCCGACGACATCGCAGATGCGGCCGTCGCTGCCTTCACCGACAACCGCCATATCGGCCAGTTTTACGAACTCACCGGCCCGCGCTTCATGACCTTCTCCGAGGCCGTTGCAGACATTGCCGAGGCGGCCGGCCGCGAAATCCGTTTCGTCGAACTGACCACCGAGCAGTTCGCTGCACGCCTTGCCGAACAGCAATTTCCCCAGGATCTCATAGATCTCCTGATGATGCTGTTCACCGAAGTGCTGGATGGCCGCAATGAACATCTTACCGATGGCGTCGAGCGGGCGCTTGGCCGCCCGGCGCGCGATTTCCGCGACTATGCCAACGCCGTCGCAGCAACCGGTATCTGGGGAGGCGCGAAATGACCGCAATGCTGTTTTCGGCGCTCACCTTCGCCGCCGTGCTCGGCAGCGGCATCGCCGCCAGCCTGTTCTTCATCTTCTCGAACACCATCATGGCATCGCTGGCGCGGCTGCCCGCCGCCCATGGCATTGCCGCCATGCAACAGGTCAACCTCACCATCATCAACCCGTTGTTCATGACGGTGTTCATGGGCATGGTGGCGGTGTCGCTGGCGCTTGCCGCCAAGGCGGTCCTCGGCTGGAGCGAGGCCGGTTCGGCCTGGCTGCTCGCTGGCAGCCTCGCCTATCTCCTGGGCTGCTTCCTGGTGACGATGGTCTTCAACGTGCCGCTCAACGACGCACTCGCCGCTACCGACCCGGCTAGCGCCGAAGGTGCCGCGCTATGGGCGCGCTATCTCGCCGAATGGCTGCCGTGGAACCACGTCCGCACGGTCGCCTGCCTGGCCTCGCTGGCGTCCTTTGCCATGGCCTTCTCGGCCGCCCGCGGATGAATTTGCGGGGCCAGCCGGAGGATCATCCTCCCGGCCGGCCCGCAATCACGCCTGGCGCCTGGCACGGTCGATGGCATGCTCGATCAGCCGGCCGACGAGGTCGGGATAGGCAATGCCGCTGGCTCCGAGCGTCTTGGGGTACATGCTGATGTTGGTGAAGCCCGGGATGGTGTTGATCTCGTTGATCAGCGCCGAGCCGTCGGCGCGGACGAAGAAGTCGACCCGGGCCATGCCCTCGCAGCCGAGCGCGAGAAACCCTTTTCGCGACATGTCCTGAAGCTGCCGCGTCGCTGCTTCGGGAAGCTCAGCCGGTATGCGCAAGGCCGCGCCGTCGGCATCGATGTACTTTGCCTCATAGGTATAGAAACCGTGGCTGGCGGCTGGCGCGATCTCGCCCGGCAGCGAAACGGTCAGCGAACCGTCGAGGTTTTCAAGCACACCGAACTCGATCTCGCGGCCGTCGACGAACTCTTCGATCAGCACCTTGCGGTCGTGCTTGAACGCTTCGTCCAAAGCCGCCTTCAACTGCTCGGCGGTACCTGCCTTGCTGACGCCGACAGACGAACCCTGGCGTGCCGGCTTGACGAAAACCGGCAGGCCAAGTGCGGCGGCCACCGCGTCGAATTCCGGCTGCTCTCCGGCATGCACGGTAATTCCCCGCGCCACCGGTACGCCGGCCTCCTTCAGCAGCCGCTTGGCCGCGTCCTTGTCCATCGCGTTGGCGGATCCGAGCACGCCGCAGCCGACATATGGCACGCCGGCGACTTCGGCCAGGCCCTGGACCGTGCCATCCTCGCCGAACGGGCCGTGCAACACCGGAAACAGCACGTCGATGCCGGGCAACTCGAACGGCGCCTCGCCTTGGGGAACGGCAACCAGCCGGCCCTTGCCGCCCGGCAAAAGGCTCACCTCGGTGCCACGCTCTGGCACGGACTTGGGTAGCGCGCCGTCGCGGTCGAGTTCGGCCAGCAGCCACTTGCCCTGGCGGCTGACGCCGATCGGCACGACCTCATATCTGGAGGCGTCGATCGCCTTGACTACATTGCTTGCGGACATGATGGAAACGTCGTGTTCGGCGGAACGTCCGCCGAAGAGAACTGCAATGCGCGGTCTCGTGGTCATGAATGCTGTTCCGTCCCTGTGGATTTTCCGGGCAATGCGCGCGCCGTGCGGTGCGGTCCCATGCCCTGGTTGCGCAGGAAATGGAACTTATCTGTGGCGCTGTCGCGGGCCCTGCACGATTTCCGCAGCGGCCGCTCAGGCCGGGTCCTTTGCCTTGTGGCCCTTGCGGTCGGAATGGCCGAGGTCGCGCTCGGGGTCGATCATGTCGCGCACCAGCTGCTTGAGCTGGGCCGCGTCGGGGAAACCGCCGTCGCGCTTGCGGTCCCAGATCAGTTCGCCGTTGCAGGTGACGGTGAAGATGCCGCCGGTGCCCGGCACCAGCGTCACTTCGCCGAGTTCCTGGCCAAAGGTCGAGAGCAGCTCCTGCGCCATCCAGCCGGCGCGGAGAAGCCACATGCACTGGGTGCAATAGGTGATGCGGATCTGGGGAAGGGTGTCGTTGGTCAAGCTATGTTCATCCTAACGGTGGTTGCCGCAAAGCGATCATGAATCGGGTCACGGCCGAACATAATCGATACGGCAATCCAGACGAACCAGGCAATGGCGATCGCTATGGAAGCTACCGATGCGACCAGCCAGACTTGTGTCTGCAGTTCGCCTTCTGTCGGGACGCTGCCCATCCACTCGGCTATGACGTAGGCGATCTGCAAAACGATCATCGGCAACAAACCTGCTGCCTTCACAAACTGACGGCGAAAAGCCTTGTTGACCGGCAGGCTGACCCGGCGCTCATCGTCCACGTCCTTTACGACAATGGTGACACACCGCTTTCCGAAAGTCCAACCGGTACGCCATTCCATGGAAAACAGAAAAACGAACAGGATAAGTGGCTCCAGAATGCCGGCGTCGAAGACGTTATCGCGAAGCTGCCCGGACGCATCGACCGGGAATGTAATCCCAGTTCCATTCTCGGTGTTTTTTCCTACGAGCTGGATGGCGGTGGTAACGCCTAAGATGGACGTTCTGCATACCTGCCAAGCGTCAATCCCGGCTGGAGGCGTAGACGCCCAGTCGACCGAAGTTTCATAGCAAGCGCCTAGCTTTAGGAAGAAGTTGCCTTGTACGGCGCCATTGGTCTGCGAAAACAGTGCGGCTACGACCAAATATAGCGGCACGAACATGACTAAGTAGTCGATGCAAAGAGCGAGACTGCGCCGCCAGAAACCCGCCCTACTTGGCGCGCCTTCAACATCTGTCATCTGGATAGTCTCTCCACCCCGAAGTAGAGGCTGACCTATCTCTCGCCAAAACGCAATTGGCGCCGGTCGAGGATTTCAACCGGCGCCAATGATATCAACTCAAGTCGTGCCGGACTTGCTTACGCTGCGCTGAGCTTGGCCAGCGTTGCTTCGTCGACTTCGAAGTTGGCATAGACGTTCTGCACGTCGTCGTCGTCTTCGAGCGTGCCGACCAGCTTCATCAGCGACTGGGCCCGCTCTTCATCGACAGGGATGTTGTTCTGCGGCTTCCAGATGATCTTCACCGACTCGGCGTCGCCGAGCGAGCTTTCCAGCGCCTTGGACACCTCGCCGAGGTTTTCGAAAGCGCAGGTGATGGTGTGGCCGTCCTCGTCGGACTGCACATCATCGGCGCCGGCCTCGATCGCGGCGTCCATGACCTTGTCGGCGTCGCCGGCCTTGGCGGCATAGACGATCTCGCCGACGCGGTCCCACATGAACGAGACCGAGCCGGTTTCGCCCATTGCACCGCCGGACTTGGTGAAGGCGGCACGGACGTTGGAGGCGGTGCGGTTGCGGTTGTCGGTCAGCGCCTCGACGATGAGGGCCACGCCACCCGGGCCGTAGCCTTCGTAGCGCACTTCTTCGTAGTTCTCGGCGTCGCCCATCGAGGCCTTGGAAATGGCGCGCGCGATGTTGTCCTTGGGCATCGACACGGCCTTGGCGTTCTGTACCGCCAGGCGAAGGCGCGGGTTCATTGTCGCGTCGGGCACGCCGGTCTTTGCGGCAACGGTGATTTCGCGCGCGAGCTTGGAGAACATCTTGGACCGCACCGCATCCTGGCGGCCCTTGCGGTGCATGATGTTCTTGAACTGTGAATGGCCGGCCATGGGACCCCTGTTTGTCGCTTCGGCAGTGTTTGAATGGGCCGCCTTATAGATAAATCGGCTCAATACGTCCAGAGTTTCGGGCTTTCAGGCACTCGCGAAAACGTGACTACGCGCCGCTTGCCTCGGCTGAGATAGTGCGGCCACGCCCCGAACGCACGAGAGCGCCATGCCCGTCCGCCTGTTCGCTGCCTGCCTTGTCGCCCTGCTTGCGCTGGCTCGGCCTGCCGCTGCCGCCGAAGACCCGGTGCCGAGCAGATGCATGGCCATCGCCGAGGCCCTGCCCAAGGCCACCTACGCCAGCTTCACCCCGGCGCAGGCCTTCGTCGATGGCGACGTCACCATCACCTATGCCGGCCACTCGACCTATGTCATCGAGACGCCGGGCGGCGTGCGCATCGCCACCGACTATAGCGGCCTCTACGGCTCCAACCCGCTGCCGCGGATCGTCACCATGAACAAGGCGCACCGCACACATTTCACCGACTTTCCCGACAAGGGCATCGAGCACGTGCTGCGCGGGTGGAACCCAGATGGCGGGCCGGCCAGGCATGCGCTGGTGGTCGACGACGTCTATGTCCGCAACGTGCCGACCGACATCAGGCGCTTCGGCGAGATGGAGGCCAACGGCAATTCGATCTTCATCTTCGAGGTTGCCGGTCTGTGCATAGGCCATCTCGGCCATCTGCACCACCGGCTGGAGGACGCACATTACGGCGCCATCGGCCGGCTCGACGTGGTGATGGTGCCGATCGACGGCGGCATGACGCTGTCGATCGACGCGATGACCGAGATCACCACGCGGCTCTACTCCTCGATGATCCTGCCAATGCACCGGCATGCGACGCCAATGGCCGAGTTCACCGGCATGATGGGCGACGGTTTCGCCGTCGAGTTCCGCCCCAGCCGCTCGCTCAAGGTGTCACTCAGATCGCTGCCCGCGCGGCCAACGATCATCGTTCTCGAAGGCATCTGAAGGCTTGTCAGCTGCGGACGCGGACCTGGTTGCGGCCGCCTGCCTTGGCTTCGTAGAGCGCCTGGTCGGCGGCCGCCAGCATCGCGTCGATGGATGTTGAGGCATCTGCCTTGTGCGCCGAGACGCCGATGCTCACCGTGAATTTCAGCGCTTCGCCGGAGGGCAGTGCCACTTCGGTGGCCTCGACCGCAAGCCGTATGCGCTCGGCCAGCGCCGTCGCCTCGATCATGTCGGCCAAGGGCATCAGCACGGCAAATTCCTCCCCGCCCAGCCGTCCGATCAGGTCAGCCGCGCGCAGGTGCTTCGACGCCTGCGGGAAGAAGGCTTTCAGCGCAGCGTCGCCGACACCGTGGCCGTACTCGTCGTTGACACGCTTGAAGTGGTCGAGGTCGATCATCAGCACGGCGATGTTGCCGTGGCCCTGGATGAGTTCGTCCAGCCGCGCCTGTCCGCGCTCGAAGAAGGCGCCGCGTGAGAGCGCTCCGGTCAGCGCATCGTAGTTGGCGATGTGCTGGAGCCTGGCGATCAACTCCCGGCGTCCGGTGTTGATGCTCGCGACCGTCAGCGGCCCCAGCGCCATCAGCGCGATGCCGAGGCGGATCGAGTCGAGCGAGCGGATGGGGTCCGCCGGTGCTGCGAGATCGACGAGACCGGCGGGTATCGAGATCAGCAGCCAGATGCACAACAGCAGGGTCATCACGGAGGTGGTGAACAGGCTGTAGGTGAGCGCGCACCACAACAGGGCCGGGATCGGAAAGGCCAGTGCCCCTGGACCGCCGATCAGCACGCCTCCAGCGACGGACAGGATGAGGGCAAGACATGGGGCGCCCCGCAGTATGGTTTCCAGCGCCAGGCCGTCGTCGGAAGGCGGCCAGCGTACGGACAGCGACCGAACCCCGGGAAATGTCAGTATCGCCGGCAGGATCACCAGGGTGTTGACCAATTCGGTGACGAACCACAGCTTGAACCCGACCGCGAAGGTGCGGTCGAACAACAGGCCAACTGCACCGCCGCCCGCAAATGCGGCGGCCACCGCTGCCATGCAGCAGATGCCGAAGAGATAGAGGACGGAGACAGGGTGCTGCAGCTTCCTGTCGTTCTCGCTGACGAGGCGGAACAGCAGATAGCCCGTGATGGCGGAAACCATGTTTGCTGCGGTCAGCCACGCCGTGACATACCAGCCGCCACCGGTCAGAATGTCCGCTGCGACGTAGCCGACGAAGGCCGCCGCCCAGCCGGCCGGGCCGGCATAGCGCGGATTACGCACCATCATACCGAGCAGAATGGCGTTGGCCGGCCAGAAACTGGCGAGAAAGCCTACCGGGCGGGTAAGGATCCCAAACAGGGCGGCGGCGAATATAACGCCACCGACGATCAATATGCCGGGTATCCGCTGCGCCGCGTTCGGTGCGGCGAGCCGGCTTTTGGCCTCAGTTACAGACATCGGACCCTAAATACGTGTTGCAGACGTCCCTTGATGCCTATGGTTGCAGCAAGGGGTTCAAAACGCCTTAACGCATATCAGGAATGTTGAATATCGAAGCAGTTTCGCCAGGCTTTCTGCGGTGCCGGCTGCGATGCTCGTTTCGGGCAAGCACGCTCCCCCATGAAATCCACGGGGGAGCGTCTGCAAGGCGGTCAGGCGGCCAGTCGTGTGTCCAGTTCCTGCACGGTCAGTTGTCCGCGAAAGCCGCCGGACGATGTGTGCGGCGTCTCGTCCTCGATAGCGTGGGCGAAGATCACCGCCGGATCGGCTTCGAGCCTGGCCATGTGCTTGTGGATGCCGGGGAACTCCCTGGCGATATCGAACAGGCCGAGGTCCTCGCCCCAGCGGGCGATGCCGATGAAATAGGCGTCGGCCACGGTCTTCGTGTCGCCGACCAGCCACTCCCGGCCTTCGAGCACCCCCTGCAGATAGGCGTAGGCTTCGGCCGACTTTTCACGGGCGAGACGGCGCAGGAACGCCTTGCCGGCATGGTCGTCCTCGTCCAGCTTGTAGGCATTCCAGCCGTAGCCGAGGGCCGAATGCAAGGTCGTGTGCAGGTAGGAGAGCATCCAGTTGAGTTCGTCGAACTTCTTGGTGCCCTGGGCGAAGCCCAGCCCCTTGTCGAGGCCGCGCGCGGCGATGCTGTGCAGGATCGCCAGGCTTTCGGTCAGCGGTTTGCCGTCCTTGGTGATCATCGCCGGTGTCTGTCCCAGCGGGCTCACCGTGGCGAAGCTGTCGGAGCGTTTCGAGAGCATGTCGATGCGGTGCAGGCGGTAGGGCTGGCCGAGCCATTCGAGTGCCACGATCGAGCCGAAAGAGCAGCCGTGGGGCACGCCGTAAAAGAGCACAGATTCCATTTCATTGCCTTTCGAATTCAGGCCACGATCCATTCGCAGCGTGCCTCAGAAGCTATGCATTGCTTTCGTTCCAGCAAGTACCTACAATTTTGTAAGGTACTGACTTGAAAGTAAGAATTGAGGATTTCCATGGCAAAGATGCAGCCAGAAAGTTGTGGCCTCGGTCCCGCCTTCCAGGTCATCGGCGGCAAATGGAAGGCGCTGATCCTGTGGCTGGTGCACACCGAGCCGCGCCGCTTCGGTGAGTTGAAGCGGCTGGTCCCCGACATCAGCGAGAAGATGCTGATCCAGCAGTTGCGCGAGATGGAGGCCGATGGCCTTGTTCACCGCGAGGTGTTCCACGAGGTGCCGCCAAGGGTCGAGTATTCGGCCACGCCGCTTGGCCAGTCGCTCGACGATGCTCTCGTTCCACTTGCCAACTGGGGCAAGGAGCATGGCGCCGCCATCGAGGCGCGCAAGGCGAAGGTCGCCTAAGCTGCAATAGCTGAGGTCCGCTCAGCCTTCCAGGTCGAGCTTCAGCCGGTCGAGAATGCTCATCGCATGGCTGGCATATTCACTGATCCAGCGGTCGTGAATCTGCTTGATCGGCAGCGAGTTGAGGTGGTTCCAGCGCTCGCGCCCCTCACGCTGGGCGACCACCAGATCTGCCTCCTCCAGAACCTTCAGGTGCTGCATCACCGTGCAGCGGTCCATGTCGTCGAAGCGTTCGCACATGGCGCCCGTGGTGAGCGGGCCATCCTTCAGACAATCGAGCATCAAGCGCCGGCGCGGATGAGCCAGGGCTTTGAAAACATTGTCATCTTTCGAATCGATTGACATGTTATGTTTTTATAACACATTATCGCGAAGTGCAAGCAGAGGAGATCACAATGTCCCTTGGATTCAAGGTTTCGGGCCGGATAGCCAAGCCAGTCCATGAGGTGTTCGACGCGGTCGTCAACCCGACGAAGCTCAGCGCCTATTTCACCACCATCCGCGGCGCCAGCGCGCCGCTGGTCGCAGGCACCACGGTCACCTGGTGGGGCTCGGTGCCGGTCGAGGTCGAGGAAATCGAACAGGACAAGCGCATCGTGCTGCGCTGGGATGCCGAAGTTTCCGAGGGCCAGCCCGCCTACAAGACGAGGATCGAGATGGGCTTCGAAGTGCTCGAGGACGGATCGACCTTCGTCACCATCGGCGAGTCGGGCTGGGTCGAGGACGCAGTCGGGCGCAAGGCGTCCTACGGCAATTGCGAGGGCTGGGCCGAGATGCTGTCGGCGATGAAGGCGTGGCTCGAATACGGGATCAACCTGCGCGAGGGCTTCTATCCCTCCGAGATGCGCGGCGAGCTGCCGACGACGAGCGAGCGCAAGTGAGGAGCGGGAACATGAGTGCAACAATCGAAGGCGGCATCAACATCGCGATGAAGGTGCCGAGCCACCAGTATGAGGCGACGATCGCCTTCTATCGCGACGTTGTCGGCCTCGAAGGCATTCCGGAGAAGGCGCCTGCGGTCGGCTTCAAGCTCGGCCCGAACCAGCTCTGGATCGACGAGGCTCCGACCATGAGCCAGGCCGAGGTCTGGCTGGAGCTGTTCACGCCTGATTTCGCCGGCACGCTCAAGCAACTCGGTGATGCCGGTGCGGTGCGCTGCGACCCGATCGAGCCGCTGGGCGAGAGCTTCCGTGGTGGCTGGATCATGAACCCGGCCAACATTGTGCACATGGTGCGCGAACCCGACGCTTGGTGAGCGCTGCCCACAGCGTCTCGGGCGGCGGCGATTGCTCGCCGCCCGATTTCGTCAAACCGCGTGGAACCGCATCTCGCCCTGGTTCAGGAAGCATGCCTTGTCGAACAGCTTGAGGTCGAGCGGATTGGGCAGCCTGACATCGTCGAGGTCCGGAACCGCTTTCGCTGACGGATCATAGGTGCGGTCGATCTGGGAGATCATGACGACGATCAGTCCCATCTCGCGCGCCAGTGACTTCAGCGCCTGAACCTGATCCATCAATGCCGGGTTCTCGCGCTTCTGGTCGAGCAGTTGCAGATAGTCGACCACCACCATGGTTCCGCGTGGCGCCGTGGCCATGCGCCTGGCGATATGGGCGGCGTTGATCGTGTCGGAACTGTCGAGTTCGAACAGGCTGCCGAACTGCGCGTGGTCGGCGCCGATGGCGCGAAAGCGGTCGAGCACTTCGCTCTCGGTGTACTCCAGCGTGAAGAAGGTGCTGCGCTGGCCCGCCTTCATCGCCTCCACGGCAAGTTCGAGCCCCATCAGCGTCTTGCCCTGGCCCGGCCGCGCGCCGAGCAGCACCAGGTCGCCGGGCGCGAGGCGCGCAAACAGCTTGCCGGCCGGCCGGGTGGCCGCTGATGTGGCGGCGAGCAGGCTCCATGCGCCAAAGCCTTCTTCGGCCGCGATGCGGTCGAGCGCCTGGTGCAGCGGGATATGGCCGGTCCTGGCGAGAAGCCTGGCCTTGCGCTTCAGCATGGGAATGGGTGCGGAAAGTTTCATCCGGCGAACCTCCTATCGCGAGCAGTCGTCGCAACCCCTCCTTATGCAAGCGCTCGAACAGTTGGCTCGGAAATCGAGACACCCTGCACGAACTGTACTTTCCCGGCGGAGGGGGGAGGCGTGGGCGGCGCCAGAATCAGATGATAGCCCAGAATTAGGCGGCCTGAAATCGGCGCGGAAACGAAAACGGCGGGCACTTGGCCCGCCGTATGTTTTGTCCGTCAGTGGCCGTCGCTGCGTTGCTGCCTGCGGCGATTCCGCTGCAGCATGTTGAGACCCTCGACCAGCGCCGAGAAGCCCATGGCGGCGTAGATGTAGCCCTTGGGCACATGGTAGCCGAAGCCGTCGGCAATCAGCGTCATGCCGATCATCAAGAGGAAGCCGAGCGCCAGCATGACGATGGTCGGGTTCTTCTCGATGAACTGGGCGAGCGGGGTCGCCGCCAGAAGCATCACCGTCACGGCCACGATCACGGCGATGTACATGATGCCGATCTCGTCGGTCATGCCGACGGCGGTGATGATCGAGTCGATCGAGAACACAAGGTCGAGCAGCAGGATCTGGAAGATCGCCGCGCCCATCGAAAGCTGCAGCGTGCGCGACACCATTTCGTCCTTTTGATCCTCGGGGTCGACCGAGTGGTGGATCTCCTTGGTCGCCTTCCAGACCAGGAACAGGCCGCCGGCGATCAGGATCAGGTCGCGCCAGGAGAAACCGTGGCCGAAGGCGGTGAACACCGGTGCCGTCAGCGCAACGATGAAGGAAATCGTGGCAAGCAGCACCAGGCGCATGATCAGCGCCGCGCCGATGCCCAGCCGCCGCGCCTTGGCGCGCTGGCCTTCCGGCAATTTGTTGGTCAGGATCGAGATGAAGATCAGGTTGTCGATGCCGAGCACGACCTCGAGCGCAATCAGGGTCAACAGCGCCACCCAGGCGGTGGGGTCGTTGACGAAGGCGAAATACGGCGCCAGGAATTCGATCATCAGAGTGTCCCCGTGTTCTTCTAAATGGCAATCGAGCGGCCGCGGGGCCGCTCTAACATTTGCTGACGTGTTGCGGGCAAGTAAGTATCCACCGGCCCCTCGTCAATGTCAGGACCAGAAGGAAGGCGCGGTTTCTTCGAGCCGCGGGCCGCGGCGCAGCGGCGCGATCCGCTCGGCGAGGCCAGTGCGGTCGGAGATGTCGAGGCCGACGCCGCAGATCGTCGCCGGCCCGTTGGCCGCCTCGAAGCGGCCTTTCGGCACCTTGGAGAGGAATCGGTTGAGCGGCTCCTCCTTGTCCATGCCGAGCGAGGAATCGTAGTCCCCGCACATGCCGGCGTCGGTCAGATAGGCGGTGCCGCCGTTGAGGATCTGGTGGTCGGCGGTCGGCTGGTGTGTGTGCGTGCCGACGACGAGGCTGGCGCGGCCGTCGACGAAATGGGCGAAGCACATCTTCTCGCTGGTCGCCTCGGCGTGGAAGTCCACCACTACCGCATCCGCCTGCTCGCCGAGCGGGCAGGCGGACAGTTCGCGCTCGCCGGCCTGGAACGGATCGTCGAGCTCAGGATGCATGAACACCCGGCCCATGATGTTCGACACCAGCACGCGGGCGCCGTTCTTGGCGATGTAGAGGCCCGAGCCGCGGCCGGGCGTGCCCTTGGGAAAATTCGCCGGGCGCAGGAAGCGGTCCTCGCGCGGGGCAAAGGCCAGTGCTTCGCGCTGGTCCCAGACGTGGTTGCCGGTGGTCACGACGTCGGCGCCGGCATTGATGGTCTCGCGGAAGATCTCCTCGGTGATGCCGAAGCCGCCGGCGGCGTTCTCGCCGTTGACGATGACGAAATCGAGCCGGAAATCCGAGATCAGGCCGGGCAATTGCGCCCATACCGCTGTACGGCCCGCCTTGCCCACCATGTCGCCCAGAAAAAGAAGTCTCATGAAATCATCTACAATTCAGGGGCGAAGCGACGCAACCCGCTTTCGGTCAGTATTTCGGGGATGATGACGTCATGGTTCTCGTCGGGAACACGCTCGACTTCCTGGCAGTCGAAGGCGATGCCGATCAGCCTGGGCTCGATGCCCTTGTCCTGCAGCTTGGCGATCGCCCGATCATAATAACCCGCGCCGTAGCCGATGCGGTGGCCACGCGCGTCGAAGGCGGCCAGCGGCACCAGCATGATCTGCGGGTCGAGCACCTCGGCCTCCTCATGCGGCCCGACGGTGCCAAAACCCATGTCGACCATCGGCGCGCCGCGCACCAGTTCGCGGAAGACGATGGTGTGCTTGTCGAGGATCGCCGGCAGGCACAGCCGCGCGCCATGCTCACGCAGGGCAAACATCATCGGACGCACGTCGACCTCGGAGCGCATCGGCCAGAAGCCGGAAACGATGGTGCCGGGCTCGAACTGGATGTTGTCGCGGGCGGTCTCGGCCATCTCCAGCGACGCCTCGATGCGCCAGAACTCGTCGAGCCTGTCGCGACGGGCCAGCGCTTCCTTGCGCAGTTGCTTCTTGATCTCGCGGTGGGAAGTCATGCGGAGGGCAGCCGGTTCGTTTCGTTGCCCGTGTTTCGCATATCGGCAACAGTGGCTGCAAGCAGCTATCGTTTGCCCAAAAGGAGAGGTGACGATCCACACGACCGGTGGAGAAGTCGATCCCGGAGACCTACAAAGTAGGTGGGCGCCGTGTGAAAAGACCCACGGGTCTTCCCAGGGACAGCTCCCTAAGGATCGTTAAGGCCCCGGGGAAAATGCTCTCCTGCCGGGAAGTGCAGACCGTCCAGACCAATATAGGCGCTGTGGCGGCGATGCGCCATGGCAATGGGGCCGTTGAGGCAACGATATTTGGGGGCAGGATGGGTCTGGACCGTAGCTGAAGCCGCAACATCACGGCATGGAGTGGCACGAGAAGGGTCCAATGCCAACCGCCACCTCGGAGATTGGCGGCAACGCCTATGCGTTCGTCATCCTCGGGCGGAGCAGGAGCGAAGCGAAGTGCGGAGACCCGGGGATCCATGCCGTGACACTGAAGTCGCTCGGCGGTGCAGAATACTGCCGCTCCCCATCAGGCTTGCGCGCACTAGCTCTGCTCCTTAGGGTCGCCGCGATAGTTACGAGGAATTCGCATGCGTTTTGAAGGTACGTCGGCCTATGTCGCCGACAAGGATCTGATGGTGGCGGTCAATGCGGCGATCGCGCTGGAGCGGCCGCTGCTGGTCAAGGGCGAGCCCGGCACCGGCAAGACCGAGCTGGCCCGCCAGGTGGCGGCCGGCCTCGGTCTCGAAATGATCGAATGGAACGTCAAGTCGACCACCAAGGCGCAGCAGGGCCTCTACGAATACGATGCGGTCTCGCGCCTGCGCGACAGCCAGCTCGGCGACGGCCGCTTCAACGACATCAAGAACTACATCAAGCGCGGCAAGCTGTGGGACGCCTTTGCGGCCGGCAGGAAGGTCGTGCTGCTGATCGACGAGATCGACAAGGCCGACATCGAGTTCCCCAACGACCTGTTGCAGGAACTCGATCGCATGGAGTTCTTCGTCTACGAGACCGGCGAGACGATCCGCGCCGACGTGCGCCCCATCGTCATCATCACCTCGAACAACGAGAAGGAACTACCCGACGCCTTCCTGCGGCGCTGCTTCTTCCACTACATCCGCTTCCCCGACGTCGACACGCTGCACAAGATCGTCGAGGTGCATTATCCCGGCATCAAGCAGAACCTGGTGCGCGCGGCACTGACCCAGTTCTACGAGATCCGCGACGTGGCCGGCCTCAAGAAGAAACCGTCGACTTCCGAGGCGCTCGACTGGATCCGCCTGCTCGTCGCCGACGACGTGGCGCCGGAAGATCTGCGCGCCGACTCCAAGAACGCGCTGCCCAAGCTGCACGGCGCCTTGCTCAAGAACGAGCAGGACGTGCATCTGTTCGAGCGCCTGGCGTTCATGGCCAGACGGCAGGGGTGATCTGAAAGATCATGCGTTGCAGGTACCCCCACCCCTAACCCTACCCACAAGGGGGAGGGGGATTCTTGTCCACGACCGGCCAGCTCTGGCCATCGTGGTGGTGCGAAGGGTGCCTGTTAGTTCCCCTCCCCCTTGTGGGAGGGGTTAGGGGTGGGGGTATACCCCGCGTAGACTCGGCCAGCGCATTTCCGTCCTGTGGACCGTTGGCCGCGCAGCTCCGCTCGGGCAGTTTGCCGCGCAATCAACCAATCACCGAAGGCAAAGCCATGACCGACATCACCACTCGCCCGCTTCAGCTCGCCGACCATGCCGAATGGCGCCGGTTGTGGACCGCCTATCTCGATTTCTACAACACGGTGCTTCCCGAGAATATCTACGAGCTCGCCTGGAAGCGCCTGTTCACTGCAGGCGAGTTCGAGCCCAAGGGGCTGATCGCCATCGTCGACGGCAAGGCGGTCGGGCTGACGCATTACCTCTACCACCGCTCGGGCTGGTCCGAGGCCAACAACTGCTACCTGCAGGATCTGTTCGCCGATCCCGCATCGCGAGGCAAGGGCGTCGGTGCCGCCCTGATCGAGGCGGTCAGGCAGGAGGCGGCGAAGATCGGTGTCACCAATGTCTACTGGATGACCCACGAGACCAACGCCACGGCGCGCAAGCTCTATGACCGCGTCGCCCGCCGCACCGGTTTCATCGAATACGACCTGCTCTAGGATTCAGCGGGCGCTGAGCGGCCGCTTCAGGCGGCCGCTCAGCCCGCGCTGTTCGCCACCCACCGGTGCCAGTCGCTGGCGCTGCCGCGGAAGACGTTGAGGTCGATCTTGCCTTCGACGCCGTGCGACAGGCCCGAGCCCGAATACTGCCAGAACACCCACTTGCGGCCGGGATAGACCTTGGACGGGGGCTCGGCGACGGCGCGCAGCCAGAACGGATAGTCCAGGAACTCGCCCCTGAGGTTGTCGCGATAGAAGTCGGGCGCGGTGTAGATGATCGGGCGCTGGCCGTAGTGGCGCTCCAGCTTGTCCATGAACACCTGCATCTTCTCCAGCGTCTTTGCACGCGACAGCCGGCGCTTGCAGCTCGACTCGCCATTGTATTCGACGTCGATGACCGGCGGCAGCGCGCCGGCGACCTTGGGCACGTTGCGGATGAACCAGTCGGCCTGCTCGCCGGCGGTGCGGCACCAATAGAAGAAGTGATAGGCGCCCCGGCGCAGGCCGGCGGCCTCGGCGGCACGCCAGTTCTTTCGGAACATCGGATCGAGATGGTCGCCGCCGTCGGTCGCCTTGATGTAGGCGAAGTTGGCGCCCTGCGTGCGCAGCTTCGGCCAGTCGATCTCGCCCTGCCAGCGCGACACGTCGACGCCGTGGACGGCAAAATTCCTGGGCGACGCGGCCTTGCCGAAATTGATCGGCTTGGCGTCGCGGAAGCGGCGGCCGTAGATCTGGCCCGGCGCAAAGGGCGTGGCCTTCATCGGGTTGGACGGAGCGATCAGCGCGATCGGCTTGGTGTCGGGTGTTGGAATGCCATCGAGCTCGATCCGCGGCGCGGCCATAGCCACCTGCACCGGCTCTTCGGTCATCATTGCCGCCGGCATGGGCGGCGCCACCAAAATACCAGCCTGCGGCATCGGGGCTGACATGGCCTGCTGGACCGGCATGGAAGGCGCGGCTGCGGCGATGTCCGCCTGTGGCACCGGGCTCGCCGGGCGGGCGACCGAAGCGGTCGTTTCCTTCGACGGGCCAGACGACATGATGTCGCTGAGCCCCATGCTCGAGGTGCAGCCGGCCAAGGCCAGGCTGGCGAGAACGATCGCTGACGCCGCTGAGAAACGCATAGGTACCCGTACGCAAGAACAACTCGGATTGGAGGCAGACTCGCCCCCGCTTCCCCACTGACGGCAATTGCTAACGGGAAATTACCAAGAAAGACTGAATCTGATTTTTACTTTAATTAGATTTTGGGTGTTGCAGGCATGCCGAGGCCCGGGGTCGAGGCTTGCGCGGAGGACCGGCTCGCCAGCTTGTTGTCCCGACAGGGTCTTGTACAATCACGACTGCGCAAATGGATTGGGTGGGTCGTGGCACAGCAACCTCTGCGAGTTGATGCCGTTCTGAGGCCGGCTAGAGCGTCAGCGAGAATTTTTGAAGCGGTATTCAACCTGCCATTTCACTATCTCTCGGCGTTTGTTCTTTCAGTCATTGGCGCCACAACGGTCGTGTTTTCGATCTACGCGATGTCTTTCGGGTTTGGGTTTCTCGGGCATCTGGACATCTATTCGTTCACCCAGTTTTCCTGGTCGATGCTAGTGGTCTGGACGGTTGCGCATCTTGTTGCGAGGTGCGTGGTGTACCTTCTGTTTCCGACAGTTGCTCACCTGATTGAAGTGTTCGCTCACGTTCCAATCGAGGATTCTGGACTGTTCAATCTGACCTATTGGGACATCATCAAGATTCTCGCAGAACGACTACTGAAGATTGAGAACGCAGAGGACGCATTCAAGCTGATGGGCGTCATAGAGAAACGTGTCGATGGCTCCGCCGTCGTCTACGCCCTCTCGTTCCTCCTCTTCGCTGTCTTGTTCTGCGGAGTGTTTTACGGTGCGATACTGATCGTGTCGGCGGTGGTTATCGTCGTGGCTGTAATTGGGTTGGTGGTTTCCTACTTGGCCCGCGTCGCCACGTCGGAAACTGCTGACGCAGCAAGCGAGAAGGCAACTTCCTTCCTTGGCTCATTCCGTAGGTTTCCCTTCAAGGGCGTTCCGGCACTGATAATCCTGCTTTGTGTGCTTACGGGATTGACAAAGGGCTGCAGTGTGATGAACCAGCCGGCGAGCATGATCTGGCTGTCGGATGGAAGGTCGTTTTCGCGAGTCGTTGTGCTCAGTTCGGAAGCCGGTCTTTTTACCTATGAGGCAGCTTCAAAGACCGTCTCGCTGGTCCCGTGGCATCGCATTTCCGAGATGACCGTGGTCAGTGGCGCAAAAGGCGGGTGACTGGAGTCGGCTAGGTCAATGTTCATACCCTTCTTCCTCGAACTCAAGGCGGCCAAGGTTCCGGTGTCGCTACGGGAATATCTGGCGCTGCTCGAGGCGCTCGACGCCGATCTCGTCAGCTATGACGTCGAGGGCTTCTATTATCTCGCCCGTGCCGCACTGGTGAAGGACGAGCGCCATATCGACCGCTTCGACCAGGTTTTTTCGCATTATTTCAAGGGCGTCGAGGCGGTGTCGGGCGAGGGTGGCGTCGATGTCGCCAACATTCCCGAGGAATGGCTGCGGCGGCTGGCCGAAAAGACCCTTAGCGACGAGGAGAAAAAGCTGGTCGAGGCGCTCGGTGGCTTCGAAAAGCTGATGGAGACGCTGAAGCAGCGGCTGGAGGAGCAGAAGGGTCGCCATCAGGGCGGGTCCAAATGGATCGGCACCGCCGGCACCTCGCCCTTCGGCGCCTATGGCTACAATCCCGAGGGCGTGCGCATCGGGCAGGAGACGAGCCGCCATCGCCGCGCAGTCAAGGTGTGGGACAAGCGCGAGTTCAGGAACTTCGACGATTCCGTCGAGCTCGGCACGCGCAACATCAAGGTGGCGCTCAAGCGCCTGCGCCGCTGGGTGCGCGAGGGCGCCGAGGAAGAGCTCGACCTGCCCGGCACCATCCACGCCACCGCCGACCACGGCTATCTCGACGTCAAGACGCGGCCCGAGCGGCGCAACGCGGTCAAGCTTTTGATGTTCTTCGACGTCGGCGGTTCGATGGACGACCACATCAAGGTCGTGGAGGAGCTGTTCTCGGCGGCGCGCGTCGAGTTCCGCCAACTCGAATATTTCTACTTCCATAATTGCCTCTACGAAGGCGTGTGGAAGGACAACCGGCGTCGCCATGCCGAGGTCCTGCCGACGCTCGACGTGCTCCACAAATACGGCCACGACTACAAGGTGATTTTCGTCGGCGACGCTTCGATGAGCCCCTACGAGATCGCCTATGCAGGCGGCTCGGTCGAGCACTGGAACCCCGAACCGGGTGCCGCGTGGCTGCGCCGCGTGCTCGAGCAATGGCCAAATGCCGTCTGGCTCAACCCGACGCAGGAAAAGCACTGGGGCTACACCAGCTCGATCAAGATGATTTCCGACATCTTCGCCAACCGCATGTACCCGCTGACGCTGGCCGGGCTCGAAGCGGCAACGAAACAGCTGTCGCGCAAACACTGATCCGGCTCACCATGAAGTGATGCCCTGTCAGGCGGTGCCTCTCGTAACTATCTGTGCGAAGAACGCGATAAAGAAGAATAAGTCCGGGAGACCCTGAATGGACGCCAAGACCTATCCCGTCACCCGCACCGACGCCGAGTGGCGCGCGATGCTGACCCCCGAGCAGTACCAGGTGATGCGCAACCACGGCACCGAGCGGCCGGGCAGCTGCGCGCTGCTTCATGAGAAGCGTGCCGGCACCTTCACCTGCGCCGGCTGCGACCAGCCGCTGTTCGAATCCAAGCTCAAGTTCGAGAGTGGCACTGGCTGGCCGAGCTTCAACGATCCTGTCGAGGGGTCGGTCGAAAACACCGTCGACCGCAGCTACGGCATGGTAAGGACGGAATGTCATTGCGCGCGCTGTGGCAGCCATCTCGGCCACGTCTTCCCCGACGGTCCGCCGCCGACCGGCCTGCGCTATTGCATCAACGGCGTGGCGCTGAATTTCAAGCCGGCAGCCTGATCCCCAGAGCGTTTCCGCTTATCTTCGAATCGCGAAAACGCTTTGACGCAATTCCGGATGGAAATCCGCTTCGCACTTTTCCTGGGCTTGCTCTAGAGCAGGCTGGCCAGGATGATCCACGCGGTGGCGCCGAGCTTCACCGTGTTGGCGTTGTGGTTGGCGCTGACGTCGGCGGTGCGCAGCACGCTGCCATAGAGGAAAAGATTGTAGGGCAGGGGCAGCAGATGGACTGCCACGGCAAGCAAGGCCGAGCCCTTGGCCGCCAGGATGGCGAGCGCGACGACCGTCGTGGCGACGTTGATCAGGCTGCCGACGGTGACCATGTCGCGCCAGAACAGCTGGCCGAGCGGCATCTCGCCATGCCAGCGACGCGAAAAGAACGCCGCCAGGCCATTCGGCCCGGCTCGTGCCGGACCGGTATTGTCGGAAGGATGGAACTGCCCTGTACCTGTCATCGCTCATGACCTCGCATCGCCTTTGACCGGCGAACGGTGCCACCCGAAGCTTCGGGATCGGGCAGCCAGCTATCACACCATGCCGAGGGCAGCTTTGTACAGGTCGAGGATCGCCTCGGCCTCGTCGCGCTCGGCCTGGTCCTGCTTGCGCAGGCGGATCAGCGTGCGGACAGCCTTGGTGTCGAAGCCGGTGCCCTTGGCCTCGGCATAGACGTCCTTGATGTCGTCGGAGATCGTCTTCTTTTCTTCCTCAAGCCGCTCGATGCGCTCGATGAAGGCGCGCAACTGGCCGGCGGCAACGGTCTGGCTGGTATCGGTGATTTCGTCGGCCATGGGGCACTCCGCAAATTGTGACTGGGAAAAGCGCGACTCGGCGCGCCAAGGGAATTTCGGCGGTTTCGATGCCTGATGATGAGGGGAGGGTCAAGGGTACGCGGGAGCGCAGCTGACACGACCCTGCGGAAATATCGGTCAGTGATCGCGCGGGCGGCTGGCCTCGAAGGTGGCCTTCTGCGCGTCGGTGGCCTCGCGCTGGTGCTTGGCCTGCCATTCGGCATAAGGCATGCCGTAGACGATCTCGCGCGAGGCGTCCTTGGACAGCTCGACGCCGGCCTCGGCGGCCGCGTCGCGATACCAGTTGGACAGGCAATTGCGGCAGAATCCGGCGAGATTCATCATGTCGATGTTCTGCACGTCGGAACGCTCGCTCAGGTGCTGGAGCAACCGGCGGAAGGCTGCGGCCTCGAATTCGCGCTGCTGCGCTTCGCTGAGTTCGGCCATCTGGTCCTCCATCACAGCGGCCCGGTGCGCGAGCCGAATTGTCTGACTTCATGTATATCGGGGCGGCGGTTGATGGCGTCAATGATCGGCGCCAGCCGCCCGGCCCAATCCGTCGTTCCGGCCTCGTCGCCGATCAGGTCCTGCCGGATCTCGATCAGCGCATGGGCAAAGCCGTTGACCATGGCGTGGCGGAACATGGTGTCGCCGCGCAGCGCCCCGTCATAGGGCTCGTTGTCGCCGACCACCAGCGCCTTGTCCTCGGCGAGCATCTCGATCAGCGGCCAGGCGGCGCGGTGGTCCATGTCCCACAACACGCCGGCGTGCCAAGGCCTGGCGCGCCCCTGCATGACGGGCGTGAAGGAATGCACCGACAAGATGAAGGGCGCGGTGCCGGTCTGCTTGTGAACCGAGGCGACCATGGCGCCGACGGCGTCGTGATAGGGCCGGTAGAAATTGTCGAGCCGGCGCGCGCGCTCCTCCTCAGACATCGGATAATTGCCCGGGATGACCGAGCCGTCATAGAGCTGGCGGATCAGTGTCGGGTCGTCCTCGCCGCGGTTGGGGTCGATCAGCAGGCGCGAAAAGTTGGCGAGGACCGCCGGCGCGCCCATGATCGCGGCAAGCTTGCGGGTCACCTGTTCGGCGCCGATGTCGTAGGCGATGTGGCGCTCGAACTCCTCGGGCGGCAGGCCGAGATCGCCATATTCCTGCGGCAGGTCGCGCCTGGCATGGTCGCACAGAAGGACGATGCCCCTGCTGCGGTCGCCTTCGATGATCTCGAAAGGGGCAAAGATTGCGGTTCGCGTCATCGGCGGCAATTTGTCCTTCGGCACGGCTTGGGTGTAGTTTCGCGCCCGTCCCTGATGTGGGGATATGTGCTAACGCCGTTGTTTTGCCAACCTTTTTTCGAATATGCCAGGTGAGGCAGCAAATCACGTCGGCCAAGCGCACCTAAATCGATTGGATAAGCGCGCAGCCACGCGTTGACATGCGCCCGCACATTGCCGAAAAGGGCTCCAGAAATGCAGAAATCGTCGAAGAGGGGCTTGGGGATGGAACTTGCCGGGAGGCCGCGGACACGCTCAGCCCTGGCATCGCTCTTCCTTTTTCTCTCCGTTCCACTGTTTATGGCCGTTGCGGCCACGCCGGCACGCGCCGACTTCAGGGTCTGCAACGCGACCCAGAGCCTGGTCGGAGTCGGCATCGGCTACCGCGCCAAGGCGGGCTGGATCACCGAAGGCTGGTGGCACATCGAAGGTTCCACCTGCAAGACGCTGATCGAGGGGCCGCTGTCATCGAGGTTTTATTATCTCTATGCAGAAGATGCCGAGCGCGGCGGACGCTGGGATGGCCCGATCAACATGTGCGTGGCTGAAAAAGAGTTCAAGATCGCCGGCGTCACCGACTGCGTAGCGCGCGGCTTCCAGCGCGCCGGCTTCCAGGAATACGACACGGGCGAACAGGCGAACTGGATGGTCCAGCTCACCGACGAGCCCGCAACGGGCGGCCCAACGGCCGCCTCGGGAACGAACGGTCAATGAGACGTAGCCGCAAGGTCAAGATACTCGCAACACTCGGTCCCGCCTCGTCCGACGAGGCGATGATCCGCAAGCTCTTCGATGCGGGCGCAGACGTCTTCCGCATCAATATGAGCCATACCGACCACGATTCGATGCGCACGCTCGTCGGCCGCATCCGGTCGGTTGAAGAGGCGGTCGGCCGCCCGATCGGCATTCTCGCCGACCTGCAGGGCCCGAAGCTCCGCGTCGGCAAGTTCGCCAACGGTAAGGAAGAGCTGACGGTCGGCCAGACCTTCACCCTCGACGACAATGCCGACCTGGGCACCTCGGCGCGCGTGCACCTGCCGCATCCCGAGATCCTCAAGTCGGTGCAGGAAGGCCATCGCCTGCTGATCGACGACGGCAAGCTCGAGCTTAGGGCAGTGAAGACCGACGGCAAGTCGATCGTCTGCACGGTCGTTGCCGGCAACAAGATTTCCGACAAGAAGGGCGTCAGCCTGCCCGACACTGACCTGCCGGTAGGCGCGCTGACCGAGAAGGACCGCAAGGACCTCGACGCCGTGCTCGAGACAGGCGTCGACTGGGTCGCGCTGTCGTTCATCCAGCGCCCGGAGGATCTCGCCGAAGCGCGCAAGATCGCGCAAGGGCGCGCATTGCTGCTGTCGAAGATCGAAAAGCCGCAGGCGGTCGCCCGCCTGGCCGAGATCATCGAGCTGTCCGATGCCCTGATGGTCGCCCGCGGCGACCTCGGCGTCGAGATGCCGATCGAATCGGTGCCTGGCATCCAGAAGCAGATCACCCGTGCCGCGCGCCGCGCCGGCAAGCCGGTGGTGGTTGCCACCCAGATGCTGGAATCGATGATCACCGCGCCGGTGCCGACCCGCGCCGAGGTCTCAGACGTGGCGACCGCCGTGTTTGAAGGCGCCGACGCGATCATGCTGTCGGCCGAATCGGCCGCCGGGCAGTATCCGGTCGAGTCGGTGGCAACGATGAACCGCATCGCCGAGCGCGTCGAAAAGGACCCGACCTATCCCGGCATCATCAACGCCCAGCGCTCGCAGCCGGAGGCGACCGGCGCCGACGCGATCTCGCTTGCGGCGCGTGAAATCGCCGAGACGCTGAAGCTGTCGGCGATCATCACCTACACTGCATCCGGCACCACGGGCCTGCGCGCGGCGCGCGAACGGCCGCAGGTGCCGATCATCGCGCTGTCGCCGATCCTGGCCACGGCACGCCGCCTGTCGATGCTGTGGGGCACGCATTGCGTGGTCTCGCCGGATGCCGTCGATCTCGACGACATGGTCGACCGCGCCTGCAACGTCGCCTTCAACGAGGGTTTTGCCGCTGGCGGCGACCGCGTCATCATCACGGCCGGCGTGCCGCTCAGGACGCCGGGCTCGACCAACATGCTGCGCATTGCCTATGTCGGGCCGGAAGGCAAAGGCAGCAGGTAAGGTTACAGCGAATAGGGAGTAGCGATTAGCGAATAGGGCATTGCACGACTGCGCGTGCGGGGTCTTGTTCGCTATTCGCTATGCGCTATTCGCTGGCTCCTTCTCATCCAAACACACACCCGTCCCGAAATCGTCACCCGCAATGCGCGCTTCGACAGCGCGTGACAGTGCCTGCAGGTCGCGCGGCTGGCCGGCGAGTTTTTCGACGGCCGCCACCACCAGATCGGGTGCCACCCAGTCCGGCTTGTGGCCGAGGTTCTTCACCCACACCAGTTCGGCAGCGGGAATGTCGCGCGCCAGCCCGATCGAATGGATCTCCTCATAGACGACCGTGTCGTGGTCGCCGGAGATCACCACCGTCGGCGCCTCGATCGTGGGATAACGCGGCGCGGCCACCAGCACGTGGCGGTACAGGCCTTCGACGTCGATGGCGTTTGCACGGAAAGCTCTCGGTCGCAGCACCAGCTTGATCGCGGCGTCGTCGACATAGAGGTCCGGCACCTTGTTGGGCGAGAAGACGCAGGTGGTTGCGGCACCGATGCGCATCAGCCCGGCCGGATTGGCGATCGTTTCCGCGAAGGCGCGGCCGACCACCGGCAAGGCGCTCAAGCTGTAATACCAGGAGGTGCCGCCGCCCGGCCAGGGGTGGGTCGCCGCCGACAGGAACAGCAGGCCACGTGTCTTTTCCGGGTGCTCCAGCGCAAACGTCGCCGCTATCGAACCGCCGAACGAATGGCCGACGATGATCGCGTCCTTGATGCCGAGGCGGTCCATCAGGGCCGCGATGGTGGCGGCCTGCCCTTGCTGCGTCTCATTGTTGCCAGGCCCGCGGCCGGACCAGCCATGGCCGGGGCGATCGAAGAACAGCATCTCGGCGCGGCCTTCGAATTGCGGCCTGAGCGGCAGCATCTGGTCCTTCAGGTTGGCGCTGGCGCCATGGATGAAGACCAGCGGCGGCAGGTCGCCGCCGGCAGGTGCCGGCACATTCACGTAGTGGATGATCGCGCCATCGATATCGACGAAACTGCCCACGGGCGGATTTCGCCGTTCGATCAGCCACGATGCGACGCGGGTTGCGCCGGCAAGCGCAAGGAACAGCGCAAGCAGCAGTGCCAGGATGAAGGTGAGGATGTTCATGCGGGATGGGGGTGGGTCAGCGGAATAGCGAGTAGCGAGTATGGAGAAGGGACAAAAGTGAGTAGAGAACCGAGAGCAGTTGAGTGTGCTCCCTGGTGCGGCAACCGCCAAGCCTGTTTCTACTCGCTATTCCCTACTCCCTATTCGCTTCTTCAGATGCCTTCGCCGGCGAGTTCTTCCGACAGTCGCGACACCTCGTTCTGGGCGTTGCGCAGCATCGGGTAGATGTCGAGAACGCGCTGCCATGCCTGCAGCGCCAACTCGTTGCGGCCGGTGGTCGCCATGATCTGCGCCATGCCGGACAGGGCGCCGAAATGGCGTGGCTCGAGCTCCAGCGTGCGTTCGATGTCGGCCATCGACTTGCGATAGTTCTGCATCAGGAAATGCACCGTGGCGCGCCGGTTCCAGCCCTCGGCGTATTTGGGCTGCAGCGTCACCACCTGGTCGAGGAAATCGAGCGCGACGTCGAATTTCTTGGCCTCGACCGCCTGCTGCGCCCATTGCATCATCAGGTCGACTGAGGCGCTGCCCGACTTGTACCAGGCTTCCCAGATGCGGCTGGCGAGGCGCTCGGCAGCCTTCTCGTTGCGCTCGCGCTTGAGATCGGAAAACAGCGTGTCGATCTGGTTGTCAGCCTTGGCTACGATTGGAGCGCCGGCGTTCTCGGCAAACGCCTGCTGCGGCTGGGTTGTCGCCAGTAAGGCCAGGGCACAAAAGGCAAAAACGTTCCGCATGCGGAAATTCTAGACCCCCGCATGGGAACGTCAAACTGAAATTGCCGTGATGCGCCGGCCGCGTGCGGCCGGGCTACAATCAGCCCTGGCGAGCTTTGTAGCGCGGGGCGGTCTTGTTGATGATGTAGATGCGGCCCTTGCGACGAACCAGCTGGCAGTCACGATGGCGAGCCTTGAGCGCCTTGAGCGAATTCTTGATCTTCATGTCACTAACCCGTCGGATGGGCCCATCAACGGGCCGAAACTAAAAGCGCGCCAAAAGAGCGCGCCCAATTCGTGTGAGAGGCTCTTAGACGAGGAGTCATTGCCAGTCAACCGCGGGCAGGCTTGGTGTGGCGGTTTGATTTGGCTTTTGTCGGCATGCGGTAGCATTGCGCCTTCGCGCCGGGACTTGCCAGCGGCCAGCATCGCTGGAATCGTCCGTTCGTTCAAGCAAATGGAGGGTTGGATGCGGCTTTTGATTCTGTCGATATCAGTAGCAAGCTCGATGATGGCGTCCGCTGCTTTCGCCGAGGAATGCGACCGCAACGACCAGACTCAGACCGGGATGAACATCTGTGCCGGCTCGGACTTTGCTGCGTCCGACGCCAAACTCAACGCTGCGTATGGCGATATCATGAAACGCCTGTCCGAGAGCGCCGACGCTCGCAAGCTGCTGCAGGATTCGCAGCGGAGCTGGATCGTCTTCCGCGACGCCGAATGCAAGTTCGCGTCCTCCGGCGTCGAGGGCGGGTCGATCTATCCGATGATACAGGCCGGATGCCTGCAAGGCCTGACCGACGCGCGTGTCACTCAGCTTGGCGCCTACCTCAAATGCGAAGAGGGCGACCTGAGCTGTCCGGTACCGGCGCAGTAGTGCCCGCTAGCGGCGTGGTAGAAGCCGCGTGAAGTGGCCCATCTTGCGACCGGGGCGGGCCTCGGCCTTGCCGTAGAGGTGGACGGCGACGTCCGGTTCGGCCAGCAGCGCCGGGACCTTGGCGATGTCGTCGCCGATCAGGTTTTCCATGACGCAGTCGGAATGGCGGTTGGCATCGCCGAGCGGCAGGCCGGCAACGGCGCGGATATGCTGCTCGAACTGGGAAACCACGCAGGCTGCCTCGGTCCAGTGTCCTGAATTGTGCACGCGCGGGGCCATTTCGTTGGCAAGCAGGGAGCCGTCGGCCAGCACGAAGAATTCGACGCCGATGACGCCGACATAATCGAGCGCGGCGAGGATTTTTCGCGCGGCGTCGCGCGCAGCTTCCGCCGTGTCTTCGCGGATCGCGGCTGGCACCGTCGAACTGGCCAGGATGCCGTTGCCGTGCACGTTTTCGGCGGGGTCGAAGGCGGCGATGCTGCCATCGGTGCCGCGCGCGGCGATCACCGAGATCTCGCGTTCGAAAGGCACGAAGGATTCGAGGACCAGCGGCACGTTGCCGAGTGAGGCGCAGGCACCGTCGAAGCCGCCCGTGGTCATCTTGCGGAAGACCATCTGGCCCTTGCCGTCATAGCCCATGCGGCAAGTCTTCAGGATTCCGCTGCCGTCGAATGCCTGCAGGGCAGCGGCCAGGTCCTGGTCGTTATCCACAGGCACGAAGCGGGCTGTGGATATCCCGATGCCGTTGAGGAAGGTCTTTTCGACCAGGCGGTCCTGTGCCACTTCCAGTGCCCGTGCCGGCGGATAGACCGCGACGGTCTTCGCCAGGTGCTCCGCGGCCACGACGGGCACGTTCTCGAACTCGTAGGTGACGACGGCGCTTTCGCGGGCCAGTTCGTCGAGGGCGGCGGGATCGTCATAGGCGGCGACGATCTGGCGATTGGCAACCTGGGCCGCCGGGCAATCGGCCTGCGGCTCGAGGATCACGGTGCGGTAGCCCAGCCGGGCCGCGGCCATGGCCAGCATGCGGCCAAGCTGGCCGCCGCCGATGATGCCGATGGTGGAGCCTGTGGGGAGGGGGGCGGTCACGCGTCGTCCGTCGGCTGTTCGGCGACCCTTGCGGTCTGTGCGGCGCGCCACTCTTCAAGCCGCGTTGCCAGGGCGTCGTCGGAAAGGGCAAGAACGGCCGCCGCAAGCAATGCCGCATTGGCGGCTCCGGCCTTGCCGATGGCAAGCGTGCCGACGGGGATGCCGGCCGGCATCTGGACGATGGAGAGCAGCGAATCCTGCCCCGACAGCGCCTTTGATTCGACCGGCACGCCGAACACCGGCAACGAGGTCATGGCCGCCGTCATTCCGGGGAGATGGGCAGCGCCGCCGGCACCCGCGATGATGACGCGGAAACCGGCCGCCTTGGCACCCTTGGCGAATTCGTAGAGGCGATCCGGGGTGCGGTGGGCCGAGACGATGCGCGCTTCGTAGGAAACGGCCAGCACGTCGAGCAACTCGGCGGCATGGCGCATGGTCGCCCAGTCAGACTGGCTACCCATGATGATGGCGACGTCGACCCTGTCCTTGCTCACGCGCGGCACCCCTTGCTCGATAGGCAGCGCTTAGCGGAAATGAGGAGCAATCGCAACCAAACCCCGGCAGCCCTCTGCCAGGAGTTTCAGGCAATTATGTCCGGGATGATCCGGTCTTCGATCTGGACGATCTTGTCCTTGAGAACCAGCTTCTTCTTTTTCATCCGCTGGATCTGCAACGGGTCGCAGCCCATCGCGATCATCGCGTTGATCGCCGCATCAAAATCGGCATGGTCCTGCTTCAAGCGTGCAAACTCGAGACGAACCTCGGCTTGTTCCTGTTCCGACATGTCTACCGTCTGCAAACTCACTGGCGCACCCGGGGCGCTCCTAAGGCGGGGTCGGCGACCCCTTGTCACCGGCGCGATGCCCTTATCACATTTCACGCTGACGGGAAATGCTACCACACTTTATTCGACATCGCAGATCGGGGGTGGCAGACTGTCATGGTTCCGTCACAGAGCGCTGTCTGCGGTGGGCACGCTTGTGCGGTGCATCGAGGAAACCATGAAAGGGAGAACCAATCATGTCTCTTGCTTCCCATCTTGAAGAGCTTCAGCGCAAACATGGCGACGTCGAGCGTCAGCTCGACGAAGCGATGAACCATCCATCCATGGACGACCTGCAAATCGTAGCGCTGAAGCGTCGCAAGCTGGCTCTCAAGGACGAGATTGAAAAGCTGAGAGTGGACCCGACCCAGCACTAGCCCACGATCGCGGTCTCAACTTAGTGGCCCACTCTTTCGGCACGGGCCAGATAGCCGGCGGCGAATCACCCTCGCCGCCGGGACAGGGTGATTGGTTGCTGTATTTTGTGGGCTTTTGCGGTTCGGCGGTGACAGGATTTCCCCCGGCACGCGAGCCGGTGCCAGTCCAGCCGTTCCGGCTCAAGCGTCCCAGAACTGGTCAAGCCAGATATTGAGCTTCCTGAAGCCGGTGGCACTGACCGCGTAGACACGGCGCGTGCCTTCGGCGCGGGCGCTGACCAGCCCGGCATCGAGAAGCACCTTGAGATGCTGCGACACGGCCGGCCGCGAGACCGGTAGGCCGGCTGCGAGTTCGCTTACGGTCTTGGGACCGCGACGCAATTCTTCCAGCAGATGGCGCCGGTTGGCATCCGATATGGCCAGGAAGGAGGCGTCAGCTGTCATGGCTCCTTTGTGCCGCAACATCGGCGGAATCTCAACTGTTGGTCGCGGCTGCTGCCCCAATGCCCGCGTCTGCCCAGGCGTGGCTGTCAGGGCAGGGTTTCGGGTTCGTCCTTCTGGCGTGGATCGAGCCGCAGCGATTCGGGCGTCGCCGAGCGGTCGGCCGGCTGGGTCTTGAAGGCTTCGCGATCCTCGATCGGAACCGGCGCGCGGCGCTTGATGCGCAGTGCGGTGTAGCCGGCCAGCGCGAAATGCGCCGCAGCCGTGGCGAGGAACAGCGCCTCGGGCCGCATCATATCCATCAGGCCGGCGCCGAGCATCGGACCGACCATAGTGCCGAAGCCGTAGAGCAGCAGCAGGCCGCCCGAGACCTTGACGAAATCCTCCGGCTTGGCGTGGTCGTTGGCGTGTGCCACCGCCAGCGAATAGAGCGTGTAGGCGAAGGCGCCGTAGCAGGCGGTCATGGCGATGACGAATGGCCCGGAGCGCGGCGCCACCAAGAAGATCAGCACCGCCGCCACCGCCGAGGCGAGCGAGGCGCCGATCAGCACGTAGCGGCGGTCGGTGCGGTCGGAGATCTTGCCGATCGGGATCTGCAGGGCGGCACCGGCGATCACCACCAGGCTCATCATCAGCGCGATTTCGGGCGTCGAGATGCCGACGCGCGCGCCGTAGACGGCACCCAGCGTGCCCCAGTCGCCATTGGCGACGCCGATCAGGAAACACGCGACCGAGGCGACCGGCGAGTTGGCGTAGAGCCCCTTGATGTCGAGCGAAACGTCCTGCAGCGGCTTGGGGTGCGCGGCACTCGAAACCGCCGTCGGGATCAGCGACAGGCAAAACAGGATGCCGGTGACCATGAACAGCGAGGCGCTGGTGACGTCGCCGCCGGCGACCATCATCTGGCCGGCCATGATCGAGGCGTAGGTGACCATCATGTAGAGGCCGAAGACCGTGCCGCGGTTCTCGTTGGTGGCGCGCTCGTTGAGCCAGCTCTCGATGACCATGAAGGCGCCGGCCATGGCAAAACCGGTGAAGGCGCGCAGCGCGATCCAGACATATTCGTTGACGATCAGGCCGGTGAGCAGGGCGATGATCGCAGCCGACGCGGCAAAGGTGCCGAAGGCGCGGACATGGCCGGCGCGGCGGACGACGCGGGGGGCAAAATAACAGCCGGCAACGAAACCGCCGGCCCAGGCGGTGCCCATCAGGCCGAGTGCCGTGGTCGAAAAGCCCTCTTCCTGGCCGCGCAGGGGAAGCAGCAGGCCGTGCAGGCCCGACGCGGCGAGCAGGAAGGCGGTGCCGCGAAGCAGCGAGAGGATCGGCCTGTAGGTTGCGAGCATCGAACTGTCCCACCAAGAATCAAGAGCGCTAGGTCGACCGCCCCTTTGGGGCTTTTCGGCGACGGCAAGATGTCAGCCGCGCTTGAACAGCGCCTCGGCGGCCGATTTCGTCGAACCCTTGGCGGAAAGCTCGGCCTCGAGCCGGCCGATCTCGGCGCGCAGGGCTGAGATGCGCTCGTTGAGCTCGCCGACCGAAAGCAAAGACAGGTCCTGGCCGATCTCGTGGACGGTCTTTTTCTTCTTCGGCTCGTCGTCGAACAGCGCCATCTCGCTCTCCTTGATCTCCAGTCAGGCGTTTGCCTGATTTGCCAATCAGAATACATAGTGCGGTCAACCACATGTAAAGTCCGGGGCACACCGGACCAGCGGAGACCGAAAAGACATGGCCAACGTTGCCAAGCTTCCAGACAAGATGCTCGCGGTGGCGATCACGCAGCCCGGCGGGCCGCGCGTGCTCAAGGCGGAAAAGCGCGACCTGCCCGAGCTTGGCGCCGGCGAGATCCTGATCCGGGTGCATGCGGCCGGCGTCAATCGGCCCGACGTGCAGCAGCGCAAGGGTGCGTACCCCGCGCCGCCCGGGGCGTCGGACCTGCCCGGGCTCGAAGTGTCGGGCGAGGTGGCAGCCCTCGGCGAGGGTGCCAGCCGCTTCCGCATCGGCGACGCGGTCTGCGCGCTGACGCCGGGCGGCGGATACGCCGAATACGCCAAGGTGCACGAAACCAACGCGCTGCCCGTGCCCAAGGGTTTTACCTACACCGAAGCCGCCGCGGTGCCGGAAACCTTCTTCACCGTCTGGCACAACGTGTTCGAGCGCGGCGCGCTCAAGTCGGGCGAGACGCTGCTCATCCATGGCGGCTCGTCGGGCATCGGCACCACCGCGATCCAGCTCGCCTCGGCCTTCGGCGCCTATGTCATTGCCACCGCGGGTTCGGAGGACAAGTGCGCTGCCTGCCTGAAGCTCGGGGCCGACCGCGCGATCAATTACAAAACGGAAGAATTCGTCCAGGCGGTGAAGGACGCCACCGACGGCAAGGGCGCCAATGTCATCCTCGACATGGTCGGCGGCGACTATGTCGGGCGCAACTACCATGCCGCGGCGGTCGACGGCCGCATCGTGCAGATCGCGACGCAGGGCGGGGCGGTGGCGAGTGCCGATTTTTCACGGCTGATGGTCAAGCGGCTGACCCATACCGGCTCGACGCTGAGGCCGCGCACCACCGAGTTCAAGGCGGGCATCGCCGCAGCCCTCGAAGCCCAGGTGTGGCCGTTGCTGGCCGTCCGCCGCGTCGCACCCGTGATGGACATGATCTTCCCGCTCAAGGAAGCCTGGCGGGCGCATGAGCGCATGGAAGAGGGCGAGCACATCGGCAAGATCGTGTTGGATGTCGGGTGAGGGACTGCCCGTCCCCCTTACCCGACCTCCGCTGCGCTCGGCCGATCTCTCCCCGGCCGGGCGAGGAGGCCTGAGACGCCGCCGCGCGCCTCTTTTCCCAGCGGGGAGAAGGTGGCCCGAAGGGCCGGATGAGGGGGCCTTCCCAATCGTCACCGCCAGCCATTGGCGAGTTGCAGGACAAACAGGAGCATGCCCTCAATGCGGCGGTCGGCGGCGCGGCTGAGGGGCACCGGGCAGAAGCCGGCGCGGCCGAATTCGGTCGGCGAGGCGCGGCAGCGTCCGAAATTGCGGCATTCGCGGCGCTGGCACTTCAGATGCGCGCCCTCCATGGTGGCGGCGATGCTGACGGCGAGTACGAGCGCGTTGTGCATGGAATAGGGCAGGCGGCCGTAGCCCGGCAGCGGCGGGTCGATGATTTCGATCTCTTGCTTGCGTTTCCTCGACATGAAGCTGTCTCCGGTGGGCGGCCCGCGCGGGTCTTTTTGGGCGCGGGCAAGGTGGTTGGGGGATTTTGGGCGTGCAAAACTGTCCCGCGCCGATGAAGCCGGGATTGGGAACCGGACGCATGGCCTTGCGTCTCTCAGATGCTAGTGCGTGACGCGCAGCCATGCGTCCGCCGGCGCTCTTGCCCCGCTCAGTCGCCTCGGCTTTCACCGTCAGCCGCCGCAAGGCCCGGACTTGGGGGCTCATCACCCAGCAGGGGCACCGTATCCCCTGCCAGCCCGGACGCCGTCGCCCTCCCCAGGCATCCGGTTCATGACCCGGGTTCCCTGAGGGCGATGGGGGGATTATCCGCTAGGTGCGAAGGGGTGTGGAAAAGAGAATTTTCGGAAATTCTAGCCTGCTTCGGCTGTCATTTGGGAAGTCTAACAAATTCATAATGTTAGGTCATGCCAGCGAGATGAATCCCGTGGTGTTGAGTGCCAAATACGTGAAAATCTATCCACAGTGGCCTAGGCAATTTATCGCGCTTGCAACTCTTGGCCCAAAGCAAACCCCGGCGGGTGGGCTGCGCCCGATCTGCAATGCTTACAACCTGTTTGCCCAAGCATGATCCTGTCGCTAAGCGTAGGCTAACTACTGAGGGGAATCGGATGTACTTGGCCAAACTTGCAATCAGCAATTTTCGGAAGTTGAAGAATGTCGAAGTGAGTTTTCGCCCAGGCCTCAACGTGGTGATCGGTCCCAACAACGTCGGCAAGACTGCAGTAGTTGATGCCCTGAGAGCATTGCTCGCCGGCGCAGACGATCCGTATCCTCGCTTCACTATTGATGACGTTCACTGTCCAAAAGGCGGCAAACCTAGTGGACCAATCACTTTCGTGTACACTTTCTGCGATCTGACGCTCGACGATGAAGCCGACTTCATGTCCGCGTTGAAGCCGGCAGCCGGAGGATTGTTAGAGGCGCAAATATCGGTCAGATATGCCGATCCTGATCAGGCTGGGCGGCTTCGTGTAAAGCGATGGTGCGGCAACAACGACGATGTGCCGCTGACTTCGGACATGATGGAAAATCTTAGGGGCGTCTACCTGCCACCGCTGCGCGACGCAGCGCAAGGACTAAAGCCCAGCCGGACTAGCCAACTCTCGCGACTGCTGCACTTGTTGTCGGATCAGGCCGGCCGAGACTTAATTAATGAAGAACTCGAAAAGCTCGACAAAGCACTGAAGACGCATGCTCCCTTAGTACTCACCGAGCAGTCCATTGTCGGCCGACACAAATCCATGCTCGGCGCCCAACTAGCCCAAGCGTTGGAGATTGGTTTGAGCGCCAGCGATTTTCAGAAGCTTGCGGCCCGCACTTCCTTGCTGGTGGACAGCCTAGAGATCGAACACAACGGTCTGGGATTCAATAATTTGATCTTCATGGCGGTAGTTCTGAGCGAATTGGCCAAGAACCCAGAAGCCGCGTTTCGCGGCCTAATTGTCGAAGAGCCTGAGGCGCACCTTCACCCGCAGTTGCAGTCTGTACTTCTGAATTATCTATCAAGCATCCACCTCGATCAGGGGGAGAAAGCTGTTCAGGTCTTCGTGACATCGCACTCGCCGAATTTTGCCAGCGGCGCGAAGCTGGATACGTTGGTCTGTCTCGTCGAGACGGCAAGTGGGGTGCGGACCTTCAGCCCGGGGCATGTTTCTTTCGGGCCGAGCAAGCGAGAAAAGCTGGAGCGTTATCTTGACGTTACCCGAGCCGAACTCTTCTTTGCAGGGCGAGTCATATTCGTTGAAGGCGCTGGTGAGCGGATGCTGATCAGCGTCCTCGCTGAAAAGGCCGGATACAGTCTTCGCGAGCATGCAGTTAGCTTGATAAGCGTCGACGGTTTGAACTTTGACTCGTTCCTTCCGCTTTTTGGCGAGACAGCTCTGAATGTCCCAGTCGCAGCTATCACCGATGCCGATCCGCCGGCAGTTGAGATGGTTGCGGAACAGCCCAAAGTGGCCGTGTATCCTGCCTCTGGTGACGTAGTAACGCTTTCCGACAATACCGCAGCGATGAAGAAGCACGAGGATACGTTCGTGAAGGTCTTCCACGGCGTTAAGACCTTCGAATACGATCTCGCCCTGCACCCAGAGCTGCGCCCGTTGATGATAGCGGCGCTCAAGGAGCTGAAGCCGCAGGTTGGCGCCGACCTCGAAAAGGCGGTCGATGCTGAAATCGGGGATGCCGCCAAGGCGAAGACGCTGTTTAAGGGTATGTTCGAGCGCTCATCAAACAATGTGCAAAAGGGCAGTTTCGGCCAGGCTCTTGCTGCACAGATCGCTGATCATGATGGCGCCTTGCCCTGCCCGCCTTACATCCTTGCGGCAATCAAGCATGCCTGTCAGGTCGCAGTGCCGGTATGATTACTCTATCTGCAGAGCAGAAGCATATCATCGAGAAACCGCTGATGCCGCTTTGCATTATCGCTTGTGCCGGGAGTGGTAAAACGACAACGGCTATACGGCGCGTTGGCAAAATGGCGACGGACCTTGCTGGGACCCGCGGACGGGTCGCCCTGCTTTCATTCTCGAACATCGCCGTCGATACCTTCCGAAAGGAGTATTTGGCGCAGGTCCGCTTGGGCGACCTCGCAGCGTCCGCTAAGGTCGACATCGACACCATGGACGCTTTCATTGCCAGCAACATACTGCGCCCCCACGCGAACAGGACGATGAAAGCTAGTCGCGCCGCCTATCTTGTCGTGGGCAACGAACCCTTTCTTGAGGGGTATAGGTTCAAGGCGGGCAAGTTCCCGCAGCCGGTTGCCGAGTTGAATGTGGCAATCGACGCCGGTATTTCGACATTCTTCACTCGCTACCAAAACAGCACTACAGTGGTTGATACTGGGAAGGCCGTCGCTCTGGTTGAGCGTCTTGGGAAGCTGGGAGCCTACACGCATGGCCTTGGGAGGTATTGGACACACCGCAGCTTGGTCGAGCAGCCCGCGATCCTGCGTGCCTTGGTGCGACGTTACCCTCACGTCGTCGTCGATGAAGCCCAGGACATTGGAAACGAACATCAAGCTATCCTAGAGCTGATGATTGCAGCGGGGTGCCAAGTCTCGCTAATCGGGGACCCCAATCAGGGCATCTATGAGTTTGCTGGCGCCGATGGTGGCTTCCTGCGCAGCTACGCCAAGAGGCGTGGAGTCGTCGAACTTGGTTTGACCACTAACTATCGGTCGGTGCCATCGATCCTCGGGGTTGCGAATTCATTGGCGACACGAACAGATTTCTGCCATCGAACCGCGCCGGGAGAGCTCAGCGGCCCCTACTACATCACCTACACCAAGGCACAGGCGTCGCAGCTCCTCGATACGTTTCGCAATGCGCTGGTTCGGGCTAAGATCCCCGAAGCAGAGGCAGCAATCGTCTGTCGTGCTCGAAAGCTTGCGGGTGCATGGCGAGGTGATAGGGAAGTGCCAGGCCGAGGCGCGACTGGTAAGTTCGCCGCCGCCGCCGTTTCGCGTGATTGTTCATTCGACTACCACCGCGCCTTCGAAGATGTAGTCGAGGGGTTCCAGCGACTGCTGACGCCAAAGGCTGGAAAGCAGCTGGCGGACATGCTCCGGTCAGACAATGCACTGCAGAGGAAAGAGATGCTGCGAATACTCTGGAATTTCACTCGGGAGGTAGCTACCGGCTTGCCCCTTGCAACGTTGGTGGCCAATGCCACTTGGCATAAAGCTCTGACGACCAACGTAAGGGTTGTGCTCGACAAATTCCTGAGTGACTTTGACCTTGAGTCCGAAAATACCATTGGCCAACGGCTCTCCAAAGCAGGGCTTCCCAGCGAGTCGCTCGCTGAAGATCGCGACCTTGCATCTGAGATCGGACCCGCCATCCGGGTCGACACAGTCCATCAGGTGAAAGGCGAAAGCATCGGCGGTGTCATGTATGTGGCTGAAAAGGACCATGTTCGCGAGTTGCTCAACGGAACGGGAAGCGAGGTCGGCCGCATCGGCTACGTTGCGGTCACCCGCAGCCGCAACTTGTTTCTCTTGGCTGTTCCGGCGTCGTCTGTCAGCGACTTCAGCGTCGCGCTTTCGCATCGTGGTTTCCGCAATCTGGCGAAGCCAGGCGCTTAGACATCCGGCGGGACAGACTATGTTTCCCGTAGGTTTGAAGCGACGTCGTTAAGGCCGGCCTCTGATGTCCGTTCTTGATGCACGCGAGCGATTTCGGGCGTCTGCCATCTCTCTCGCTATGTCTTCCCAAACCCCTTCGCCTATAGTGCGCCCTCGGCCCGGCCATTCCGCGCGGGTTTCGGGCAAAGTGCGTGACAAAAAACCTGACAAGATCCTGGCTCTTCGGCCTCGCGCTCTGGCTCGCAGCACTTTTGGCGTTCGCGCTTTATTCGGTGGAGACGTCCAGGGCGCGGCTGGCGGGTGAGCTGGAGGTGACGGGGCGGACGTTGCACCGGCTGATCTCGCAGCGGGCGGCGCAGCATGACGCGCATATGACCAGCCTGATCGCGCTGACCAGCGGGGCGGAGGCAGCACCCCTGGGCGTTGTGCGGCAGGTGATGGAGAGCATTTCAAGGTTTTATCCGCGCATCGCCTGGATCGCGCTGGTTTTGCTCGATGGCGGCGAGGCGGGCGCGGGCGCAGCCTCCGGCGCGGGGGCGGCGCCCGCGCCCAGATCATCCTCCGCAGGCAGGTCGAGCAATTCCTGCCCGTCGAGCGTCAGCCTCAGATGCGCCCAGGCCGGCCGCTCCTCCGGCTCCAGCAGAAGTGCTGCGTCGATGCCGAACACCAAGGCAGCATCGGAAGGTGCGGGCGCCCGCACCTTCCGATGCTGCCTTGGTGTTCGGCATCGACGCAGCACTTCTGCTGGAGCCGGAGGAGCGGCCGGCCTGGGCGCATCTGAGGCTGACGCTCGACGGGCAGGAATTGCTCGACCTGCCTGCGGAGGATGATCTGGGCGCGGGCGCTTCGTTGGCACCGCATTTCACCGCGCCGCATTTCGAGAAAGTGATCGACGGCGAGGGGCAGAAGATCCTGCTTTCGCTCGACCGGGCCTTGCCGCTCGACGCGCTTTTGCCGTGGCGGTCGTTGCTTGGGTTTGCCGTCTTGGCCGGGTTGGCGTCGTTTGCGCTGATGTTTGCGCTCAGGCAGCGGGCGGCGGCGCAACAATCGCAACAAGTGGCACGGCAGGCGGAGGCGCGGGCGCTGTTGCAAGAGCGGGAAACGCTTCTGGCGCATGCCTCGCGCGTCAACGCCATGGGTGAGCTGGCGTCCGGCATCGCGCATGAGCTGACGCAGCCGCTGACGGCGGTGCTGAGCCGCAGCCAGGCGGCGCTCAGGCTTGCCGGCGCTCAAAAACCCGATCTCGGGCTGATAACGCAGGCGCTCGACGTCAATGTGCGCGAGGCCAAGCGCGCCGGCGAGATGCTGAAGCGGATGCGCGACTATGCCTCCAACAAGGCGCCGGAGCCAAAGCCGAGCGCACTCAACGGGATCGTCAGCGAGATCGTGGCACTGACGGCAGCCGATCTCGAACGGCGCGGGGTCAAGCTGGAGCTGGACCTTTCGGCGGAGGCACCGGAGGCGGTGGTCGACGCAATCGAGATGGAGCAGGTGCTGCACAATCTGATCCGCAATGCGGCCGATGCGCTGGAGGGTGCGGGGACCGCTGGGGCGCGGATTTCGATCGCGACGAAGATCGTGGGCGCAGACGCGAAGATCGAGGTGGCGGATAACGGGCCGGGGATCGCGCCCGATGTGCTGCCAAAGCTGTTCGTGCCGTTCTTCACCACCAAGGCCAACGGCATGGGGCTGGGGCTGTCGCTGTGCCAGACGCTGGTGGAGCGGGTCGACGGGCGGATCGAGGCCGGGAATGGCGCGGGTGGCGGGGCGCGGTTCGTGATTACGCTGCCGCGCGCATCGGCCCGAAAATCGGAATCGATTTTCGGGAAGCACGATGCGTAGATTCGACAAGTGCCGGAGCGTCCTTTGCGCGTCCGCAGGACGCGCGGCGCTCCGGGGGGTGAAGGCATGAGCAGGTACCAGGTCTATCTGATCGACGACGACGAGGCGGTGCGCGAGGCGCTGGCGTTCCTGCTCGGCACCTATGGCATCGATGTCGAGAGCTTCGGCGACCCCAAGACGTTCCTGGCGCATGTCGACGAGGCCAAGCCCGGCGTGCTGGTGGTCGATTTGCGCATGCCCGAGGTTTCCGGCTTGCAGCTGTACCAGAGGCTTGCCGAGCGCGGCATCGACTGGCCGACGGTGATGATCACGGGCCACGGCGACGTCGCCGCCTGCAGGCGTGCCTTCAAGGCCGGCATCCAGGATTTTTTGACCAAGCCGGTCGATGGCGAGGTGCTGGTCGAAGCACTTCAGCAGGGGTTTTCGAGCCTCGACGCGCGACTGGAAAAGCGCGAGGCGCGGGCGCTTCTGGCCAGGCTGACCGAACGCGAGCGCGAGGTGCTCGACATGGTGGCGCGGGGCTGGGCGAGCAAGGAGGTGGCGGCAGCGCTCGAGGTTTCGGTGCGCACCATCGACGCGCACCGGGCGAAGATCGCCGAGAAGCTGGGCACCAGCTCGGTGGCCGAGTTCGTGCGGCTGACGCTTCAGGAGAAGTAGGTAGCATTACCTAGGGCGGGTGGTGGCGTCGCGGATTCTGCCGGGCGGGGGATCGGCGTAGTTCTGTCTCAGGACAAGCAAGACGCTTTCTCCCGAGCAACATCAGGACAGGTCATGATCAAGAGCATTTTCCTCGCCGCCGCTGCCACCGTCGCCATCACCGGTGCTGCTTCCGCACAGGTGCTGACCGAGAAGAACATCTCGTCGAGCCTCGCCGTCGAGATCGCCCAGAACGCGGTCGCCGCATGTGCTGCCGACAAGTACAACGTGACCGCCGCCGTGGTTGACCGCGCGGGTGTGCTGCGCGCACTGGTCCGCGCCGACAATGCCGGCACGCACACGGTTTCGGCAGCCCAGGACAAGGCCTTCACCTCGGCCTCGTCGCGCACCCCGACCGGCAAGATGGCCGAGAACGTCGCCAAGAACCCGGGTGCGGCCGGCCTGGTCGACATCGACGGCTTCCTGGTGCTGGCCGGGGGCATGCCGATCAAGGCTGGCGACGCCGTCATCGGCGCCATCGGCGTCGGCGGCGCACCCGGCGGCAACTTCGACGAGGCTTGCGCTGTTGCGGCGATCGAAAAGGTCGCCGACCAGCTGAAGTAAGCCTGTCCGGCACCGTTGCCGGCAAGAACGAAGCCCCGCTTCCTGAGACCAGGAGGCGGGGCTTTTTGCGTCGCATGGCGGGTGAAACGGCGCGTTTGCGGGTGGTTCCAAAATCGTTGCGGTGGCGGGCGAATACGTCTATATACGGGCCGAATTTCCCAATTTCTGGTGGTCTTGATCCACCGCCCGCGTGAGGGACGCGGGCGAGCGAAGAGGATATATCGCATGGCCAATACGCTGCTTATGCCCAAGGCGACCGCTGTCTGGCTGGTCGACAACACGGCACTTTCGTTCGACCAGATCGCGCAGTTCTGCTCGCTGCACCCGCTCGAAGTGAAGGCCATCGCCGACGGCGAATCGGCCCAGGGCATCAAGGGCATGGACCCGATCATGACCGGCCAGCTGACGCGCGCCGAGATTGCAAAGGGCGAGGGCGACATCAACCACCGCCTCAAGCTGTCGGACCCCAAGGTCCGCGTGCCCGAGAGCAAGCGCAAAGGCCCACGCTACACGCCGCTGTCGAAGCGCCAGGATCGCCCGAACGCCATCTACTGGCTGGTCAAGAACCATCCCGAGCTCAAGGACGCGCAGATCTCGCGCCTGGTCGGCACGACCAAGGCGACGATCGAGCAGATTCGCGAGCGCAAGCACTGGAACATGGCGACGTTGACGCCGCTCGACCCGGTGGCGCTCGGCCTGTGCTCGCAGATCGACCTCGACATCGAAGTGCAGCGCGCCTCGCGCGGCCGCGAAGCCCCGGCACCGACCGGCGATACGCTGCTGCCGGCCTCGCTGACCGAGCGCCTGACGCCCGAGCAGGCCTCGCCCAAGGACGAGGACAAGGAACTCGACGCCAACGCGGTGTTCGCCAAGCTGTCGGCGCTCAAGTCGAAGACCCCGGACGAAGACGAGGAATAGTCTCTTTCGTCGCCCGCGCCTTGGTGCGGGGTAGAGTTAAAAAGCCCGCGATATGCGGGCTTTTTTCGTGGCCGAAAGGCCGGGCGCCCGACGGCGGCCGGGTGTTTTGATTTGCCGAGCCCGCTTGCGAGGGCGCATGGTTGTCTCAGGAAAATTCGCCTGAAACATCGAGGTGGGAGATGAGCGGTTCCGCTGCATTCGACGCCTGGAGTGCCGGCAACAGCTACGAACATTACATGGGCCGGTGGAGCCGGCTGGTGGCCGAAAAATTCGTCGCCTGGCTGTCGCCGCCCGAGCAGGCCGCATGGCTGGAGATCGGCTGCGGCACCGGCGCGTTGACGGCAGCCATATTGGCAGGTGCCGCGCCGCGCTCGATCCTGTCCATCGATCCGTCGGCCGACTTTGTGGCGCATGCCCGCGCAGCGATCGGCGACGGGCGCGCCAGTTTCGAGGTGGCGGATGCGCTGAAGCTGCCGGCGCAGCCGGCAAGCATCGACGTCGTCACGTCGGGGCTGGTGCTCAACTTCATTCCCGACAGGCCGGCGGCACTAGCGGAGATGCAGCGGGTGCTGAAGCCGGACGGCCTGCTGTCGTTCTATGTCTGGGACTATCCCGGCGGCGGCATCGGTTTCATCCACGCGTTCTGGAAGGCTGCCGTGGAGATCGATCCGGATGCGGCAAAGCTCGGCGAAGGTGTCCGGTTTCCGTTCTGCACGAGGGAAGGGCTGCTGGCGCTGTGCCAGGAGGCCGGTTGGCGCGACATAGCCATCGCGCCGGTCGAGATCGAAACCCGGTTCGCGGATTTCGAGGCGTTCTGGCGACCGTTCACGCTGGGCGCTGGTCCGGCACCCGGCTACTGCATGAGCCTGACCGAGGATCACAGGGCAAGGCTCAAGGCACGCCTGTCCGAGCGCTTGGGGGCAACGGGCCCGATCAGCCTTGCTGCACGAGCCTGGATGGTCAAGGCAAGCAGGCGAGGCTGAGCGGCAGGATGCGTACGGCCGCCGGCCCGCGGATTGCAACGCCGGCGTTGGTACCTATTCGGTGGCGATGAATTTCAGCGTGCCGGCGATTCCCGACCCTGATGTGCCGTCCTTCCGGTCGGAGGGATGGTTGATGCCGTCCATGACGGGGATCTCGGTGAAGTCGAACGGGCTTATACCCTCGAGGCAGGCGGCGTTGACACCGTACTGGTTGGGGTTCGACCGCCGTTGGTGGTGGGTGTAAATGCCACATTTCGAGCAGAAGTAGTGCTTCGCCGCCATGGTGTTGAACTGGTAGATGGTGAGCGCTTCTTCGCCAGCAAGGACATCTACGCCGCCAAGGTCGGCCGACAAGGCGACGGCGCCCTTCATGCGGCAATAGGAGCAGGTGCAGCGCCGCGCGCTGCGCAGGCCGTCCGACAGCCTGACGCGCAGGCGGACCGTGCCGCAGTGGCAGGCGCCGTTGATCTCGTGGATGTCCATGTTCATGTCGGCGATGTCTCCTGTTGCCGGACTATTCGGCGCGCCCCAACTGGACTGAACGCTTCCCAACATCAAGGATGCGGGCCTGATCATCGCTTGTGCCAATGCAAAAAAAGCCCGGCTTCTGGCCGGGCTTTTCAAGAGGCTGACGCTGGGAGGATGCGTCAGCCGCGGGAATTGCGATCGGGAGTGCCAAAGGATTCGCTGCGTTCGACACTGCGGTAATAATCGACCAGCAGCTTGCCGCGCTCGGGCTTGAAGGTGCGGCCGGCGGAGTCGACAGAGGCGATGCGGTCGATACGGAAGGCGCGGAAGTCGTTGCGCATCTCGCACCAGGCGATCAGCGTCCAGACCTTGCCCCAAAACCACAGGCCGAGCGGACGCACGTCGCGCGCCGAGCCGCGGCCGGCCTCGTCATTGTAATCGAGCTTGAGCACCTGGCGCTTTTCGACGGCGCGCTCGATCAGGTCGATCGCCTCCCGGTCGGCGTCGGAGACGACCCACATCGGCGTGTGGATCTCGGTGCGGGCAATGCGGTCCTTTTCCGAGTCCGGCAGGACCGCGCCGATCTTGACCAGCGCCTCGTCGGCGGCACGCGCCATGGCGGCACCGCCGAAGGCGCGGACCATGCGGGCGCCGGCAACCAGGGCTACGATTTCGTCTCGTGTGAACATCAGCGGCGGAAGGTCGAACCCTTCCCTCATCATGTAGCCCACCCCGGCCTCGCCATCGATCGGCACACCCGTCGATTGCAGGTCGGCGATGTCGCGATAGATCGTGCGCTCGGAGACCTCGAGCCACGCGCCGAGTTTGTGCGCGGTGACCAGGCGGCCACCTCGGAGATGCTGTACGATCTGGAACAGCCTGTCGGCGCGTCTCATCGATTACCCCTCAAGGTCTCGCGCTGTTCTTGGCCAAGTGGGGGCGCCTGGCGTCGATGACAATGCGCGTGGTCAAAAAGCCGGTCCGGCGTGCCATCTCGTACTCGGCACCGAGCAAAGCCAAGCACCTCGGAACGCGAACCTCTTCACTCTATCATCGCACAGGCCTCCTGACAGCGTATTGTCAGGAGCCGTCACCATGTTCGCGCGCGACCATGGCATGCTCGCGCGCGAACATGGCGCGCATCTCGCCGATCTGGCCGGCCTGCTCGGGATAGAGCGTCTCAAGGAAGGCCGCAGCGAAGGTCCCCGGCGCCGATCCCGGCGCCGAGACGATGTTGTTGTCGGCAACCGCATGCGCCACGTCGCGATAGTTCGCAGCGCCGGCATAAGCGGGCTCATGGCCGAGGATCCAGTCGCGGCCGTTGCTGGTGTGGCCAACGTCTTCGAAGAGCCCGGCACGGGCGAGCGCAAGCGTGCCGGCGCAGATGCCGCCGATCACGCCGCCGCGCGCGGCCACCGCCTTGAGCAGCGGCGAAACGTCTGGTGCATCCTTCGCCGCCCAGCCGTCGGAACCGATGACCGCAACCGCATCGAGATCCTTGTTTTCCGCCGGATTGGCACCGCGTGCGGCATCGAGGCGGAAGCCCGCGATGGAGGTCAGCGGCGATGCGTGCGGCGAAATCGCAATGGCGCGTGCGCCGAACCACTCGACCGCCGAGGCGGCAAGCATGCCGTATTCCCAGTCTGCGTAGCCCTCGATGAAGAGAACGCCGATGGTTTTCGAGGCGGTCATTGGTGCGTCCTTTCCTGCCAGCCCTGTCAGTTGCTGTCGGCTCGGCGCGAGCCGAAGCGGTCGGGCCAGCCGATGTCCTTGCGAAGATCGGCGGGGAGCGAGTTCAGGAATCGCTCGGTGCGGATCTCGTTGTGGATGGTCCTGATCTTGCCGGCATAGTGCCTGACCGCGCGGAAGATGTCGGGGTTGAACGAGCTCATGACTGATCCTCCAATTCGTTTACGGGAGGAGTATCGCACAGCCCTCCTGACAGCCCTCTGTCAGGAGCCGGTCGGCGTATCGAGATTCAGTTCAGGCCTGTCTCACTCTGCATTCCAACAAGCCCGCCTGCCGCCCTCGGTCAGCTCTTGGCAGGCACCGTGTAGTTGAGCGCGAGCCGCCCGCCATCGGCAAAAATGGTCTGGCCGGTGATGTAGCTGGCGTCGTCGGAAGCCAGGAAAGCGGCGATCGCGGCGATCTCTCCGGGCTCGCCGATGCGGCCGAGCGGCGTGCGTGACAGGACGCGCGCCATGGCTGCCGGGTCGGTGTTTACGCGCGCCAGCATGTCGGTCGAGATCGAGCCTGGGCCGATGGCGTTGACGCGGATGCCGTAGGGCGCAAGGCCCAGCGCCATGACGGAGGTGAGCTGGGCGATGCCGCCCTTGGACACGGCATAGGGCACCTGGTCGGCGATCGCGACCACGGCATTGACTGACGACATGTTGACGATCGAGCCCGGCGCACCACCGGCCGTGACCCTTTCGACCATGATCCGGGCCACAGCCTGGCCGGCGAGGAAGGCACCCTTGAGGTTGACCCTGAGCACGCGGTCGAAATCGTCCTCGGTGAGGTCGAGGAAATCGGCCTGGTGATCGATGCCGGCATTGTTGACCAGAACGTCGACGTCGCCGAATGCGTCGATCGTAGAGGCCACCAGATTGTGCACGTCGAGGCGCTTGCCGACATCGGCGCGGACGAAACGCGCCTTGCCGAGCTTGGCGAGGTCGCGCTCGGCTGCGTCGCCCTGTTCCTGGTCGATGTCGGCGATGACGACGCGCGCGCCTTCGCTGAGCAGGCGCTCGGCAACGGCATAACCGATGCCCTTGGCGCCGCCTGTGACGATTGCCGTCTTGCCGTCGAGCCTCATGTTCCGCTCCTGTCACTGTTGCCGCGAGGGCGATTCCAGTGGCGGACAGTGGCGGGAAGGGCGGGCGCGGTCAACGGGCGGCTCGCGTGCAGTGGCGGAACCAGCGATCCCGGGGCATTGCCAATCAGTGCGAGGAGAAATAGGATACCCCCCTATATTATAGCGAGGGTGCGATGTCGCATGTCATCAAGGAAAAGGCCAAGCTGCTTGCGCGGGTGCGGCGCATCAAGGGCCAGGTCGAGGCGGTGGAGCGGGCGCTGGAGGCCGAGCTCGGCTGCGCCGACGTTCTGCAACTGGTCGCCTCGGTGCGCGGCGCCGTTGGCGGGCTGACCGCCGAGCTGATGGAAGACCACATCCGCGACCACGTGCTCGCCCCCGCCGATGCTACAGAGCGCCAGCGCGGCGGCGAAGAGTTGATCGACGTCATCAGGACCTATCTGAAATGAGCCACGACCATCCGCACGGCCACCATCACGGGCATGACCATCACCATGACCAACCGTTCGAGCCGGCGCACAGCCATGTCTTCCTGGGCGAGCGCCACGACCGCAACGCGCGGCGGACGATGCTGGTGATCGTGCTGACGACGGCCATGATGGTGATCGAGATCGTCGCCGGCACGGTCTACGGCTCGATGGCGCTGGTGGCCGACGGCTGGCACATGTCGACCCATGCGGCGGCGATGCTGATCGCGGCCCTTGCCTATGTGTTCGCGCGGCGGCAGGCGCACAACCCGCGCTTCACCTTTGGCACCGGCAAGGTGGGCGACCTTGCCGCCTTCGCAAGTGCCGTGATCTTGGCGATCGTGGCGATCTACATCGGCTGGGAGAGCGTGGCCAGGCTGATGAACCCGGTGGCGATCAGTTTTCACGAGGCTGCGATCATCGCCGTGGTCGGGCTGGCCGTGAACCTCGCCAGCGCCTGGCTGCTGCATGACGGCGGCCATCACGGGCATGGCCACGACCACGACCACGCTCATGGACATGGCCACGGGCACGACAACAACCTGCGCGCCGCCTATGTGCATGTGCTGGCCGATGCGCTGACCTCGGTGCTCGCCATCTTCGCGCTGGTGATGGGGGCGATCTACGGGCTGCAATGGATCGACCCGGCCATGGGTATCGTCGGCGCGGTGGTCATCGCGCGCTGGTCGTGGACGCTGATCCGCGATGCCGGGCGCGTGCTGGTCGACTACGTGCCCTCGGGTGAGGACCTGCCCGATGAGATCCGCGAGGCGGTGGAGACCGACGGGGATGTGATCACCGACCTGCATGTCTGGCAGGTGGGCCCCGGGCATCACGCGGCGATCGTGGCGCTGAAATCGAGCGCGCCGGCGACGCCCGAGAGCTACAAGTCGAAGCTCGCCCACATCCACGACCTGTCGCATGTGACGATCGAGGTGCAGCCGGCGTAAGACGCGGGTCATCTCTCCGGTGCGGCCTTGATCAGCCTGACGATGCGGCGGTGAAAACCGCCAATTGGGCATCGAAAGCACGCTTGAAGGCCGGCCGCGCTTCGCCGCGGGCGACATAGGCGGCGAGGTTCGGATACTCCTCCAGCAGGCCCGATCCGTTCAACCTGCGCAGCACGCCCACCATCACGAGGTCGCCGGCGCTGAACGCGCCGTCGAGCCAGTCGGCTTTGCCAAGGCGACGGGAAAGGTCGCCCAGCCGGTTGCGGATGCGATCCTCGAGCATGAGCAGGCGCTCCGCGTACCAGGTCTTGTCGCGCTCCAGGTACCCTGTGCTTTCCCGTTCGAGGATCGGCGGCTCGATCGTGCTGAGCGCGGCAAACATCCATGTGATGGCGCGCGCACGCGCATTGGCATCCTCGGGCAGCAGGCTGGCATTGCACTCCGCGATATGGAACACGATCGCTCCTGACTCGAACAAGGCGAGATCGCCTTCCTCATAGGTCGGAATCTGACCGAACGGTTGAAGCGCACGATGGGCGGGCCGTTTCATCTCGCTGAACGAGACAAGACGGACGTCGTAGGGCTGGCCCACTTCCTCGAGCGCCCAGCGAACACGCATGTCACGTGCCTGTCCCTTGCCGCGGTCGGGCGAGCGTTCAAATGCCGTGATGGTGGGGGTCATCGAAAGGCTCCCGTGTTTGCATGATGGTGCCGATGCGCGTGATTGTGGGTTTTTCTCATGGCCAAGGTATCCAGTCCTTGCGCTTTGTCTCCACAGGACGAATGACCGGGGCGGCTCCCGACAAGCTACCCGGTCTTTTTCGGCCACGGCTTCCGGGGGTGGACAAAGGCCCTTGCCCCCCTATGTCGAAAGGATGCGGGCGGGTTAACTGGCTCCCAAGCGAAAGGAACGCGCAATGGCCATCGCCAAGAACACGATCTGCCTGTGGTACGACAAGGACGCCGAGGATGCGGCCCGCTTTTACGCCGAGATCTTTCCGGACAGCGCGGTGAAAGCCGTCCACCGCGCGCCGGGCGACTATCCCTCGGGCAAGGAGGGCGACGTGCTGACGGTCGATTTCACCGTCGCCGGCATTCCCTGCATCGGCCTCAACGGCGGGCCGGTGTTCAAGCACAACGAGGCCTTCTCGTTCCAGATCGCCACCGACGACCAGGAGGAGACCGACCGCTACTGGAACGCCATCGTCGGCAATGGTGGGCAGGAGAGCGCCTGCGGCTGGTGCAAGGACAAGTGGGGCGTCAACTGGCAGATCACGCCGCGCGTGCTGACCGATGCCATGGCTGCCGGCGGCGCCGAGGCGAAACGGGCGTTTGCGGCAATGATGGACATGAAGAAGATCGACGTCGCGGCGATCGAGGCGGCGCGGCGAGGGTGAGGTGCTGCCGGGCTTTGTAGCCACATCGCCAGTAGGGCGTGCCTGTCCGGCACCGATTGCAAACCTAGGCAAGATCCTTTCGCAGCTGGACAGCGGGCGCCAGATACGTCGCAACGGTTCCGGCGAACCGGAAGCCAGAAGCCTCGTAGAACGGGCGAGCCCGCGCGCCGGCCACGACACGTAGCGACCGTGCGCCGAGTGCTGCGGCGCGGCGTTCGGCTTCGGCGAGGAGCATGCTGCCGATGCCTTTTCGCCATGCCTCCGGCGCGATGAAGAGATCTTCCAGTTCGGCCAGAGTGGCTACGTCGTCAGGGAGGACCGTCACGAAGCCGATGATCTCCCCGGCGATCTCGGCGACCACGACATGCGGCACGTGCGCGGCCGGGACCTCTCTCGCCTCCGGCATCGCCTGCAGTTCCTCGACATGATCTCCCCAGGCCAGCGAAGACCGCAGCTTGAGCGCGCCGAGGGTATCCCTTTCCTCAGCGCGGGCCGGCCGGATGTTGACGGTCATTGCCGTTCCCGCGTGCTCGCTCAGGACAGTGCGCCTCACATCTTCTCGCCGGGCAGGGCGCTGGCCTGCCTGACCCAGTCGGAGAGCTGCGCCTCGTCGAACGGGCGGCCCTCGTAGATGTCGAGATAGCGCACATTCGCCTGCTTCGACGTACCGGGTGGGAGCGGCGAGAGGTGAGCGCCCTTGAAGAACGCGACCTTGACGTATCTGGTGAGGCAGTGAAAGCCGACGAACCAGAGATCCTTCGCCGTGCCGTAGAAGGGCGAGTTCCACTTCACCGCCTTGACCACATCGGGGACCGCCTCGGTGATCAGAGTGTCGAGGCGGCGGCCGACGTCCTGCTTCCAGCCGGGCATGGCGTCGATATAGGACTGGACGACGGCGTCGCCATAACCCTTGGCGATCTGCGGATTGCCGCCGGACAGGAGCTTTACTTGGGCGGGTTCCTTTGCGGTCATCAGGCGCTGCCCTTCGATGCAGGCACGGCGTTTCGCTGGCCGCCGAGATAGGGCAGGAAGAACATGTAGATGCCGGTCGGGATCAGTACGAAGAGCGGCGGCAGGGGCAGATAGTAGAACCACTCGGGCAGGGTGGTGATGGCCATGCCGGCGAAGATCGATGCGACGGCCAGGCTGAAGACGAGCGAGGTCCAGCGATGGACGGTGCGGATCACAGAGTTCATGGCAAGCTCCCGGATTTCGATTGACGGTGCCGGCGAGGCGATGGTCAGTCCAGCTTCGAGACGACGTCGCCCAACTGGGCGATGAAGCGCGGCCAGCCGACAGTTGCGCCCTGGAAATAGGACTTCTGGGCGGTGGTGAAGCCGCGCTGCTCCATGCGCAGGCTGGTGCCGGTGGCGGTGGGGGCGAGCGTCCAGGTGACGATGCTGCGCAGGTCCTTGGTATCCCAGCGGTAGGACAGCGCGCGGTTCGGCTCGACCGTCTCGACCTCGCAATCGACCTGTCCCCAGTCGGCGGACAGGGTGAAGCGACGGCCGGCTTCGGGAGTGAAGTCGTTGTTCATCAGCCATTCTGCGATGAGATGCGGCTGGGTGAGGGCGCGCCAGAGCTTTTCCGGCGGATAGGGAAAATCGCGCTCGACCACGACCGAGCGCGTCGTTTCCATCGTTTCTGTCATTGGTCCATCCTCTTGAACAGGTTGTCGAGATCGTCGAACCGGTCGTGCCAGAATCCGGTCATCTCGGTCGTCCAGTCGACCAGCGTCCTCAGCGCGTCGCGCTCAGCACTGTAGTAAGTGTAGCGGCCTTCGTGCCGGTCGCGCACGAGCCCTGCAGCCTTAAGGATCTTCAGGTGCTTGGAGACCACGGGCTGCGAGACGCCGGCCTCGCCGAGCAGGCCTACGACCGTCGTGTCGCCGTTGCGGCAGAGACGCTCGAAGAGCCCGCGACGGGTGGGATCGGACAGCGCGCGGAAGATCGCGTCCTGAGGCTCAGACATTAACTCATACCCGATTGGCTATGAGTTATTCATAGTCAATCGGGTATGAGTTAGTCAATGGGCGGTGATGTCAGGACTGATGGCGCCGGCTCTCGACCTCATGTTGGTCATTCGTAAGTAGATTGCAAAATCCCTAAAGCTGCCTTTCGTCGCAAGGCGTCGGCGTGGTCAGCAATAGTAGTCCATCAGGCAATGCGGCGCATAACCCCACATTATGGAGTGAGCGAGTTTGATCCTAAGGGGCCGGCCTTTCGCGAAGTATAAATGCCGGCACGCCACCAGACCAACACGCTGAGCGTCAGCATCAAGATATCGGCCATTGGAGCGGCGATCCACACACCGGTCTCACCCCAAATGTAGGGCAAGGCAAAGGTCAGCGGAATTGCGAACAGATATGCCCGCCCCAGCGAGAGGATGGCGGCTTCCCGCGCCCTGCCTATAGCTTGCGCATAACTGGCGGCCATCATTACCGGGCCGAAAGCGAAATACGCTGCAAGGTACAGCGGAACAATGCGTGCCACTTCCAGCCTAACAAGGGCATCGGGCACAAAAAGTCCGCCCAGCCAGTCGCGTCCACCAAGCAGCAGCAGTTGCACTAGCAGGCCATAAACGACGCTCACGCCAAGCGAAAAGTAAAGCGTCTGCTTTGCCCGTTCATCCTGTCCAGCACCTACCGTGTTGCCGACAATTGCCTGCAGGGCCAGGCTCATGCCCATCAGCGGCAGGAAGGCAAATGTCATCAAGCGCATCACCATCCCATACGCTGCGATAGTCATGTCGGACTGCGGCAGCTCCAGCCGTTGCAGGGCGTACAGCACCGCCGCCGAGCTGAGCGAAATACCGATGAAATTGAGGCTGCGCGGTGCTCCAAGAGTCAGCATTTGTCGCCATTCACGGTCGTATCTCAAACCGACCATCGGCAGAACTGCCCTGCTGCTCATGCGATAGACGACCACGATACCCAGCCCCAATATCTGCGCCAGGGCCGTACCCCAGGCTGACCCAGCCACTCCAAAATCAAACACGCCGATCAGCAATCCGTTGAACCCGATATTGGCCAGTGTCACCAACACGCCTGCCATAGCCATGAAGCCAACCCGACCCTCCATGCGCAGCGCGTCGGCGTGCACAGAGAGTAGAAACCCTGCCGGTGCGGTAGCAAATGAAATGGCAAGGAAGGTCCACCCCATCTCACCGAGGTGGACGTTACCGCCCGCAACCAAACTGACAATATGGGCACCCAGTCCAAAAAAAGTCAGCATTGCCAAGGCAGCGACAGCAACGGCAAGCCCCTGTGCGGAAGCAAAGGTATTGATTGCCCCATCCATGTCTTGGGCACCTAGTCGGCGACCCAATATGCTGGCCATGCCGATGCCGACCATAGTCGAGACAGCCACCAGTAACATCGAGATTGGAAACACCAACGTCACCGCGCTCAGGGCATCAGCCCCCACGAATGCGCCTAGTAACATGGCATCGACCACGGTCAGCAGGCCACTTATCGTCGTCACGACGATGATTGGCAGGCAGGTTCGAATGAAGACGGATCGGATCGATCCACGCAAGAATGAATTTTTCGGCTCAGCCGCCAACGACGATTGGTCGCTCATCAAAAACTCCCGTCATGGGCAAGTAGGATGATCTTGATGGGGCTCGCATTGCCATCGCTCCAACTGCCCCAGGGGGAAATGGCGATCAGCTTGTCTAATGCAGGGGCTTAACCACTGGCGAAAACGCCATGCGAGCGGCAGGTCACCCTGCGGACCTAGATGCGTGTCTATTTTCGGGTCGTTTTACTGTCAAGGAGCATAAATTGAGCTTGTGCATATTTGGCGGACACTGGTTAAGGTTCGGTGGAGCCGTCTATTGCGCGGCGCAATGTGCGGTTCGCGGCATCGGATTAGGTCCTTCTTTGCCGCCCGTGGACCCAAAAGCGGACCGTTAGCTTTCCACCCCGTTGCTGCCATTGCCGCAACCGCGCCCTTGCGAAATGCCGGGGCGCTGTTGCAAAACAGGGCATGTCCAAGACCACGCCCGCCACGCTGATGCTCGCCAAGTCAGGTGTTTCCTTCGCCGTTGCCACCTACGACTACGATTCCGGTGCCGAGCGCGTCGGGCTGCAGGCGGCCGAGGCGATGGGGGTTGCGCCTGGCGTCGTGCTCAAGACGCTGATGGTCGAGGTCGACGGCAAGCCAGCCTGCGTTGTGGTGCCCTCCGACCAGGAGGTCAACATGAAGAAGGTCGCTGCCGCCTTCGGGGGCAAGGCGGCGCAGATGATGAAGCCCGTCGATGCCGAGCGGCTGACGGGCTACAAGGTCGGTGGCATCAGTCCCTTCGGCCAGCGCAAGCAGGTGCCGACCGCGGTCGAGGAGATGGCGACGCTGGAGGAAGAGATCTACCTCAATGGCGGCCAGAGGGGCCTGCAGATCCGCATGCGCCCCGACGACCTGATCGCAGCACTCGGTGCCAGGGCGGCCGACCTCATCCGCTGACCCGCGTCATTTGCGGGCGTCGATGAAATGTTGCTTCAGTTTGGCGATGTCGCCAGGCGCCCAGTCCTTGATGTCGGCGACCTGCATCCAGGCATCGATATAGTGCTCGGCGGCATAGACGTGGCCATGGCCGATAGGTGCGGTGGTCGCCATGGCGATGTCGAGCGTCAGCTGCAGGAAGGTGATGACCGGATACCAGCGCAACTCGGGCGAAACGTCGGGCCCGCGCGGCGTCTTCATCCAGTCCGGCTCGCGGTAGAGCGAACGGGGTTCGTAAAAGACGATCGGGTCCGAGGCATATTGCAGGTAGACGAGCCTGAGTGGCCCCCACACAGCGCCCGGAATGTCGAGCGCGTTGTTCTGCGCGGTGAAGCGGACATAGGAGCCGTCGCGGAACGCGGGCAGCCATTCTGGCGTGCCGGGATTGCGGTCGTCGGTGATCGAGCGCCAGATGCGGCTGGCGAAAGGCGGGCCGCTGAGCAGGGCGCCCTGATAGGGATCGCCGAGGACCTCGAACAGCTCGTTTGACAGCTCAGTGCTGAGGGCCCCGAGGCTGAGGCCGAACAGGTAGAGCTTCGGCCGTGTTTCCTTGGGCAGCGTGCGCCAGTGGCCGTAGACCTCGGAGAACAAAGCGCGCGACTGGTCGGCGCCGTAGCCGGGCTCGACCAGCAGCGACAGCCAGCTGGCGAGGTAGGAATATTGCGTGGCGACGCTGGCGACGTCACCATTGTGCAGGAACTCGATGGGGTCGATGGCCTGTTCGTCGACCCAGCCGGTGCCGGTGGGCGTGACGATGACGAGCGTCGAGCGTTCGAAGCCGCCGGCGCGCTTGAGCTCCTCCAACGCGAGCCTGGCGCGCTGTTGCGGCGTGCTGCCCGATTGAAGCCCGACATAGACGCGGACCGGCGCCATGGCCGGCTTGCCGGTGAGATTGCCGATGTCGGCGGCGCTCGGGCCGGTGGCGATGTAGGAGCGGCCCATGCGGCCGAGATCCTGCCAGCGGACCAGGGATGCGGCGCTGCCGGTCTTGCCGGGCTCGGTCGGCTGCTGCGTCTCCGGCGGCATCAGGGCGTCGAGGCGCTGGAACGAGCTGTCCATCACGCGCAGCCCGTAGCGGAAGATGATGCCGTCGGCCGCCGACCAGAACAGAAGCACCGCAATGGTGGTGCCGATGACGTAGGACACGCGCGTCGGCACGAAGCGGCGCAGCTTTTCGGAGACGAAGATCAGCGTCAGCTTGAACAGCCGGCCAAGCGCCACGAGCACGATGAAGGTGACGAGCGCGATGGCGCCGACTTCGAGCGGGTGGGCGGTGTCGACCGGGTCGAGCTTCATCAGGCTGCGAATCGAATTCTGCCATTCCGAGGCGCGCCACAGGAACACCAGGCCGACGATGCCGCAGGCGACGGCGGCGACAAGCTTGCCGCCGATCAGGATGCGCGCCTTGAGTTCGGGCAGTTCGAGGTAGCGCCACAGCCAGCGCAGGAAGAAGCCGCAGCCATAGCCGACGGCGGCGGAAAGGCCCGACAGCACGCCCTGGGTCAGGTAGTTGCGCGGGATCAGCGTCGGCGTCAGCGACGCCGCAAAGAACAGCGTTCCCAACAGCAGACCGGTGGTCGAAAACGAATACCAGTACCTGACGACCCAGTTCCGCAGCATCTTCAGTGCCCCTCATGCCATTCCGGGGGCAACTTGCCCCGAGCCCGGCGTGCAGGCAATGGCACAGCGTCCAAATCTGTGGGGAGGGTTTGGCCGGCTGCATCCAGCGCCAAGCGCGCTGGTGGGTGGATCGTTCGGCAAGCTCACGACGCATCAAGAGGGCTACTGACGTGTCGCTCCTGTGAGCAAGGCATCGGGAACCGGCGCCGCTTGCCGAAGCACGAAAGAAGCGGAACCAATGGCGCGGCAGAGGCTACGTCCTCCCATCGATACCCGTCACGTCACCACGATGGGTTCCGTTACCAGAAATCCTTGTGATCGTTTACGATCTCTTCTTCGAGTTCAGGGATTGGGCCACGGATCGCTACATGGCGCCGACCGGCGGCGAACACCTGGTGACAGCTCAGATCGAGGGTCAGATTCTCCGGGTTGTCCCCAGTCAGCTCGGCCAACCGCCTTTCGCTGAGTCCGTAGACCACGGTGCCGATGCCAGCCCAGTAACAGGCCCCTGCGCACATGCAGCACGGCTCGACCGAGGTTACCAGCGTGCATCGCTCAAGAAAGGTCGAGTCGTATTGCTGCGCGGCCGCGCGGGCCACGTTTGCCTCTGCGTGGCCAACTCCGCGATCCTGCGCGTAGGTGTTGCCCGATGAAATGAGCACGTCGCCCTCCGGCCCGACCAGGAGCGCCCCGAAGGGATGATTGCCGCTTGCCCGGCTCTCGGTGGCGATCTCGACGGCGAGACGTAGATATTCGGTATCGCTCCTCATGGCTGCCTCCCTTGGATGCCCATTGTTGACTCGCCGCCGCGCACTGTCACCCTCCGAATCTCGTCGGAGCCGATGGATAGCTCAACGCCCTGCGGCGAGCGCCTTTTGAACGCCTGCTAGACGCCGATGCCCCTCGCCTTGAGCGCTTCCGTGATTTCGTCGAGGATGGCGGGATCGTCGATGGTGGCAGGCATCTTCCAGTCCTCGCGGTCGGCGATCTTCTGCATGGTGCCGCGCAGGATCTTGCCGGAGCGGGTCTTGGGCAGACGCTTGATGGTGACGACCGTCTTGAAGGCGGCGACCGGGCCGATGCGGTCGCGGACCAGACCGACGACCTCCTTCTCGATGGCGCCGGTGTCGCGGGCAACGCCGGAATTGAGCACGATGAAGCCGCAAGGAATCTGGCCCTTCATGGCATCGGCGATGCCGATGACGGCGCATTCGGCGACGTCGGGGTGTTCGGCCACGACTTCCTCCATGCCGCCGGTCGACAGGCGGTGCCCGGCGACGTTGATGATGTCGTCGGTGCGGGCCATGATGAAGAGGTAGCCGTCATCGTCGACGAAGCCGGCATCGGCCGTCTTGTAGTAGCCGGGGAACTCGGCCAGGTAGGCGTTGAAGAAACGCTCGTCGGCATGCCACAGCGTCGGCAGGCAGCCGGGCGGCAGGGGCAGCTTGACCACGACATTGCCGAGCGTGCCGCGCCCGACCTCATGGCCGGCATCGTCGAGCACGCGCACGTCGTAGCCGGGCATCGGCACGCAGGGCGAGCCGTACTTGACCGGCAGCAGGCCGAGCCCGACCGGGTTCTGGCTGATCGGGTGGCCGGTCTCGGTCTGCCACCAGTGGTCGATGACCGGCACGCCGAGCTTCAGCTCGGCCCATTTGATGGTTTCGGGGTCGGCGCGCTCGCCGGCGAGGAACAGAGTGCGGAACTTCGACAGGTCGTATTGCGGCACGAACGTGCCTTGCGGGTCTTCCTTCTTGATGGCGCGGAAGGCGGTTGGCGCGGTGAACAGGGCGACGACCCCATGTTCCGAAATGACACGCCAGAACGTGCCGGCGTCGGGCGTGCCGACCGGCTTGCCCTCGAACAGGATGGTGGTGGCGCCGTGCAGCAGCGGGGCATAGACGATGTAGGAGTGGCCGACGACCCAGCCGACGTCGGAGGCGGCCCAGAACACCTCGCCCGGCTTGACGCCGAATTCGTTTTCCATCGTCCATTTGAGCGCGACCATGTGGCCGCCATTGTCGCGGACGACGCCCTTGGGCTGGCCGGTGGTGCCGGAGGTGTAGAGCACATAGAGCGGATCGGTGGCGAGAACCGGCACGCATTCGACCTTGCGGCCGGCGGCCTTGGCCGCGCCGACGGCCTCGGTGTAGTCGAGGTCGCGGCCGGGGATGAGGTCGCAGGTCAGCTGCGGCCGTTGCAGGACGATGCAGTGCTCCGGCTTGTGGGTGGCGAGTTCGATGGCGCCGTCAAGCAGCGGCTTATAGGCGATGACGCGGCCCGGCTCGATGCCGCAGGAGGCGGAGATAATCAGCTTCGGCGTGGCGTCGTCGATGCGGGTGGCGAGTTCCTTCGCGGCAAAGCCGCCGAACACCACCGAATGGATGGCGCCCAAGCGGGCGCAGGCGAGCATGGCGAAGGCGGCTTCGGCGACCATCGGCATGTAGATGATGACGCGGTCGCCCTTGCCGACGCCCTGGTCGGCGAGCACGGCTGCCAGCGCGTTAACCTCGGCGAGAACGCCGGCATAGGTGAACTTCTTCTGGGTGCCGGTGATCGGGCTGTCGTGGATGAGGGCGACCTGCTCGGCGCGGCCGCCCTGGACATGGCGGTCGAGCGCATTCCAGCAGGTGTTGCACTCGGCGCCGGAGAACCACTGGCCGTAGACGCCGCCCTCGGCATCGAAGACCTTGTCCCAGGGCTTGTACCAGTCGATGGCGCCTGCAGCCTCGGCCCAGAACGCCTCGGGGTTGCTGACCCAACCGTCATAGACCTCGTGATAGCGAGATGGCATGGCGTCTCCTTCCCAGGATGTCGGCCCTTCAGGGCGTCTCGTTGGCTAGCCTTGTACCCGCGTTGCCGACGGGGCGTCCATTTGACCTTGGTTTAAGTGCCGGCCAGCAAACCCCATTTCGATAGATATTCCGATGCGGTTTTGCGCACTTCGGGTATTCGCCCGGTGTAGTGCGTCCTTTGGCGCGGGCTCGGTTGCATGGCGGCAACGATAGCAGATTGCCGGCTGCACTTTGACAGGGGCGCGCGAAGTTGATCAAAGGCTGCATGTCGAAGGCGCTTTCGCTCATCATCCTGGCCATCATGGCGATCCAGATCCTCAAGCCGCTTGGCCTGCCGGGACTGAGGCAGCGCCGCGATTTCTGGAAGCTGGCCGTGCTGGCGCTGGCCGCGATCTCGATCACGGCGCTGCTCGGACACTAGAAAGCCGGGGCGAGGCCCTGCCATGAAATGTGCGCGCCGAGCAGGGCGAGTCCGGCAAAGAACCAGCGCCTGAAGGTTTCCGGCTCGACGCGGCCGCGCAGCCAGCCACCCAGCCACATGCCAGCCAGTGCCGGAACGATGGCGTATGCGGATGTGCCGACCGACTGGAGCGGCACGGCATCGTTCCACCACAGGCCGATGCCGAGGGCGATCGTCGAGACCGTGAACGACAGGCCCAGGGCCTGCACGAGATCGTCGCGGCCAAGGCCGAGCCCGCCGAGATAGGGCACGGCCGGAATGACAAAGACACCGGTGGCGCCGGTCATCACTCCGGTCGCCGCACCGACGACCGGGCCTGCCCACGGCTCGGCCCAGCCGGGCACTGCCATGCGCAGCCTGAGCAGGCCGAGGGCGGCATAGGCGAGCAACACCAGGCCGAGCCCCGCTGTGACGATGGCGGTGTAACTGCTGGTGATGAGGCCGGTGGAGGCCAGGGTGGCAGCGAAGACGGCAAGCATCATCGGCCACAGGCGGCGCAGCAAGGCAGAGATATCGGGACCGGCCAGCAACTGCCAGACATTGGTGACGAAGGAGGGCAAGAGCAGGATGGCCGCCGCCTCGGCCGGCAGCATCACCAGCCCGAGCAGCCCCATCGCAACGGTCGGCAGTCCGAGGCCGACGACACCCTTGACCAGCCCGGCAAGGACGAAGACGGCACCGACGACGGTGAAGAGCAGATATGGCTCCGGCATGGCGGCGAGGATGCATCGTCACCATGGGTGCGGGCAAGAGCCGATGCGACAGCGATGGGGGGCCCGCCGGGGCAAAACCCCATCCCAACCCCAGCGGGCCTTACCTGATTTGAAACAAATCAGGCTCCGGCCATCGCCGGCTAGCCATGCCATGCACGCGGCGTGCCAGCCGGATCTGTGCCGGAATGGGACGCCGCCCGGATCGGCGTGCCCGACCTGCTGGACTTGCCGGCTGCATGCCGGTACGACGGCCGAATGAAGCAGAACACTCTCTACCTCATCATTGGCGCCCTGGCCGTGGCCGTGATTGCGCTTGGCGTCTACATCTTCCGCGAAGAGACCAAGCCCAAGGGCGTCGAGCTGCGCATCGACGAAACGGGCATTTCGGTCCAGGAAAACTAGGCGCCGTCCCGCCGGGCCTGCCGGGACGCGGCCTGGCCCGATGGAACGCTCCGCCGCTTCATGTGTTGTTTCATGGCGAGACAAACCTGGAAGCTGCGATGTTCGAGCTACTGCAAAACCTGCTTGCTGCGGCCTTCCACGGAAAGCCGGCCGACGAAGCCCGTGACGGGGTTTTGGAGGATGTGACCGGCAGCGCGGCCAGCGAACGCCTGCATCGCGACCTGGATACGTGCTTTCAAGCAATACACGAGCAGATTGCCGGGGGACCGCGATGAACGATCGCCTGGGTATCCCCGGCCCGATGCCGTCAGGCGCGTGCGGCGACAGGCAGGTTGTGTTCCGGGGCGTATCGCCCTAGAGCCTTTCCATCCCCGAGATCGGGATGGAACAGGCTCTAGCCTGTTGTGTGGGCATGGTCTTTTTCCGAGCCGGTTTCCCGTAGGCGGAGCTTCGGTTCGGGATCATGCTCCAGGCAGGCATGACCAAGAAAGGATACTCATGGCCAGACCGACCAACTACAATCAGGAACGTAGGGACCGTGATCGCGCCAAGGCCGAGAAGCAGGCCGCGAAGCTTGCGGCCAAGGCCGAAGCCAAGGAGCGCAAGTCCGGGACAGAGGCCGAAACGACCCCTGAAGCGGAAACCGAACTTTCGGTGGGTTTGAAGCCGGACTGAGGTTGGGAACACCCTGAACCGGCATCGAGAGCGACGAGCTTCCTTACGGCTGACGCGCCGGCGATCAGTCCTTGTCGCTGATCAGGACGTTGGCGTCGCGCACGGCTGCGATGAAAGCACGCCGCGCGGCCATGACCGGCCTTTCGCCCGACAGCGCATCCGAGCATGCCTGAAGGGCGGCGCGGTGCTTGGGGCCGCGCTTGCCGGGCCAGTTGTTGAGCAGGAAGGCCGACGCCTCCTTGGCTGTGCGGAGGATGAGCGGGGTGCCGGCCGGATCGCTCTTTACGGTGACGGGTGTTTCAAATCTGATATTTTCCATGGCTGCTCATACGCCAAACCGGCGGGGGAAGCGAGGCACGTAACAACTGGGGATGCACAGGCTTGCTTGTTGCGGCCGCCGCGCTGTTGGATCATGCCAGATTGACGGAACGCGAGCTTCCGTCAACTGTGAAAATAGCCGCGAACGGGCGGGCGGGAAATACAATGGACACCGGCGGTGCGGCACAGGTCTGGTTCGGACCACAGACGATGGGCGCCATGGTGGTGGCACTGGTGGTCTATGTATTCGGCTCGTTCCTTGCCGTTGCGGTGCTGGCCGTGGCCGCCGATGCCTTTGCCTTCGCGATCGACTGGCTGCTTGGCGGTGTCCGGCCCAACGTCATCCAGCTCGTCGGCTCCGTGCTCGGCGCTGTTGCCGGCATCTGGGCGGCGCGGCTCGCCTGTGACCTGACGTTCGACGCCTACCGGCCGCGCGCCGTCTTCTGGATGTTCGTGGTCGTGCTGACCATGACGACGGTGAGTCGGTTTTCGCTGCCATTCACGACGACGCAGGCGATACTGGGGGCACAGTACGTGATCGCCCTAACGGCGGCGCTCCACTATTTCTGGCGCGAGCGGGCGCCGCTTGGCGTGGCGACGGAATTGATACGCTCGGATTGAGACAGGGTATTCCGTGCGCGCCGCGCCAGACCGCCGAGCCCCACGAGAGGGAAGAATGAACAGCAAACTGATACTGCCTGCGGCTCTTGGGCTATTGGCTGCCGTGGCTACTCCAGCATCTGCCGAGGGCGACCGCTACCAGGCTTTCAGCACCACTGCCGAGAGCATCACCGGCGACATTTCCATGGATGATTTCGGCATCACCTTCGCCAATGGCGAATCCCTGACGTTCGCCGCCCTACTGGGCGACCATTTCGTCGTCGACGGAGAGCGGGTCAATGCGTCGGTCTACAGCATCGAGGATCCCTCGGACCCCGAACTGGAGAACGGCAATCGGCTGTGCGGCGCGGGCGACGTGACCTACCTGGCGAACTGGGCCGGCGGCGAAGGCCTGACGATTGTTGCGGTGTTTACCGGCGACGAGCCACCGGAGAGCAGCGACGACATGTGCGCGTCGTATGCGTATCAGGATTGATGGGGCCTCTGACGCGTGGTTCGCCGTTGACTCTCGACAGGCCGCGCTTGCGGCGGCAGCCCGCCTATCGTGGGACAAGCCGAAACCTGAGATAGAAAGCCAGCACGAGTATGGCAAAGGCTATGGCCCACAGGGCGATGGCCATCCATAAGTTCCAAGAAGGGGCGCTGTTTGGTGATTTTGCGCGTACCGATTTATGGCGACGATAAGCTTTTACACCGTAGTGCCACACTGCAATGCTCGTGAGCATGGCAAACAGGCTCGGCAAGAGCCAAAGCAGAGGTGCCCTAGGATCGTTGTAAAGACTTACGAAGGCTAGCGCACCAAGATAGAGCGCCGGTATGCCCTTGTACACGAACCACCCACTTATGATGCCGAGTGGGATATATATCGCCAAAGTAACTTTAGGGTTGTGCCCTAACCACGGTTCGCCATTCTTTTTTTATGACGCCACAGATCGAGTAGTAAGACTGCTACGCAGGCAACAAGGCTGAATACTAACCACCAATCCATGTCGATCTATTAGCGGCATATTCTTTCGTATCAGTTTAGAAGAGCAGCCAAACAACTGACAATAAAAGCCCCGGATCGCTCCGGGGCTTTTTCGCATTCTTGCCTGAAGGCTTGGCTTAAGCCGCCTTCTCCAGCCCGGACTTCCACTGGCCGAGGGCGGCCAGGTGGTTCATGTGGGCGCGGTGGGTGAAGGCGGCCTGGCCAGCACCGAGGTTCTCGGTCTTGCCCGACCATGCCTTCTGCGGCGCTGCCTGCAGCGCGCGGCCGTAGGAGAAGGTCAGCTTCCACGGATGCGGGCCAATCGCGTTGATGGCGTTCAGGTTGGCGGTGGCCTCCTCGTCGGACTGGCCGCCCGACAGGAAGGCGATGCCCGGGACCGCAGCCGGAACCGTCTCGCGGAACAGCTTGATGGTCTTTTCGGCGATCTCTTCGGCGCTAGCCTGCCTGGCGGCCTTCTTGCCCGAGATGACCATATTCGGCTTGAGGATGGTGCCCTCGAGCACGACGCGGGCGGCGTAGAGCTCGTCATAGAGCTTGACCAGCGTCGCCTTGGTGACGTCGTAGCAGGTGTCGATGTCGTGGGCGCCGTCCATCAGCACTTCCGGCTCGACGATCGGCACGATGCCGGCTTCCTGGCAGAGCGCGGCATAGCGGGCGAGCGCCTGGGTGTTGGCCGAGAGCGAATAGGCCGAAGGCACGTTCCTGGTCGTGTCGATGTCGATCACGGCCCGCCATTTGGCGAAGCGGGCACCGAGCTTGTAGTACTCGGCCATGCGTTCGCGCAGGCCGTCGAGGCCTTCGGTGATGGTGTCGCCGGGGAAATTGACGATCGCCTTGGCGCCGGCGTCGACCTTGATGCCGGGAATGGCGCCGGCGGCCTTGATCAGCTCAACCAGCGGGGTGCCGTCGGCGGCGCTCTGGCGAATGGTCTCGTCGTAGAGGATGACGCCCGAAATATACTTGGTCATCGCTTCGGTGGTGCGGAACATCATCTCGCGATAGTCGCGGCGGCTGTCGGCCGTCGACTCGACGCCGATGACGTCGAAACGCTTCTTGATGGTGCCGGAGCTTTCGTCCGCAGCCAGAATGCCCTTGCCACCCGCCACCATGGCGACTGCGATGTCTTCGAGACGTTCGCTCATACAAATACCTCCATAACAGATGCACCGGGCGCATAGCAGAAGCGTCCCGGGAACGGAATGCCGGGGGGTAGCCTATAACCGATTGAAATTATTTCAATCGGTTTAGCTCCAGGTGAGGCCGGCCTGCAAATGGCGAGGGCCTGCGCTTCCGGTGCTCACGTACCTGAATGTACGCTCCGCTCCGGTTCTCGCCCCTCACCATTTTCGGCTCGGCCTGACCCGAAGCTCGACCCGCCCCTGGTGTCCGGCGCCAAAGGTGTTGCCGCGGCTCAGGCCTTGAGTACTTCGACGCCGGGCAGTTCCTTGCCTTCCATCCATTCGAGGAAGGCGCCGCCGGCGGTCGAGACATAGGTGAAGTCGTCGGCAACGCCGGCGTGGTTGAGGGCGGCCACCGTGTCGCCGCCGCCGGCAACGGAGACGAGCTTGCCGGCCTTGGTGCGGGCGGCCGCGTGCCGGGCGGCGGACACCGTCGCCTTGTCGAAGGGCTCGATCTCGAAGGCGCCGAGCGGGCCGTTCCAGACCAGCGTTGCGGCGCGATCGATCCACTCGTTGATCGTAGCAACGGTCTTTTCGCCGACGTCGAGGATCATGGCATCGGCCGGCACGGCGTCGATGGCGACGGTCTCGTTGGCGGCGCCCGCCTTGAATTCGCGGGCAATGACACCGTCCGACGGCAGGATGATGGCGCAGCCTGCGCCTGCGGCCTCGATCATGATCTGCTTGGCGGTGGTCGCGAGGTCGTGCTCGCACAGCGACTTGCCGACATCGGTGCCGCGCGCGGCGAGGAAGGTGTTGGCCATGCCGCCGCCGATGACCAGCGCGTCGACCCTCTTCACCAGGTTCATCAGCAGGTCGATCTTGGTCGAGACCTTGGCGCCGCCGACGATGGCGACGACGGGCTTGACGGGGTTGCCGAGGCCCTTTTCCAGCGCCTCGAGCTCGGCCTGCATGGTGCGGCCGGCATAGGCCGGCAGCTTGTGGGCGAGGCCCTCGGTGGATGCATGGGCCCGGTGGGCGGCCGAAAACGCGTCGTTGACGAAGATGTCGCCATTGGCGGCGAGCTGTTCGACGAAGGCCGGGTCGTTCTTTTCCTCGGCCTTGTAGAAGCGGGTGTTTTCGAGCAGCAGGACGTCGCCGTCCTTCATGGCCGACACCGCAGCGGCTGCCTTCTCGCCGATGCAGTCGGCAGCGAAGCCGACCGGGCGACCGATGACCTCGGCGGTGGCGGTAGCGATGGGTGCCAGCGACAGCGCCGGGTCGGGGCCGTCCTTGGGGCGGCCGAAATGGGCGAGCAGGATGACCCTGGCGCCCTTGCCGGAAAGCTCGGTGATGGTGGGGGCGACACGCTCGATGCGAGTGGCGTCGGAAACCTTGCCGTCAGCCATGGGGACGTTGAGGTCGACGCGGACGAGAACCCGCTTGCCGGCGACGCTGCCGATGTTGTCGAGGGTCTTGAAGGCGGCCATGGGGTTTCCCTTTCCCTTTTGGAGATCGCGCGGACCATACCCAGCGTCAGCGCGGATGCAAGGTTTGTGGGGGTTGGGGGCCGGAAAATTTGGCAGGTGGGCGTCCGGCTGGCAGATGCGCATAGTCGTTTCCGGGTCGGGGCGTTCCCACGACGGCAAAAGGTCTGCGAATTGCATTGCCGTACTGCCTCTGCAAGAATCCAGAACGGAGGGGTGGCAGGTCCGTATGCTGTCGTTGGCAGCAAGAGGAGGAACGGATGCAAAAGAACGAACTGCATCGCGGGCGTCTCATCGATCATATTGGTTTGGCAGTCGAAGACTTTCCTGCTTGCCGACGGTTTTACGGGGCCGTTTTCGGCGCGCTGAACATCCCCATCGGAGGGAGTTCGGAGGACGATCTTTGGGTCGATGAGTTGTTCATTTCGTCGCTGGACAGCGCCGCGGTACAAGGGCGGCCCACGGGTCGTCATCATTTGGCGTTTCAAGCTGCAAGCAGGGCCATGGTGGATGAATTCTATTCTGCCGGCATGGCGAACGGGGGCAGCGACAATGGTCCGCCGGGCGAGAGAGCCTACCATCCCGGCTACTATGCCGCTTTCCTGATCGACCCTGCGGGCAACAACATCGAAGCCGTCTATCATGGCGAAGCGAACCGAAGCGCAGCTTCCGTGACAATCACGTTCTGAGGACGGCAGATCGCTTCCCTACTGCGATCTGCCCCAACGAGGCCCAGTCGTCTATTCGGAACTGGTCGCCGACATTGTGCATTGCCTCAAGCGTCCTCGGATAGGCCCTCGGACGTCGTCGCCGGTGCGGCGGCTGGCTTGGCCGGCGCCCTCTCCGGGCGCTTGGCGAAGAAGCGCCTGATCCGGTCGCGGATTTCGCCGGCGCTGAGGAAGACCGGAACGGTTGGCGGCGGCGGGGCGGGCTCGATCGACAGGCCGACCGAGACGATGCGGCCCTTTTCGTCGACGTCGCGGACGATCAGGTCGATCAGGCCTAGGGAGACGCGGTCGGCATACTCGACATGGCCGCGCAGCCGCTGCGTGATCAGGTCGGCGATGGTGAGCTTGCGCTCTTCTTCCCTGATGGCGGCACCGTAGACCGCTTCGAGTTCGCCGGCGAGATGGGTCTGGTCGACGGTGAAGGCGCCGAAGAAATCCTCGTCCTCGGCATCGACCTCGGCGCGGCTGGCGAACAGCCGGTCGAGCAAGCGCGGATAACGGTCGGGTACGAAGATGTAGACGTTGTCGCCGGCCTGCAGGCGACCCATGTCCTGGAAGCGCATCGAGCGGCCGTCGCGCACGACCAGCGATGGCCGTGCCCAGCGCGGGATGCGCTGGCCCTTGGCCACGGGCGAACCGGGGACGACGCGATAGGCAAGCAGTTCGTGGTGGGCGGAGCCGGGCAGTTCGAGCTCGACCTTGTCGAGCGGGCCGTAGCGCTGCGGCACGATGAGGCCGAGACGGCGGGCGAGCGGTCCGACCGTCCAGCCCTGGATGACCAGCGAGGTCAGCACGATGATGAAGGCGATGTTGAAGATCGCCCGGCCGTTCTCCAGCCCGCCGAGCAGCGGCGTGATGGCGAGCAGGATCGAGACCGCGCCGCGCAGGCCGACCCAGGAGATGAAGGCGGTTTCCTGGCGCGGGATGTTGAACGGGATGAGGCAGAGCCAGACCGCCACCGGTCGGGCGACGAACATCAGGAACAGGCCGAGCACGAGGGCAGACACCAGGATCGCGGGGAACTGCGAGGGCGTGGCGAACAGGCCGAGCACCAGGAACATGATGATCTGGGCGAGCCAGGACATGCCGTCCTGAAATCGCTTCAATGTGGAGACGGCGCGGATGTCGGAATTTCCGGCGACGAGGCCGGCAAGATAGACGGCGAGGAAGCCGGAGCCGCCGACGGCGCCGGCGGCGGCGAAGACCAGCAGCGACAGCGTGAGCACGAAGATCGGCAGCAGGCCGCGGTCGAGGTTGAGCCGCTCGACCAGCTTGACGATCAGGAAGCCGCCGAGCAGGCCGATGGCCGCGCCCAGGATCATCTGGACGATGAAGCCGACGACGAGATCGACAAGCAGCAGGTCGGCATCGGGCTTGGCGCCGAGTGCGATGATCTCGACCAGGGTGATGGTCAGGAAGATGGCGATCGGGTCGTTGGTGCCGGACTCGATTTCGAGCGTCGAGCGGACGCGTTCGCGCAGGTTGATGTTGCCGGCGCGTAGGAGGAAGAACACCGCGGCCGCGTCGGTGGAGGCGACGGCAGCGCCGAGCAGAAAGGATTCGAGCCAGGTGAAGCCGGTCAGATAATAGGCGGCGATGCCGAAGATGACCGTGGTGATGCCGACGCCGATGGTTGCCAGCGTGAGCGCCGGCAGGCCGGCTTGGCGCAGCACGCCGACCGATGTGCCGAAGCCGGAATCGAACAGGATGACGGCCAGCGCTATGGCGCCGACGAAATAGGCGATGTGGGCATTGTCGAAGACGATGCCGAGGCCGTCGACGCCGGAGCCGAGGCCGATGCCAAGGAAAAGCAGCAACAGCGGGGCGCCGAAGCGGAAGGCGATCAGGCTCGAAAACGCCGCGGCCACCACCAACGCGGTGCCGACCAGCGTGACTAGATATACCGCCTGTTCCATGCCGACCCGCCCACGAAGCTGCTTCTAGCTGCGTCGGTGGAGAGTGCGGCGAAGAAAAGGCCATGTGCAAGCAAGAATGGATTTTTGCCGGCTTGGACCAAAGTTTTTTGCGTTGCGGCAAAATGAAAACGCCCGGCCGAAGCCGGGCGTTGCCAATGGGTTAGCTTGCCGCCCAAGTCGGGCGGCTGCAATCAGCCGATGGTTCGGCCCATGACGACGGCGGTGTCGGCCATGCGGTTGGAGAAGCCCCACTCATTGTCGTACCAGGACATGACGCGGACGAGGTTGCCCTCGATGACCTTGGTCTGGTCGAGCGCGAAGGTCGACGAGGCCGGGTTGTGGTTCATGTCGATGGAAACCAGCGGCTCGTTCGTGAAGGCGAGGACGCCCTTGAGCGGGCCGTTGGCGGCAGCGACGAGTACCGCGTTGACCTCGTCGACGGTGACGTTCTTCTTCGACACGAACTTGAAGTCGATGCACGAGACGTTGGGGGTCGGCACGCGGATCGAAACGCCGTCGAGCTTGCCCTTGAGTTCCGGCAGGACCAGGCCGACGGCCTTGGCTGCACCGGTCGAGGTCGGGATCATCGACATCGCCGCCGCGCGGGCGCGGTAGAGGTCCTTGTGCATGGTGTCGAGGGTCGGCTGGTCGCCGGTGTAGGCGTGGATCGTGGTCATGAAGCCCTTTTCGATGCCGAAGGCATTGTTGAGGACCATGGCGACGGGGGCCAGGCAGTTGGTGGTGCAGGACGCATTCGAGATGACGATGTGGTCCTTGGTGATCTGGTCGTGGTTGACGCCGTAGACCACGGTCAGGTCGGCACCGTCGGCAGGCGCCGAGACGATGACGCGCTTGGCGCCGGCGGCCAGATGCGCCGAGGCCTTGTCCTTCGAGGTGAAGATGCCGGTGCATTCGAGCGCGATGTCGACGCCGAGCTCCTTCCACGGCAACTGCGAGGGGTCCTTGATCGCCGTGACCTTGAAGCTGTCGCTGCCGATGTTGATGGAATCGCCTTCGACCTTCACTTCGTGCGGGAAGCGGCCATGCACGCTGTCGTAGCGCAGCAGGTGGGCGTTGGTCTCGACCGGGCCGAGGTCGTTGACGGCAACGACGTCGATGTCCTTGCGGCCCGATTCATAGATCGCACGCACGATGTTGCGGCCGATGCGGCCGAAACCATTGATGGCAACTCTTACGGTCATGTCTGATCCTCCTGGGGGAACGTCTTAAGCCTGAAGCCGAGCCTTGGCAGCCTGGGCGGCTGCCTCGGCGGTGATGCCGAAATGCTTGTAGAGGTCTTCGATCGGGGCGCTGGCGCCGAAGCCGTGCATGCCGATGAAGATGCCGTCGGTGCCGATGAAGCTGTCCCAGCCCATGCGGATGCCGGCCTCGATGGCGATCTTGACCTTGGCGTTGCCGATCATCGCCTTGCGGTACTCGGGGCTCTGCTTTTCGAACAGCTCGAAAGCAGGCACCGAAACGACGCGGGTCGGGTGGCCGGCGTCCTGCAGCAGCTTGCGGGCACCGAGCGCGATCTCGACCTCGGAACCGGTGGCGAAGATGGTGACTTCGGCATCGCCCTCGGCGGTGGCCAGTTCGTAGGCGCCGTAGCCGCAGAGGTTTTCCTCGACGAACTCGGTGCGCACGGCCGGCAGGTTCTGGCGGGTGAGCGCCAGCGTCGAGGGGGTGGTGCGGTTTTCGAGCGTCAGCTGCCAGCATTCGGCGGCTTCGGTCGCGTCAGCCGGGCGGAAGACGATGTGGTTGGGAATGGCGCGAAGTGCTGCGAAGTGCTCGACCGGCTGGTGCGTCGGGCCGTCTTCGCCGAGACCAATCGAATCGTGGGTCATGACGAAGCCGACGCGGATGCCCATGAGGGATGCCAGGCGCATCGCCGGGCGGGCATAGTCGGAGAAGCACAGGAAGGTGCCGGAGTAGGGGATGACGCCGCCATGCAGCGCCATGCCGTTCATGGCTGCCGCCATGCCGTGCTCGCGGATGCCGTAGTGGACGAAGCGCTGGCCGTAGTCTTCGGCCGAGATCGGCTTGGTCTGGCTGGTCTTGGTGTTGTTGGAGCCGGTGAGATCGGCCGAGCCGCCGATGGTCTCGGGCACGACGCCGTTGATGACCTCAAGCGCCATTTCCGACGACTTGCGGGTGGCGACCTTCGGCTTGTCGGCGGCGAGCTTCTTTTTGTACTCGGCGATCGTGGCGTCGAAATTGGCCGGCAGGTCGCCGCGCATGCGGCGCTCGAACTCGGCGCGAACTTCGGTTTCGGCCTCGGCGAGACGCTTTTCCCAGTCGTTGCGCTTCTTGGCCGAGTTGAGGCCAGCGAGACGCCAGGCGTCGAGGATGTCCGAGGGGACTTCGAAGGCCGGGTAGTCCCAGCCGAGCGCCTTGCGGGTGGCTTCGATTTCGGCAGCGCCGAGCGGCGAGCCATGGACCTTGTTGGTGCCGGCCTTGGCAGGCGAGCCGAAGCCGATGGTGGTCTTGGCGGCGATCAGGGTCGGACGATCGGAACGCTTGGCGACCTCGATGGCGCCGGCAATGGCCTCGGGGTCGTGACCGTCAATGGCAATTGTGTTCCAGCCGGACGCTGCGAAGCGGGCGAGCTGGTCGGTCGAGTCGGCGAGCGAGATCGGGCCGTCGATCGAGATGTTGTTGTGGTCCCAGAAGACGATCAGCTTGTTGAGCTTGAGGTGACCGGCAAAGGACAGCGCTTCCTGCGAGATGCCTTCCATGAGGCAGCCGTCGCCGGCGAGCACGTAGGTGTAGTGGTCGACCAGCTTGTCGCCGAACTGGGCATTCATGATGCGTTCGGCGAGCGCCATGCCAACCGCGTTGGCGAGGCCCTGGCCGAGCGGGCCGGTGGTCGTCTCGATGCCGGCGGCGTGGCCGTATTCGGGATGGCCGGCGGTCTTGGAGCCGAGCTGGCGGAAATTCTTGATCTCGTCGAGCGTGATGTCCTCGTAGCCCGAGAGATAGAGCAGCGAGTAGAGCAGCATCGAGCCGTGGCCGGCCGACAGCACGAAGCGGTCGCGGTCGTGCCAATGCGGGTTGGCCGGATCATGCTTGAGGAAGCGGGTGTAGAGCACGGTTGCGACGTCGGCGGCGCCCATCGGCAGGCCGGGGTGGCCGGAATTGGCCTTCTCTACGGCATCGATGGACAGAAAGCGGATCGCATTGGCCATCCGGTCGTGTTTTTCGCGCGAGGACATCGTCCCTCCCATAACCCTTGGAAAGTGGGGCAGTGGGAGCCCCGGAAAAGTGCGCGACACATAGCAGGCATAGGGCTTGAGTCAATAAATCGGTGCGTTTTCGCACCCCCATTGCGGCGCCAAGTCACGCCTGCGTGCCTTTCCGATATTCGCGCTCGTGCGGTTATTGGGGGAAAGGCCTAACAGCTTTGTTGACGCCTCCTTCAACCGGTGCCTAATGTTTCACGCATAACGCGTTCTGAAACGTGCGCGATTCGGTGATGGGCGAGGGTCTACGGGAGCCATGACCGGGGATACGACACTCAGGGAAGTCATTGGCCGGCTTGGCAGGGCGATCGAGACGCTCGAAAGTGCGGTCGCTGCTCGGCTCGAGCACGAGCAGGACTACGGCGAGGCCGAAGCCGAGGTTCAGCGCATGAATGCCGACCGTGCCCGCCTGGCGCAGGAGCTCGACAATTCCGAAGCCCGCGCCGAAAGGCTGGAAGAAGCCAACAAGGAAGTCTCGCGGCGGCTCGTGACCGCCATGGAGACAATCCGCGCCGTTCTGGACAGGTAGGATGGAGATGGCGCAAGTCACTGTTACCATCGACGGCAAGCAATACCGCATGGCCTGCGACGAAGGGCAGGAAGAGCATCTGATCGATCTTGCCAACCGCTTCGACCGCTACGTGCTGCACCTCAAGGACTCTTTCGGCGAAATCGGCGACCAGCGGCTGACGGTAATGGCCGGCATCATGGTGATGGACGAGCTTTCCGAGCTGCAGAAGCGCGTCAAGGGCATGGAGACCGAGGTCCTGACGCTGCGCAAGACGCGCGACGACGCGCTGACCAAGGCCGACAAGAACGACGCAGCGCTGACCGGCGCGCTGGGCTCACTGGCCGAGCGCATGGAACAACTGGCGCTGAGTTTGGTGAAGAAGGGTTAGGGACGGGCTTCCACCTTCGGGGGAAAGTGGAGACCAAAACGAAAAACGCGCCGGTTTTGCCGGCGCGTTTTTTTGTTTGGTGAAGCCTACAGGATCAGGCGTCGATGGTGCGGAGCGCCTGGGCCTGCTTCTTGGCGGCGGCCTTGACCGCGTCCTGGACCTTTTCGAAGGCACGGACCTCAATCTGGCGGACGCGCTCGCGGGAGATGTCGAACTCGGCCGAAAGCTCTTCCAGCGTCAGCGGCTCGTCGGAAAGGCGGCGTGCCTCGAAGATGCGTTTCTCGCGGTCGTTGAGCACCGACATGGCGCTGGCGAGCATGCCGCGGCGGTTGTCGAGCTCGTCCTGCTCGATGAGCATGGTTTCCTGGCTGTCGTGGTCGTCGACCAGCCAGTCCTGCCACTCGCCCGACTCGCCTTCGCTGGCGCGGATCGGGGCGTTGAGCGAGGCGTCGCCCGACAGGCGGCGGTTCATCGACACCACCTCGGCCTCGGAGACATTGAGGCGGGTTGCGATCTCGGTGATGTGCTCGGGCTTCAGGTCGCCGTCGTCGAGCGCCTGGATCTTGCCCTTGACCTTGCGCAGGTTGAAGAACAGACGCTTCTGGTTGGCGGTGGTGCCCATCTTGACCAGCGACCACGAGCGCAGGATGTATTCCTGGATCGAGGCCTTGATCCACCACATGGCGTAGGTGGCGAGGCGGAAGCCACGCTCCGGCTCGAATTTCTTGACGGCCTGCATCAGGCCGACATTGCCTTCCGAGATGACTTCGCCGATGGGCAGGCCATAGCCGCGATAGCCCATGGCGATCTTGGCCACGAGACGCAAATGGCTGGTGACCAGCTTGTGGGCGGCGGTGGTGTCCTCATGCTCATTGTACCGCTTGGCGAGCATGTACTCTTCCTGCGGCTGGAGCATCGGAAAGCGGCGGATTTCTTCCAGGTAGCGGCTGAGGCCGCCTTCGCCGGAGACGATACTGGGTAGTGACTGGGCCATATAGCGCCCTCCCTCTGCACGAGAAATGCCCCCTGATCCAGGCGAGCATGTGGCGCGGCTGCCGAATGCACTGTCGCGCCATGGGTTTTATACAGGAACAAAACCGGAAAAGACACGATTTGTTCAATGCGAAACAGTGTGTCACGCCAAAGTGAACAATGCGAGTCAGGTTTTCTGATCGGAGGTTCAGAGATTCCGAAAGCCTTCGACCAACTCCCCCATGTCGCGAGGCAAAGGCGCCTCGAACCGCATGATCAGATGGGTAGCCGGGTGGCGAAATGCAAGGAGTCTGGCGTGCAGAGCCTGGCGCGGAAACGCCTGGACGGCGGATTTCAGCGGCTCGGGCAGGCGGTTGGACTTGGTGCGGAAGGCCTGGCCGTAGTCGGGATCGCCGACGACGGGGTGGCCGATATGGGCCATGTGGACGCGGATCTGGTGGGTGCGGCCGGTTTCCAGCCGGCACTCGACCAGGCTGGTGGCGGCAAACTCCGCCTGCCCGGTGCCGAAGCGCTCCAGCACGGTGAAGTGGGTGATGGCATGGCGGGCGTCGTCGCGATGCTCGGGCACGACGGCGCGGCGGACACGGTCGGCATGGCGGCCGAGCGGCGCATCGATGGTGCCGGTCAGCCGCTGCGGGATGCCCCAGACCAGCGCGTCATAGGCACGTTCGAGGTCGCCGGTGCGGCCATGGTCGGCGAAGGCTTCCGACAAGGACTTGTGGGCGCGGTCGGTCTTGGCGACGACCATGACGCCCGACGTCTCCTTGTCGAGGCGGTGGACGATGCCCGGCCGCTTGACGCCGCCGATGCCCGACAGGCTTTCGCCGCAATGATGGATCAGGGCGTTGACCAGCGTGCCGGTCCAGTTGCCGGCGCCGGGATGGACGACGAGGCCGGCAGGCTTGTTGATGACGATCAGCTCGTCGTCCTCGAAGAGGATGTCGAGGGCGATCGCCTCGCCTTCGGGCTCCGCCGGCTCAGGCTCGGGCATGTCGATGGCAATCTGTTCGCCTGGAGCGAGCTTGCGCTTGGCTTCATTGACGACCTTGCCGGCAACGCGAACAGCGCCCTGTTTGATCAGCGCCTGGACACGGCTGCGCGACAGATCGGGCGCGAGGCGAGCGGCCAGCCACTGGTCGAGCCGCAGGCCTGCGGCATCGGCGTCGGCTTCGAGCACTATCAAAGTGCTTGTCGCTTCGCTATCTGATGCGCTCATACCAATTGTTCCGGAAATTTTGCCATGTCTCGGCCCGCCATTGAAGAAGAAGACAAGCCGCTCGACCCGTCGGTTGAGCGCGTCCGCAGGAAACTCATCCGCTTCTTCATCATCAATTTGGGGCTGTTGTTCATCGCCCTTATGGCCGTCATTGGCGGCGTTGTCTACAAATCGCGGACGGCGCCACCCGCTGCCGCGGTTGCGGGCGGCGAGATTGCCGTGCCGGCGGGCAGCCAGCTGACCGGTGACATCATCCTGCCCGCAGGCGCAAAGATCGTGTCGCAGGCGCTGTCCGGCAACCGCATCTCCATCGACGCCGAACTTAGCGACGGCAGCCGATCGATCTTCGTCTACGACATTGCCCAGCGCCGGCTGATCGGCCAGTTCGCGGTCAAGGCGCAGTGAGCGGATTTCCTGCCTCCGGGCGGAAGGTTGCCACCGTTGCGGTGGTGGTCGCGGACTATGACGCCGCGATCGCCTGGTACGGCGAAAAACTCGGCTTCGTGCTTGTCGACGATGTCGATCTCGGCGGCGGCAAGCGCTGGGTGACGGTCGAGCCGGGCGGCGGGCAGGGGGCGCGGCTGCTTCTGGCCAAGGCCGACGGCGCCGCACAAGCGGCCGCGATCGGCAACCAGACCGGCGGGCGGGTATTCCTGTTCCTCGAGACCGACGATTTTGCCCGCGACCACGCGCTGATGCTGGCCAACGGCGTCGAATTTCGCGAAACGCCGCGCCACGAGGCCTATGGCACGGTTGCGGTATTCGCCGATATCCACGGCAATCTGTGGGATCTGATCGAACCGAAGAGAGCCCGTTCGTAAATCCGCCCTGCCGGTCATCTGACGCGGCTTTCTGCGCTTCCGGTGCTCACGTACTATTAGTACGCTTCGCTCCGGTTCTCGAAATCCGAGCCATATGCCTCGGCATGACGAATTTTCAAACAGACTCTTCACGAAAGGGCTGTTGCTTTTTCGAAAACGCCAGCCTATATCGCCGATCTCGGCTGCGCCCATCGTCTAGCGGTCAGGACACCGCCCTCTCACGGCGGGAACAGGGGTTCGATTCCCCTTGGGCGTACCAAGTTTTCCAAGCACTTGCTTTACTTCGGGCCTGGGCCGTCAAACGACGGTGAAACAAGGCTCCCAAGCTGGCGCTCGCGATCGTGCGGCCCTTGCTCGCATTGGCTATCGTCGATGTTTATCGTTGCCGGTGGACGGAGCGCTTCATACGATGCCACCGAAGCGCCGAAAGACGCTTCGGGGGTGCTGTCGACGGCCATTCACTTGGTTGTCGCGGTCTGCTCGATGATGGCGGCAACAGCCTCGGAGGCGACAGGTAGTAGCTGGGCTTGGACTTCCAGGCCGGATCGGTGACTGCGCCGGCCAGCGCTTCGACACCCCCCGGAACCTGCGAGTCGGCCATGAAGGACGCTACATCGGCGTCAACATCAGCGGCGAAGGAGGCGGCGAACTTGGCTGAACCATCGACAAAGCCACCAAGGCGGCGCCGAAGGCTGGGAAGGCCAAGTAGGGTCTTGTTGCAAACGCCAAGATTCGTGCTTGCGCTGACCGGAAACAGAATACGATCCCCTCAGTGAAGAGGGGATCGCACGCAATATGTGCGCGTTAGCGCAACATCACTCCAGTTCACCATCCGGCATGGTAACATAGATCAGTACGCCGATGATGGCTGTGTAGAACCTAAATGCGGCGTCCTGGCCATTCCAGCTGTCCGACTGCCACATAACGAACCATTGGCCGCCAACCACCATGAAACCGAAAAACCAAACCATGAAGCCGACACCGGCGGCCGCGTGCACCTTGCTCTTTGCCTTGTTAAAGCTGGCAGCGGTGCCATTCCGCGCCCGAAACAAGGCCCAGGCGCTCAGTGCAAAAAGCACACAAGCCATAGCTTCGCCAGCGATGATCAGCCAGTAGCCGAGATGCCAAAGAGTCTCCGCAGTGATGGCACGATACATCAACGCATTGCCCGGGAACGTCGTGTCCATGCTCAGCACATGGCGGACGAAGTTATAATTTGAGCCGTAGTCGGTGATGTTGTTGAAGACCACAAGAAGCGTGAAGGCGGCCAGCGAGAAGCACATCCCTATCTTCGTAATTCGAGCATTCATCGTTTTCCCCCAAGTTTTCGTTTTGACTCGAGAAGAGCCCATCACCTTGCCGGGTGATGTGATCACAAAATATGATCATGAAACGAGATCAGTCAAGCTGTATCGCTTGCTGCGATGCGAGAGGAATCGACTGTAAGAAAACTCGCCCTCCTGCCGTTTTGCAGCAGGATTTGTAACCGGTCGCCGCGATCTACTTAGATGCTCACGGCACCAACATCCGCGAGATTACCGCACACTGGCACGATCGTTCTCAACCATGCCGCCCTTGCACTCTTGCCTCCGGTCACTGTCGGTGCGCCCCGATGGCGGCGTAGGATAAAGTCCGTGAGATCAGCGAGGCCGGCAGGTTTCATGGGCCATTCATCAATCGAACGGGCGCATGTGAACGGGCAGGCATGAAGCCTGCCCGACACGTTCATTTGGTCCGGCAGCGGCCCGTCTTGGTGGTTTCCTTGTCACCGTCGTCGTAGGCGATGCCGACTTTCTCGCCGGCCAGGGAGGTGATCGTGCCCTTGTACCACTCGCCGGCGCCCTTGAAGTTGCACTCGACCTTCGTGCCGATCATCCAATCGTAGGGACGAACCTTGCTGAGGCTGGTCGTTTCGCGCTCGTTGTCGTCGTATCGAACGGTAATGGTGTCACCCTGCACCTTTTCGATGACGCCTGCGAACCAATAGCCAGAACCCTTGTAGTTCCCCAGAACCCAGTCACCGGCCGTCTGGGCGCCGGCGGTGCCGATGGTGGCGAGAATGGCGCCTGCAGCCAGTAGAACTGAAACATATCTTTTCAAAATATCACCCTTGGGATTTCACCCCAGCCCCCCATTGAGCTGCCAGCAATGCATATTTGAGCTGATCTGAATGGACGATGAAAATTGCCGCGCCGAGCCCAAATAAACTGGCTGGCGACGGTGCCGAACCACACGCAGCTGAGGCAGTCTCGCCCCAGCCTCAGACCGGCGGGAGAAGTTCGCCCGGACGCGGTACATCCGTCTCGACGGTTCGCCCTGGCGCTCCGGGTTCGGACAGTCCTCGCTCGGTCTCGGTCTCGGTCTCGGTCTCGCGATCGTGGTCGAACTGCCTTGCCTCAGGCAAGGCATGTAGCCAGTTCTCCCTGCGACCAACCCAGAGCTCATACTCCGGCGTCAGATCGGTGGGTACGACGTCAAGGCTGCCAATCATGACTTCGGCCTCGTCGTCGTGGACCCATGTCACGCGGCTGCCGCAGGTCACGCAGAAGCTCCGGTTGCCATATGTGCTGGTCTGGCCCGTTTGTTCGAAAACCGAGATGGGCCAGACGGCATAGGCGGAAAACGCCGAACCGCTGGTCTTGCGGCAATCCGCGCAATGGCAGATTCCCACCCGCAGAGGTCGCCCGGTGACGCGGAACGTGACGGCACGACAGTAGCAGCTGCCAAATCGAACGGTTTCGTCGATACGGTCGTTCATGGCGGGGTTCCTTTCCGGTTCACCCGAAACCTAGCCCGGAAAACGCTTTGGCGAAAAGACGGTTGCATCGGCAGCTCGATACCCGGCTCTACCGGCCGCAGATGCAGAATCTGGGTTAACGCTGCGGCCACGCTGCGCCCAACTCATACGATGGGGTGACTTGGGTAATACGATGGGGTGACGGGGGCGAACGCAGGCAGCTTGAACCACTGTCGGCAGGCGGATTGCGGAACCTCGCCTGCCGACAGGCGTTGCGTGGGCAAAGGAGAACGCTGCCATGTTTCGAGCGCTAGCACTGCTCATCGTCGGATATGCCGCCTACAGGATGGGTCGGGAGTTCATTGCCAGCGTGCCATCGGACTTCGACCCTGTCCCGGCGCCATCGGCCCAGCGCAAACGTCGCCGCAAGCCGGCCGCGAAGCCAAAGGCCGAGGCCGCGGCGACCACTCACTGAGGCTGCGCGCCAGCCTCAGTTGTCGTGCCTGCGGGGCGCAGATTCGGCTTGCGCGCCAGGCCGAGCTTCTTCGCAAGGTCCGAGCGCCTTACTGTTGGCCGTGATTTTGGGCCGGCCAACCATATCCTTTCTCGGATGGGCCGTTGAGCTTGAGGTGCTGAAGCCTGTCCCATGCATCAAGGAAGCTGGGCCGGCTGTCCGCGTTGACAGCCCAAATGACCAATTGAGGCCCTTCCACTTTCTCAAACCATTCCGAGGTTCGGTTGAGGAAGGCACCGTGCATTGTGTTGAATGTATAGTCCCGCAACGCTTCAACGCCTTGCCATACGGACACCGTTGCCGACATTCGATTATCGAAGCCTTTTGAAGACAACTCCGAAGTAATCACCCCGTCGGGAATCCGCCAGATGAAGCCGGGATGCTGTTCGGCCAGTTCGTAGACAGTTGCGAGATTGCCCATAAATTCGCGCGCGCGGGCATCGTTCGGCGCAAATTTCATTCGACCCCAGTTCATTTGAGCGATAGCCATTTGTTCATCCTCACTGGACCGACGACATCGCGAGAATAGCCACGCATTGTAAATCAGGTTGGATCAGTCAGTAAAAATCGGGCTTGTCGTTGTGAACAATTGTTAATTAGCCCAGCCCAGCCAGGCTTCGTCCGATGGGCTTTTGGGTTTGGTAACGCTGGTGGCGCCGCCGGCAAAATCGCTACTTCATCTCCACCCACACCGGTGCGTGGTCGCTGGCGTCGTCGCGGCCGCGGATGTCGCGGTCGATGCCGACCGTCTTGAGGCGTTTTGCCATCGGCTTGCTGAGCAGCAGGTGGTCGAGCCGGAGGCCGGCATTGCGCGGCCATCTGTTCCGCCGGTAGTCCCAGAAGGTGTAGACCGCCTCGCCGGGGAAAGTCTTGCGCACCGCATCGGTCCAGCCCTGGTCGAGCAACTGCCGGAAGGCTGTGCGGCTCTCGGGCTGGACGAGCGCGTTGTCGTCGTAGGAACTGGTCGCGTAGACGTCGAGCGGGCCGGGGGCGACGTTGTAGTCGCCGGCGAGTACGACCGGGACGCCGGCGGCCAGCAAGGTCGCCGCATGCGCGTTCAGCCGCTCGTGCCAGGCAAGCTTGTAGTCGAATTTCGGGCCTGGCTGCGGGTTGCCGTTGGGGGCGTAGAGCGAGGCGACGAGCACGCCGCCGACGGCCGCCTCGACATAGCGGCTCTGCGTGTCGCCGGGATCGCCCGGTAATTCCCATTGGGTGACGACAGGTTCGGCATCGCGGGCGAGGATCGCGACGCCGTTCCAGGTCGACTGGCCGCGCCATACGGCGCCATAGCCGGCCGCTTCGATGGCTGCGCGTGGAAACTGGCTGTAGGCCGCCTTCAATTCCTGCAGGCAGACGACATCGGGCTTCGCTTCGCCCAGCCACGCCAGCAGGTTTCCGAGCCGGCGGTTGACGTTGTTGATGTTGAAGGTGGCGATCTTCATAGCGCCGCCGTGGGTTCTAGGCGCCGAGCCGGGCCGCCCAGGCCGCGACGGTTTCGCCTGTCGTCTTCAGGTGGTCGGCGGCCGAAAAGCCGGAGATGCTTTTGCGCGGCTTGAGGTCGTGGTCGCCATCCTCGAGCCACAGCAGTCCAATGCGGTCGGACAGATCATAGTTCGCGACCTCGTCGCGGGTGCCGAACTCGTCGCGCGTGCCCTGGACGATCAGCGTCGGCGTCCGGAGGCCGGCGAGGTGTTTGGTGCGGAGCTGCGTCGGCTTGGCCGGTGGGTGAAAGGGATAGCCGAGGCAGAGCAGCCCGGCGATCTTGCCGGCATCGAGCATCTCGTCGGCGATCATGCTGGCGACGCGCCCGCCCATCGATTTGCCGCCGATGATAAGCTTCCCCTTTGCACCGAGTTCATCGATGGCGGCCCTGAATTCCGGATTGAGCGTTTCCGCGCGCGGCGGCGGCTTGCGACTGCCCGTCCGGCGCGCCGCCATGTAGCCGAACTCGAAGCGGACGACGCGCAGGCCGGCTGCGGCAAGTGCTGCGGCCGTTGCCGTCATCGAGGCCGAATCCATGGGCGCGCCGGCGCCATGGGCGAGCAGGATGGTGACGGCTGCGTTTTCCGGGCCGTCGAACAGGAAACTCGATTCCATCTAGCTTGCCGTCCGTTCCTTCAGTCGCAGGTCGGCATACTGGATGCCCTTGGCCGCGGTCCTTGCCCATTCCGAGGTCGCATCGAGCCTGAGATAGGCTTCCCACCAGCGCCGCGCCTCGGCGAGATCGCCGGCCTCGTAGGCAAGATTGGCGAGGTTGAACATGGCATCGGCATAGGCCGGATCGAGCGCGATCGCCTTTTCGAGATGGCGGCGTGCGGTGTGGGACTTGCCTTCACTGGCGAACAGGCCGGCAAGGTTGAACCAGGCCTCGACGAATTTGGGGTCGAGCTTGATCGCCCGCATGTAGCCCTGAATCGCCTCACTGCCCATGCCGGCCGCGCGCAGGCAGTTGGCGCGGTTGAAGGCGGCGACGCTGTCGCCAGGGTCGGCGGCAAGGCAGCGCCGATAGAGGGCGGCGGCCTCGTCGTAGCGCCCGTCTTCTTCCGCGTCTTCGGCCAGCGCGAACAGATCCTCCAGCTCGGCGTCGCCGGTGCGGCCGAGCGGCAGCAGGCGTTGCCCGTCGAGTTCGGCCAGATCGGCGCCGAGGCGGGCATAGATCGTGTCCTTGCCGTCGGCCTGGAGCGAGAGCGCGCTCAGCTGCGCCACTGCGCCGGAGCGGCGAACCGAGCGGGCGATGGCGCTCCAGGTCGAACCGCCGGCGAGCAGCGCGGCATATTTCCTGGCCAGGATCAGGTCGCGAAAGGCATAGGGTTCGGCGTCGCTCTCGAAGGCGTCGAAGAGCGACAGAAGGTCCAGTTCGCGCGGCGCAAGCTTGGCCTGGTCGAGCAGGGATTGCCGCGTCATGCCGGCACCCTCGACCTGGTCCAGCAGGCCTAGCGCCCGCAGGAAGCCGTTTTCGCTGAGGACGGGACGGCCCGAAGCCGCGGCAGCGTCGAAGCGGGTCTCCAGCCTCGCCTCGTCCGATTTGTGCAGGAGCGTGCGCCCGAAGACGACATGGGTGGTGCGCCGGGTCACGCCATGCTGGAGCTCGCCGCCCTGCCGCGCCACCTCGCGGACGGCGAGGCGGCGCGGGAAGGCTGCAAGCGCACCGATCATTCCGTAGATACGGCCTTCGTTCACTTCTTGCCCTTGGCCTGCTTGCCTCCCGCGATCGCGGTCAGCTTGGCCGCCGGCTTCTCGGCCGGTTCGGCCTTGGTCTTGCTCTTTGCCGGCGGCTTGGCCTGGCCGAGGCTCGCCTTCAGCGCATCCATCAGGTTGATGACATTGCCGCGCTCGGGTGCGGCGGCGATGATCGGCTTGTGACCCTTCAGCTTCTCCTTGATCATGTTCATCAAGGCGATCTCGTAGCGGTCTTCGTAGTTCTTCGGATCGAAGGTCGTCAGCTTCTGCTTGATCAGCGCCTCGGCGAGTTCGAGCATCTCGGGGTCGGGCTTGCCGGCGGGGATGTTGCTGAAATATTCGGCGGTGCTGCGCACCTCGCTCGGGTTGCGCAGCGTGCAGACGAACATACCCTTGTCGCGCGCGCCGATGGTGACCACGCGTTCGCGGCTCGACAGCACCAGCCGCGCGATCGCCAGCTTGCCGGACTTGTGCAGCGCCTCGCGCAGCACGGCGAATGTTTCCTCCGCCATGGCTCCGTCGGGGGCAAGATAGTAGGGCGCGTCCTGGTAGATGACGTCGACGGAATGCTCGTCGACAAAGGCCTCGATGTTCATCGTGTGGTTGGATTCGATCCTGACGCTGTCGAGGTCGGCTTCGTCGATGATGACGTATCTCTTGTCTTCGTATTCGTAGCCCTTGACCAGGTCGGTACGTTCGACGAGGCCGAGCTCCGGATCGACCGGCTTCATGTTGATCCGGTTGTGGGTGTCCTTGTGCAACTGATTGAAGCTGATGCGCTCGCTGGAACTCGTTGCCGGGTACAGCCGCACCGGGCAGCTGACGAGGCTGAGCTTCAGATATCCCTTCCAACTTGCCCTGGGGGCCATGCTTGTCTCCTACGCGAAACCATAAACAGACTAACGTTTGGCACTGATTGCAGTCGTCAGGTCGCGGGCGTGGTCGCCGATGTCCGCCCAGGGATCGCCTGACCTGGCCACGAGGCCGGGAAGCGAAGAATAGTTCAAATCTTCCGGAGCGTCGATGGACTCGAGATCGTTCCAGCCAAGAGGTGTCGAAGCAGGCATGCCAGTGCGTGCCCGAAGAGAATAGGGCGCGGCCGCCGTTGCACTGCGCGCATTACGGTGGAAGTCGATGAAAATGCGCTTCTTGCGGTTGTCCTTGCCCATGACGGTGGTGAAAGTCTCTGGGGCGGTGGCTGCAATCAGCGACGAGATTTCGCTGCTTGCCTGATGGAATGGCTTCCAGCCGAGTTTACCGGTGGTCGGCACCACGACATGGATGCCGCGCCCGCCGGATGTCTTGACGAAAGGCACGAGACCGAGCTTTTCCAGCTCGCTGCGCACGTGAACGGCGGCCTCCACGACCTCGCGCCAGCCGATGCCTTCGCCAGGATCGAGGTCGAAGACGACACGGTCGGGCTTGTCGAGATGCTTGCGCAGGGCGCCCCAGGCGTGGAACTCGACGACGCCGAACTGCGCCAGCGCGAGATAGCCCTTGGCGTCCTCGACCGATATGTAGCTCTTGGTCTCGCCCTCGGAATTCTTGGTGTCGAACGAAGCGATCGTCGGTGGCATGCCTGAAAAGGCGTGACGCTGGAAGAAGCAGTCCTGCGGCCGGCTGCTCGGACAGCGGAACAGCGATACCGGCCGCCCCAGGATGTGGGGCAGCATGAAATCGCCGATGGCGGCGTAATAAACCGCGACGTCGAGCTTGGTCGGCCCGGCCTTTCCGAGCACCCGCCGCGTCGGATTGGTGATCGAAATGCCGGCGAGATCGGCATCCGAGATCAGCCGCTTGCGCGGCGCGGCGGCACTCGCGGTGAGCTCCGCCTCGCGCAGGCCCTTGAACACGGCGTGCCGCAGCGCGTTGTCGGTGGTGCGGTTGGCATAGTGGATATGGGCGTTCAATACCGGACGCACTGGGATGACCTCCTTCGGCGCACCATCGAGCTTGTCCGCACCTTCCCGCAGGGCTTCCAGCCGGTGCAGCAATGACTGCAACGTCTCAGCGTCGAAGCCGGTTCCGACCTTGCCGCGATATTGCAGCTCGCCGTCGACCCATTCGCCGAGAGCGAGGGCCGCAAGCCCTTCGGCTGCCTGCGATGTCGTGTAGCCGGCGATGACGAAGTCGTCCTTGTCCAGTGCCTTGGTCTTGGACCAGCTGTGCGAGCGTCCGGAGGTGTAATGTGCCGAGGCCCGCTTGGACACCACACCCTCGAGCCCCATTTCGGTCGCCTGGTCATACAGCGCCTGGCCGTCGCCCTCGACATGTCCGCTGAGCTGCAGCGCCGAGCGGCCGTCGACATGGCCGGCAAGCAGCGTTTCCAGCATGCCCTTGCGCTTGCTGAGTTCCGTGCCCGTCAGGTTCCAGCCATTGAGATGGAGAAGGTCGAAGGCGTAGAAAACCAGGAGCTCGTCATGCCCGCTGGCCAGCGCGTCCTGCAAGGCCGCAAACCGGCTGATGCCCTTGTCGTCGAGCACCACGATCTCGCCATCGATGACGGCTTCGCTGCACGGCAGGTCGCGAAAGGCCGCCGCGAGCTTGCCGTAGCGCTTCGTCCAATCGATGCCGCTGCGGGTGATCAGCTTTGCCGTGCCGCCTTCGAGATGCACCATGGTGCGATAGCCGTCGAACTTGATCTCGTGAAGCCAACCCTCGCCCGACGGCGGCTTGGGCGCCGCTGTGGCCAGCTGCGGTTCGATCCGCGCCGGCATCGGTGCCCGCACCGCACCCGCAAGCTTGCCGGGCTTGAGGTCGGCGGGCTTCGATGGCGGCTTTTTCGGCGGACCGGCCAGTTCCTCGATGAGCCGGCCGGTCTTCACGCTTTCGGGGCGTGCCTGGAGGATATCGAGTTTCTCGTCGGCGGCGGGGTCATGCTCCTTGAACAGCAGCCAGTTGTGCTTGTTCTCGTCGGGCTTCGGCTTCAGCCGCGCCAGCATCCAGCCGCCCTTCAGCTTTTCGCCCGACAGGCGGAACTTGAAGGCGCCCTTGGCAAGCGCCTTTTCGGCATCCTCCATCGGCGCCCAGACGCCGGTGTCCCAGACGATCATCGGCCCGCCGCCATATTCCCCCTCGGGGATCAGGCCCTCGAAGTCGATATATTCGATCGGGTGGTCCTCGGTCTCGACGGCAAGCCGCTTGTCGGCGGGGTTGAGCGAGGGGCCGCGCGGCACGGCCCAGCTTTTCAGCACACCGCCCAGTTCGAGGCGCAGGTCGTAGTGATCGGCCGTTGCATGGTGCTTATGGACGACGAAGCGGTTGCCATCGTGGCCTGCCAACGCGCCAGGTGGTTCCCGCGTCCTGGAGAAATCGCGCTTCTGCCGGTAGGTGCGAAGCTTTTCCGCTGCCATGCGCCTATCGCAGGCCGGCCGCGTCGTCGGACGCGGGCTCCAGTTCTAGCTCGCCCGGCGTCGCGCCATGCCGCAGCATGTCGAGCAAGTGGTCGCTGACATCGTAATAGCGGCCGGAAACGAGCACGCGGGAGATGGGTTGCCCGTCGCCGCGGAAACGCCTGGAACTGACGAAAACCTTCTGCCGGTTCAGCACATCGGCCACGGCCTTGCGCTTGCTGATCTGGTTGGCAACCGGTGTACGCATTGGCCTGAGGCTCCATGCAACGCTTGCGTGACTATCCTCCAAACCGCGGCGGCGATCAACGTGGCCGCGTTTTCTGCTGCCAAATGCGTTAAATCGGAGCGCAGGCCGGCAACAACGACGCACCCCCTTCCGGTAAGCGCCGCCATTTGCCTAAATAGCTGGACGACAATGGATTTGCCGGATTTGACCAGGAGACGCAGGACATGATTACCGGACCGATCTGCAAGGCAGCGCGTGCGATCGTGGAGATCAGCCGATCGAGACTGGCGCAGGCATCGAAGGTGGACGAGCTGGTCATCGAGGCGTTCGAACGCAAGATCTCCACGCCTGCCGACGACACCGTGCTGGCGCTGCAGGCGGCGCTGGAGAGCCTCGGCGCGGCCTTCATTGCCGAAGAAGGCGCGAATGGCGCCGGTGTCCGGCTCAAGTTCAGCAAGTCGGTGACGAAGCGGCTGTCGACGCTGGAAGGCGAGGGCGGCCCGGTGGCGAGCGACGACGTTCCCTGACCCGCCGGACCCGCGGTACGCTCCAGATGGCGATCAGCCGCGCCGCTTCGCCCTGGCCGCTGCTTTCGCCTTCATGGCGTCGGCCTCCTCCTCGGCGCGGAGCCTGGTGATCCGCTCGATCAGCTTCGCCGGTACCGGTTCAGCCAGCGAAAAGCGCAGCGTGCCCTTGCCGGCGACATAGGGCGCGACCTCGTCTCCGAGTGTTGCGACGAGGTTTTCGGTGACCGGATAGAGCGAAAAGTGCTCCTTCCAGCCGGAGAAGTAGATCACCCGGCCGCCGTGCAGCTTGTAGGCGGGAATCTGGTAGGAAATGACTTCTTCGGCCCCGGGCAAGGCATCGCGGATGATCTTGCGCACATGTTCGAGGGTAGGTTGGACGGTCTGCGGCTGCGCCGCGATGTATTCTTCCACGGACTTGAAATCGGTCTTGGCCATCGTTGCCTCCGGTGCGTCCGGTCATCGGAGCGCGGACTTGCGAAGCGACAATCATGGCAAATACATCGCCGGAGTGACAGCTGCCACCGCCCAATTTAGTGCTTTGAGATGTGTGGCGGAAACGTCACGCGACACCAGGGATCATGCGCGCATAACGAGTTTCCTATTTCAAATATACAACCTTAAGGATAGATGCGGATGCACTGATTTGGGCAATCCTGGGGTTATATCGATGATCAGAATTCTTCTCGCATCTACCTGCCTGTTGGCGGTTTGCGGCGGCGCGCTGGCAGCCGACGAGGTCGTCTACCAGCCGGGGGCGTCGACCTATAATTGGTCGGGCCTTTATGTCGGCGCAGCTGTAGGTCTCAACAAGTTGTCGGTTGAGGGCGGAGATGACGTTAGACGTTTCTCGGACGGCGGCGCATCCGGGGCGATATATGCCGGCTACAATCACCAGTTCGGCAACGTCGTGCTCGGCGTTGAGGCGGACCTGAAATTTTCCGGCGCGGAGGTCGAAGACTCCGCCATGTACATTCCTTACGAGGCTAGGCTCGCCGGATCCGCGCGTGTGCGCGCCGGTTACGCCCTGGGCACTTTGCTTCCCTACGTTACCGGCGGCGTGGCAATCGGCAGCTTCCGCGGCGACCATGGTGGGCAGGGCAATTCGGAAGATTTCGCGACTGAAACGCTGACCGGATATGCCGTTGGCGGCGGCGTGGAGTGGGCCGCGACCGAAAAGCTCATCGTGCGTGCGGAGTACATATATTCCGACTACGGAACGAATGACTTCGATTACTACAACGGCGATATCCATGACGCCGATATCCGCAGCCATGACTTCCGTCTGGGCGTCGCCTACAAATTCTGAGCGCGACATCGCATCGATGACAAACCCCGGCCATCGTTCCGGGGTTTTTGCCCGTGAGGCGGCAAGATAGCGCTCAAAGGTTGAACCGGACGGCCTGAAATGCGAAAAGGGCGCGCCACGGGGCACACGCCATCCAAACGCCGTTCGACCATCGACACCCTTCGGAAACGCATCACGGGGAGACCTCCGTTCTGATGCGCCTGATGGTGCTCGTGCTGACATGGGCGCTGCTGCTGTTGCCCTCGAGCTTCGGCGCGTCGCCTGTTGCGACCGTCGATTGGTCGGGCAAGCAGGCCGTCATCCGTGACGGCAACGTGGTGCTGTCGCTGTCGAGCTACGACCGCGGCCAGAGCGCCCTGCGCAGTTCCGACCCAAAACAGTCGGGCAAGACCTCGGGCGGTGCCGGCAAGGCGCTGTTCGAGGCGAATACCTGGCTTCGGGAACCGGAACACCAGCGGCTGGTTTCGGCGTGGCACCACGACGCCGCCGGGCCGGCAGAGAAGTTTGCAGCGTTTTCGGCCCGGGCGCCGCCGCCCGGCGCCTGACGACCTTAGCCAATTCTTCGCAGTGACTTGCAGACGCTCCCGGTCAGTCGACCGGCCCGGTGTCCGCGTCGCTGCATGCAAACTTCACCCGAAGAGGGAAATTCCAATGAACGAGAACAAGACACCGTCTGCCAACGCCACTGACGCCGCCGGAAGCAAGGAAGCCCTGCGCGGCTGGATCGTGCTGGGCCTGCTTGTCGCCGTCGTGCTGGTGGGGGGCTATTTCTACACGCACTGAAACTGACTGCCGGACCTGCCGCCCCGGCGGCAGGTCCGATCCGCTAGGGGCTCTCCTCTCCCGGGGGACTGCCCTGTGCCGGCGGACCGTCCGGTGCCGGCAGGAGGCGGGAAAACTCGACGCCGTCGATGACGAGCAGGCGAGGCTCGGGCGCCTCGGCGACGCGCTCGACACCATCGCTGCAGGAATAGACCGGCCAGCCGGCATCCGTGCAGAGGATCTCGACAAACCAGTTGCCGAGCCGGTCGGTGAGGCTGATGCGCAATGCACCGTCACGCAGGCGGCGGGCATGCGAGCCGTTCGGGGCGGTCCATGTCCATGGCCCGCCAAGCGGTGGGCGTGTGAACAGGACGAAGGGATAGACGCTGGGGGGCAAGTCCTCATGGGCGGCCGCACCGCGGTAACGCATCATCGCGGTGGCGTAGTCGGCGGCTATCGCAGGCCATCGCGCGTAAAGTGCGGCCAAACCGTGCTGATGCGGATCGCCAAGCAGGCTTCGGCCACGCATGGCCTCTGCCCGAGCCGCCGGCGATGCGGCGAGGGCGACGACGAGCGTGGCGACGAGCGTGGCGAGACGTTGCGTCATGCGTCCTGGCTTCATGGACATGCCGAGTCGCATTGTCTGCGCGGAACCGCGCAGGATCAATGGGCCGATCGACGCCGTGCCCGATCACAAAATGCGTCGGGAAGAACGCGCCTGTTGGAACGCTCCGGATGCCGAAACGCCGGATCGCAGGACGGATGATGTCGGAGAGCCGTGCCGGGATGACACCCACCTTTCCCGAAAGCGGTGGCCGCTTTCGGGACTAGATGCCCAGCGTTGACGCGCCTGGGGTCAGGCGGCGTTTCTTGTCCTAAACCGCGGTATGCTCGCCAGCAGCAGATCCTCGTCGCGCACGCCGCTTCTATAAAGCTTGAGAAGTGTCCTCGCTATTTCGCTTGCCCAGATGGAGCTCGGGTCCTCGCCGCGCTCGACGCAAATCTGGTCGAACACCTGCTGAAGAAGTGCGAGATCCTTGGGATAAATGGGGGAGTTAGGCTGGGTGAAAAGTACGTGCTCCATAGTCTTCTCCCATATGGCGCTTGTTCTTTTGACTTATGCTTGCTGCTGGTTTGTTGCCTGCTTCCTGTCGCGGTCAGTCAAGCCGATCGCGGACAATGCACCAGTCGCGCGATCTATCTCCGACGCCCACGTATATCGTGCGGGGGCCGTGACCGGCTTCGGTGCGCATTGTGGAGGTGTCTGCCGCAGGCGAGTGCATCGATATGCCTCCTTGAGGCAAGGTTGCATGCTACCGCATTTCCATTCAGGGGCAGGAACTCTGCGCCACAACCTGCATCCTGTCGAGTCACCCTGGGTTGCACCGAAATTGCAGGCCCGAGGCGGTTTTCGACACGAAAGGAGCCCGCCGCAGAGGGAGCGACGGGCCCTTTCGGAGCGTGGCTGAAAGGAAAAGACCACACTCGGTGTGCCTGACCTGAACTCTGACGCGCGGGAATGGTTCCGCGCGGGACCGGTTTCGTTACAGTCTGTCATCGTCGTTGAACGGCGGCATTCACAAATCGTTCACCATCGCGCCCGCACTTTCCTCGTGCGCAGTGTATCGAGTGCGCGTCTTCGGCAACGCCCGGCGGGCTGCACAACCCTTCTGCCCGCCGGTGCGTCGCAAGCCCTGAAACTCCCCGTTTTTCCGGCACGACCCGTACTCGATGCGTCATCGCGAGTCGGCGGGGTCTTTGCGGCACGGCATGCTGGTCGCCGAAATCGATTCCGCTTTGCGGGCCGATGCGTTAGCCTGATGGCACCGTTCCAGCGGCAGAAGTTGAGCATCGAGAAGAAGGCATGAACCCTTGGCAGAAATGACCATCATCGTCGAGTTCGAGACCATGGACGGCGCCGAGGAACAGTTCCTCGACCTGATCTCCGAACACGCGCGCGCCACATTGCAGGAAGAGCCGGGATGCCTGCGCTTCGAGGTGATCAAGCCGGTCGAGCGCGACGGCACGCCGATCCCCAACATGGTGATGGTCAACGAGCTCTATGCCGACGAATCGGCGGTCGCGACGCACGAGCGCAACCCGCGCATGTCCGACGTGCAGGCGGCACTATCGCCCCTGCTCAAGTCGCGCCGGCTGATCCTTGCCGCATCGCTCGGGCTGACCGATCCCAATGGCGGCATGCGGCCGGAAGAACTCAACGCCGCCAATGACGACTAGGCCCGGCCCGCGATACGCGCCGGATAGTGCGCATTAAGGTTAGTCAGTCGTTAATGCTTCTGCTGCAAGGTTAATTGCGGCGAGCTGCGGGGGAGCAGCATCGCCCTTGCATGCAGGACTGACGGGATGCGGAAAAATCTTGGGTCGGACGCCAGCGATCCGGCCAGCGAGCCGGTCAATGGCACGGCGCGGGCGATAGAAATCGGCAATGTGCGGCCGGTCGAGGACCTGCCTTATGCGGATCTCGAGCGCACCATCGATTCGATGAACATGGGCGTGGTGCTGGTCGACGCCGCGCTCGGCGTGCTGTTTATCAACAAGGCATTCTACGACATCTGGAACGTTACCGCCGAACAGGTGGCGGCCGGCTGCCGGTTCCGGGCGCTGATGGACGTCAACCGCCACAACGGCGTCTACGCCATCGCCGACGACAAGTGGGAAGGCTATGTCGCTTCCCGCGGGGACGAGATCCTGGCCGGCGACGTCGCGCCACGTGAATTCCGCCGCGCCGACGGCCGCACCATCATCTATTCGGTGACGGCACTTTCGGGCGGCAAGCGGCTGGTCTCCTACTACGACGTCACCGAGATGAAACGGCGCGAGGTCGAGGCCGTCGAGGCACGCCACCGGCTTGCCGAGGTGCTGGAATCGCTGCCGGCGGGCGTCGTCATCTACGACCGCGACGACCGGTTCGTGCTCGCCAACCGCAAGCTCAAGAGCGCGTTGCCGGCAATTGGCGAAGCCATGGCCGAGGGCAGCACGCTGCGCGACAGCCTGGTGCTGGCGCAGCGCGCCGGCTACTACCGCGATACCGGCGAGCCCGCGCTCGACGCCCTTTACGATGCCGATCCGGAAGCCTGGATCGAAGGCATGATCGGCCGCTACCACACCAGCCATGCCGAGCGCGAGCGGCGCAATCCCGACGGGCGCTGGTATCAGGTCTTCGACCAGCGCCTCGCCGACGGCACATTCATCGGCGTGCGCGTCGACATCACCGAGCTTAAGCAGCGCGAGCGGGCGCTGCAGGAAAGCATGCGCGAGAACGAGGTTTTCCGCAGCCTGATCGACAATGTGCCGGTGTCGATCTACGCCAAGCACGACGACCTCAGGCTGATGTATGTCAACCAGGGCTGGTGCGAGTTGACCGGCTTCTCCAAGCAAGAGGCGATCGGCAAGACCGACGCCGAGATCTTCGGCCCGGAAGGCGAGCCTTTCATGGAGGCCGACCGCGAGGTCATGCGCAGCGGCGCAACGGTGGAGGTCGAGGAGACGGCGACGGAGGCCGATGGTTCGACGCGCCACCAGTTCGCCCGCAAGAGCGCGATGGTGGCGTCCGACGGCTCGCTCTACCTGATCGGCTCGACCACCAACATCACCGAACTCAAGCAGCGCGAAGCCGAACTCGAAGAAGCGCAGCGCCGGGCCGTGCTGGCCGACCGCGCCAAGTCGGAATTCCTCGCCAACATGAGCCACGAGATTCGCACGCCGATGAACGGAGTGCTCGGCATGGCGGAGCTTCTGGCTAAATCGGATCTCGATCCGAAGCAGAAGACGTTCACCGACATCATCGTCAAGTCGGGCAATGCGCTGCTGACGATCATCAATGACATCCTCGACTTCTCGAAGATCGACGCCGGGCAGCTGGTGCTCGATCCGATCCCGTTCAACCTGGCCGAGGCGATCGAGGACGTCGCGACGCTGATGTCGACGCGGGCCAAGGAGAAGGACCTCGAACTGATCGTGCGGCTGCAGCCCGACCTGCGGCATCTCTATGTCGGCGATGTCGGGCGCATCAGGCAGATCATCACCAACCTGCTCGGCAACGCCGTCAAGTTCACCGATTCGGGCCATGTGCTGGTTGATGTCACCGGCCGCAGCGAGGGCGATGCGACGAAGCTGCATGTCGCGGTGACCGACACTGGCATCGGCATTCCCGAGGCCAAGCTCAAGCTGGTGTTCGAGAAGTTCAGCCAGGTCGATGCGTCCTCGACGCGCCGGCATGAAGGCACCGGCCTCGGCCTCGCCATCACCTCGCGGCTCGTCGACATGATGGGCGGCGAGATCGGCGTCGACAGCGCCGAAGGTGCGGGTTCGACCTTTTGGTTCACGCTGACGCTGCCCAATGCCGGGCGGCTGGAAAGCCGACCGGCGGCGCTGATCGACGTGACCGGCGCGCGCGTGCTGATCGTCGACGACAATGCCGTCAACCGGACGATCCTGACCGAGCAGATGGTGTCGTGGGGCTTCGATTCCTGTGCTGCGCGCAGCGGTGACGAGGGCTTGCGCGTGCTGACCGCAGCGCAGGCGATGGGCGTCAAGGTCGACTGCATCGTGCTCGACTACCAGATGCCAGGCATGACCGGGGCGGAGATGGCGCGGATCGTGCGCCATACACCTGGCCTCAGCGACACGCCGATCGTCATGCTGACCTCGGTCGACCAGTCGCTGTCGGGCCCCGCCCACCGGGACCTCGCCATCGATGCCCAGCTGATCAAGCCGGCGCGATCGTCGGCGCTGCTCGAGGCACTGGTCGGCAGCATCCAGCGCCGCCGGGCGCCGAACCTCACGCCGGTGCAGGTGGCCGATGGGCAGATGCCGGCCAAGGACGCGGGCGGCCAGGCGGCCAGTGTGACGCGCCTGCGCGGCGGACAGCGGCCGGCTGGCGAGGGCGGCCTCGACATTCTCGTCGCCGAGGACAACGAAGTGAACCAGATGGTGTTCAGCCAGATCCTGGCAGAGACGGAACTGTCGTTCGAGATCGTCGGCAACGGCCGCCGCGCAGTGGCGGCCTTCGGCGAGCGCCGTCCGCGGATGATCCTGATGGACGTGTCGATGCCCGAGATGAACGGGCTGGAGGCGACGGGCGAAATCCGCAAGCTCGAACGCGGCACGGGCACACGCGTGCCGATCATCGGCGTGACCGCACATGCGCTGAAAGGCGACAAGGAACGCTGCCTGGAAGCCGGCATGGACGACTATCTGCCCAAGCCGATCAGCCCGCGTGCGCTGCTCGAAAAGATCGAACGCTGGTCGTGGCAGGACGATGAGCGCTGCGGCGCGATCTAGGGCCTGATTCAGGTGATGCCGGCCGCAGATATCTGATACCGCGCTTCCGGTACCCACGTAGTTGAACGTCCGCTCCGTTCGTCGCCCAAGAGCGATCCCGGAACCCATCATTTTCGGCCCGGCCTGACGTTAATCTTCCGCGCGCACCGGGCCAGAGCGCCGAAGACTGTGGAAATGTGACAGCCCGCAACCGTAAAGCCCGGCCTGCCGTTGGGTAGACGGCTTGCTTTCGGCTCCGGTCTGTTGTTTGCCTCGCGCCGGCAAAGGACCGAGGAAACGACCCCTTCACCGCCAAGCACTGCAACCGTTACAGGGGTGACACGAAACTGTCATGCAACTGTAATAGAGGGGGGCTATTGGCTCACCGGGCGCCGAAGAAAGGCGTCATACGAGATACTCTACAGGAGCAGGCCCCAATGAAAAAAGCTCTTCTCACTGCGTCGGCGGCTGCCTTCGCGATTGTCGCCTCGGCAGGCTACGCCTCGGCCCGCGACCAGGTTCAGGTTGCCGGTTCCTCGACCGTTCTGCCCTATGCCAAGATCGTTGCCGAACAGTTCGGCGAAACCTTCTCGAACTTCAAGACCCCGGTGGTCGAGTCCGGCGGTTCGGGCGCCGGCATCAAGGAATTCTGCAAGGGCGTCGGCGAGAACACCATCGACATCGCCAACTCGTCGCGCGCGATCAAGAAGGACGAAGTCCAGTCCTGCATCGACGCCGGCGTCAAGGACATCCAGGAAGTCAAGATCGGCTATGACGGCATCGTCTTTGCGACCGACGTCAACGGCCCGGACTGGGCGCTGACCTCGGAAGACATCTACAAGGCGCTGGCCGCCAAGATCGTCGTCGACGGCAAGCTGGTCGAAAACCCCAACACCAAGTGGAACCAGGTCAACCCGAACCTGCCCGACTGGGACATCGCTGCCTACATCCCGGGCGAAAAGCACGGCACCCGCGAAGTCTTCGAAGAGAAGCTGCTGATCGCCGGCTGCAAGGCACTCGGCGGCGTTGAAGCTGCCAAGGCGGCCGGCCTCGACGACAAGGCCGCTGACGCTTCGTGCAAGGCAGTGCGCAAGGACGGCAAGGCTGTCGACATCGACGGCGACTACTCCGAGACGCTGGCTCGCATCGACTCGAACAAGACCGGCGTCGGCGTGTTCGGCCTGGCCTTCTACGAAAACAACGCCGACAAGCTGAAGGTCGCCACCGTCGGCGGCATCACGCCTTCGGTCGAGACCATCGCCTCGGGCGAGTATCCGGTTTCGCGTCCGCTGTTCTTCTACGTCAAGAAGGCGCATCTCGGCGTCATTCCGGGCCTGAAGGAATATGTCGAGTTCTTCCTCGACGACCAGATGGTCGGCCCGGAAAGCCCGCTCGCCGACTACGGCCTGGTTGCCGCTCCGGACGCAGAACGCGCTGCCCAGCGCGAGGCGTTCACCGCCGGCAAGACCATGTAATCTTCGAACTGCCACGGGGCGGCGGAAAGATCCGTCGCCCCGTGGAATATTTTGCCGACTGTCCCGTTCGGCACAAAGAACCGAATTCACCGAGGCCGGCCCATGTCTTTCCTGCTCGTCTTCGCCATCGTACTCGCAATCGGGCTGATCGCATTCGTGATCGGCCGGCAAAGGGCGCGCGCGCAGGACGACGGAACGGTCAAGCCGCACTCGCGGGCGCATTATCATGGCTGGTGGGCGTTCCTCACGGGCGTCATTCCGGCCGTCCTGTTTCTCGCGGCCTGGGATATCGGCGCGAGCGCCTATCTGAACAGCCATATCCATGCGGCCCTGCCTGCCGATATCGCCGACGGCACGGTGGCGCATGAAGATCTCGCGGCGGGTCTGGTCAAGAGCCTTGCCAGCGGCATGCGCCGGCTCGACAGCCAGACGCTTGCCGCATTGCCCCAGACTTTTGCCGAACTGCAGCCGATGCTCGCCGCAAAGGGCGTGGCGCTGGCGCCCGATACCCAGGACTACATGATCCCGATCGCCGCAGACGCCAACCGCGTCTCCGATCGTCTCGACATGATCGTCGCGGTCGTTTCGATCGGGCTTGCCCTGCTCGGATCGGTCTACGGCCTCAGCCGCATCACCCCGCGCGGCAGGGCACGCAACCATGTCGAGAAGGTGATGCTGTGGAGCCTGCTCGGCGCCTCGACGCTGGCCATCCTGACGACCATCGGCATCGTGCTGTCGATGCTGTTCCAGACGATCGCGTTCTTCGAAAAGATCCCGCTGACCAATTTCTTCTTCGGCACGGTGTGGGATCCGCGTTTCGCGGCCGCCGGCTCCGGTGGCGCGGAAGGCCAGTTCGGCCTGATCCCGCTGCTGGCCGGCACGCTCTACATCGCCTTCGTGGCGCTGCTGGTCGCCGTGCCGATCGGCCTGATGTCGGCGGTCTACATGTCGGAATATGCGGCGCCCAAGGTGCGTGCGGTGGTCAAGCCGGCGCTCGAGCTGCTCGCCGGCATTCCGACCATCGTCTACGGTATCTTCGCCCTCGTCACGCTCGGACCCTTCCTGCGCGACATCAGCGCGGCACTTGCCGGCGGCACACCGTTCATCCAGGCGCAGTCGATCCTGACCGCCGGCCTGGTGATGGGCGTGATGCTGATCCCGGTCGTCTCCTCGCTCTCCGACGACATCATCACCGCCGTGCCGCGCGCCATGCGCGACGGCTCGCTCGGACTCGGCGCCACGCGCTCGGAAACGATCAAGCGCGTCATCCTCCCAGCCGCGCTGCCGGGCATCGTCGGTGCCATCCTGCTGACCGCCTCGCGCGCCATCGGCGAAACGATGATCGTGGTGCTGGCAGCCGGCGTCGCGGCTAACTTGACGCTCAACCCGTTCGAGGCGATGACCACCATCACCGTCAAGATCGTCAACCAGCTGACCGGCGACCTCGAGTTCAACACGCCGCAGACGCTTGTCGCCTTCGCGCTCGGCATCACGCTTTTCGCGCTGACGCTGGTGATGAACATCGTCGCGCTTTACATCGTCCGGAAGTACCGGGAGCAGTACGAATGACCGATATTTCGCTCGACACGCTTGCCTCGTCCGCGGCTCGTCCGCGCCGCGACATCGGCATCAAGAAACGCTACGCCGCCGAACGCCGCTTCCGCCTCTATGGCGTGCTGGCGATTGCGGTCGGCCTGGCGTTCCTTGGGGTCATGCTGACCTCGATCGTCTCCAAGGGCTACACCGCCTTTTGGCAGACGACGGTGACGCTGCCGATCCATTTCGACGAAAAGATCATCGACCCGTCCAACAAGCGGGCGACCGATCCGAACGTGCTGGTCACGGCGAACTATCCCAAGCTCGCCGAGGCCGCGCTGATCGAAAAACTCGGCATCGATCCGAGCGACCGCGCCACCGTGCGCAAGCTCAAGGGCTTCCTGTCGGACGGTTCGCGCGTCCAGCTCAGGGCCATCGTTGCGGCCGATCCGTCGGTCATCGGCACGACCCGGGACGTGGACATCCTTGCGGCTGCCAATCTCGACTCGGCCTACAAGGGCCAGATCGACCTCAACGTGCCGGAAAGCCGCCGCAAGGTGTCTGACCAGCAGGTCGAGTGGATGAACAAGCTCAAGGCCGAAGGCGTGATGGCCGAGCACTTCAATACCGGGCTGTTCAGCTACGGCGCGTCGAGCCGGCCCGAGACCTCGGGCGTCGGCGTCGCCCTGATCGGCTCGATCTACATGATGGTGATCGTGCTTTTGCTGGCATTGCCGATCGGTGTCGCCGCCTCGATCTATCTCGAGGAATTCGCCAAGAAGAGCCGCTTCACCGACCTGATCGAGGTCAACATCAACAACCTCGCCGCCGTGCCGTCGATCGTCTTCGGCCTGCTCGGCCTGGCGGTGTTCATCAATTTCCTCGGCCTGCCGCGCTCGGCCTCGTTCGTCGGCGGACTGGTGCTGACGCTGATGACGCTGCCGACCATCATCATCGCAACGCGTGCCGCACTCGCCGCAGTGCCGCCGTCGATCCGGTCGGCTGCGCTTGGTCTCGGCGCGTCGAAGATGCAGATGGTGTTCCAGCACATCCTGCCGCTGGCCGCTCCCGGCATCCTGACCGGCACGATCATCGGCCTGGCGCGTGCTCTCGGCGAGACGGCGCCGCTGCTTCTGATCGGCATGGTCGCGTTCGTCGCCGATTATCCCAAGACGCCTTTCGACCCGGCGACGGCCTTGCCGGTGCAGATCTACATGTGGGCGAACGAGGCCGAGCGCGCCTTCGTCGAGCGCATGTCGGGCGCCATCATCATCCTTCTGATCTTCCTCATGGCCATGAACATCGTCGCCATCGTCCTCCGCCGCCGCTTCGAGCGGCGCTGGTAGGGCATGGACAAGGAGCATCCTGCTATGAACATCATGACCGAGAAATCCCTCGAAGACGCGGTGAATGCCGAGATGAACAGACCCAATGAACCCATCAAGATGCGTGGCGACCAGGTCACCGTGCACTATGGCGACAAGCAGGCGCTGTTCGGGGTCAATCTCGATGTCCGCCAGAACCAGGTGACGGCGCTGATCGGCCCTTCGGGCTGCGGCAAGTCGACTTTCCTGCGCTGCCTCAACCGCATGAACGACACCATCGACAGCGCCCGTGTCGGCGGCAAGATCACGCTCGACAACGAAGACATCTACGATCCCAAGATCGACGTCGTCGAGCTGCGCGCGCGTGTCGGCATGGTGTTCCAGAAGCCGAACCCGTTCCCCAAGTCGATCTACGAGAACGTCGCCTACGGCCCGCGCATCCACGGCCTCGCCAAGAACAAGGCCGAGCTTGACGAGATCGTCGAGAAGAGCCTGCAGAAGGCAGCGCTGTGGAACGAAGCCAAGGACCGTCTCAACGAGCCGGGCACCGGCCTGTCGGGCGGCCAGCAGCAGCGCCTGTGCATCGCGCGCGCCATCGCGGTTGCGCCCGAGGTGATCCTGATGGACGAACCGTGCTCGGCGCTCGACCCGATCGCCACCGCCAAGGTCGAAGAGTTGATCGACGAGCTGCGCGAGAACTACACCATCGTCATCGTGACGCACTCGATGCAGCAGGCGGCACGCGTGTCGCAGCGCACGGCGATGTTCCATCTCGGCTATCTGGTCGAGGAAGGCCCGACCGACAAGATGTTCACCAACCCCGACGACAAGCGGACGCAGGACTACATCACCGGCCGTTTCGGCTGAGCGATATCGGCTCCGACCAGCATCAGACGAGGAACACACCATGGGCGAGCACACAGTCCGGTCCTTCGACGAAGAACTCAAACACGTCGACCAGGTTATCCGCGACATGGGCGACCTGGCCGGCGCGATGGTGGCAGGTGCGATCCGCGCACTGCTTTCGTCCGACCAGGCGCTGGCGCAGAACGTCGTCGCCGACGACACGATCATGGACGCCAAGCAGCGCGAGCTCGACAACAGCGCGATCACGCTGATCGCCAAGCGCCAGCCGATGGCGCAGGATTTGCGCGCCGTGGTCGGCGCCATCCGCATGGCCGGCGATCTCGAGCGCATCGGCGACCTGGCCAAGAACATCGCCAAGCGTGTCGGTGCCGTCGGCCAGTCGCCGACGCCGCGCAACCTTTCGCACTCCATCGACGCGATGGCGCAGCTGGTGCTCGGCCAGGTCCGCGGCGTGGTCGATCTCTATGTCGCGCGCCAGGCCGAAGGCCTGAAGGAACTGCGCAACGACGACCAGAAGATCGACATCCAGTACACGGCCGTGTTCCGCGAGCTCCTGACCTACATGATGGAAGATCCGCGCAACATCACCGCATGCACGCATCTGCTGTTCTGCGCCAAGAACCTCGAGCGCATCGGCGACCATGTCACCAACGTCGCCGAGAACGCCTATTTCGTGGTCACCGGCACGCAATTGCCGCTCAACCGCCCGAAGGTCGACGAGACCACGACGGCAGTGTCGGCCTGAACACTTCAGCGCTGCATGTGCGGGGCGCGGGGGCGCTGCGGCAAGTTAATCCGCGCATGATCCGATCGGGGTCATGCGCCAAGAAAAGGCACAGCCGATGATCGCTCCCAAGGTCATGGTCGTCGAGGACGAAGAGCCGCTGGGCGTGCTGCTTCGATACAATCTCGAATCCGAAGGTTATCAGGTCGAAGTCGTCACGCGTGGCGACGAAGCCGAGATCAGGCTCCAGGAAAACGTGCCCGATCTGCTGGTACTCGACTGGATGGTGCCGGCACTTTCCGGCATCGAGCTGTGCCGCCGGCTGAGGATGCGGCCCGACACCGAGCGCCTGCCGATCATCATGCTGACGGCGCGCGGCGAAGAGAGCGACCGGGTGCGCGGGCTTTCGACCGGTGCGGACGACTATCTGGTCAAGCCGTTCTCGACGCCCGAGTTCATGGCGCGGGTCAAGGCGCTGCTACGCCGAGCCAAGCCCGAGGTGCTGTCGTCTATCCTCAAGGTCGGCGACATCATGCTCGACCGCGAGTCGCACCGGGTCTACCGCAAGAAGAGCGAGATCAAGCTCGGGCCGACCGAGTTCCGCCTGCTGGAATTCATGATGCGGCATCCGGGCAGGGTGTTCTCGCGCAGTCAACTGCTCGACAATGTCTGGGGCGAGACGATCTATATCGACGAGCGCACCGTTGACGTGCATGTCGGGCGCCTGCGCAAGGCAGTCAACAACGGCCGCATGCCCGACGTCATCCGCACCATCCGCGGTGCCGGCTACGCCATCCGCGAGGATTAGCGGTCGACGTCCGTTGTTTCGTTCTGGCCACAAGCGGGCCTAGGCAAGCTGCGGCCCGCAGCAGATCGGGTCGGTAGGCGCGTCGTCGATTTGTGCTCCGCCAGGGTGGCGGCGCGGCCGCGCGATTGGCACTCGATCATGACAGCTCGCCTGCGTCGCGATGCTTTGGTGTCGATGCCGATGCAAGCAAACCTTCTGGCGGCGGGATGGTTTTTCTGCAGGAACAACTGATGATCCATGTCGCTGATGGGTAACTTCTTCAGCAACGGTAGATTAAATGGCCTGCGATGACGATTTCGTGATGTCATCGATACCAAAAATTGTCCATTTTCATGCTAGCTGGCGCCTTGTGCGCAACGTTGTCTCGGCCATTGTTCTGGTGCTGATCACCATGCTTTACGGACTGCCCCTCGATCGGGCAGAGGCCGCAGGCACGAACATTGGCGCGCAGCCGGTGACAACCGGGCAGGCGGAAGTTATCGCCGCGCCCGATGGGTGCTTGCCTTCCCTGGATCGCTGCACCGGCGAGACGTCCGACGAGCACAGCACCAGCACACACTGCCTGGGCGACTGCCCTGCCTGGCAGGCCCATGACGAGCTTGCCGCACCGATCCACACGATGCTTCGCAAGCGGCTCCCAGATCCCATGCCGCGTCGCGTGGCGAGCGCATCGTTTCTTCGACCTCCGATCGCTGCCTGATTTTTGACCGTTCGGCCCTCGCACCGACGAGGCCGTCCGAAATCAGTTGCGATGAGGAGACGGACGATCTTCCCGAGAAACTCTTGCGCTTGGGCCAGGCCCGAGCGCGTCCGCCGTAGCGACGCCGCCGGCTGGCATTCCCGCCAGCCCGCAAGGAGCCCGCGCTTTGCTCGCGGCAACAGCTAGATGACGTGCTTCCGCACGCACGAGCCGTCGCCGGTCGTCGGATCGGTGCCGAGCGGCTGCATGCGCATGGTCAACGACCGGTCATCGACCTCCACGACCGCGTGTCACCCGAAATACAGGAAATGGTGCCAGGAGACTGCCAATGCCTAGGAACACTTTTGAAACGAGCGCCGCGGGCGCCGCGCCGACGCCCGGAGGTGGCTCGGCATTGAGCCGCCGGCGTTTTCTCACCGGCGTAGCCGGCCTGGGGACCCTTGCGGTGTCCGGCTGCGTCAGCACCCAACAAGCGGCCGTGCCGGCCGCAAGTGCGCCGGTCAAGAAGGCGCCGCCGCCTGTCGTCGACAGCAATGCCCTTGCGATGTACGGCCCGCTGCCGAACGAGAAGTTCCCCATTGCCGCGATCGACCTGACCAAGGTGCCGAGCCGCTATTACCGGCGGCAGGTCGACTATGTCACCGAGGAACCGGTCGGAACGCTGGTCGTCGACACGGACAATTTCTACCTCTACCTCGTCCAGCCGGACGGCAAGGCCATGCGCTACGGCGTCGGGCTCGGCCGGGCTGGCTTCACCTGGGCGGGAAGGGGCCGCATCGGCTGGAAACAGGAATGGCCGAAATGGACGCCGCCCGACGAGATGATCGCGCGTCAGCCAAATCTCGCCCAGTGGGGCGCCGACCGTGGCGGCATGCCGCCCGGCCTCGAAAATCCGCTGGGAGCACGGGCCCTCTACGTCTTCCAGGGCAAGGTCGACACGCTTTATCGCGTTCACGGAACGCCCGAGTACTGGACTATTGGCAAGGCGGTCTCGAGCGGCTGCGTCCGCCTGATGAACCAGGACATCATCGATCTGTACGAACGGGTGCCGAGCCAGTCGCCCATCCTCGTGCTGGGCGATCCGACCCAACCCCATTCGCACGAGGTCGCCGGCGGCAGCGCTTCGCAAGCCGCCGGCTGATGTAGCGGTCACCCCAGCAGGTTCTCGCCGGCCGGCTTGCGAAGCGCCGTCCGGCCAACTTGGAGCAGACACGACATGAATGACCGCATCATCGGCTTGGCGCATTCAGGGCCCTGGCATGGCGGCGCCGTTCTCAAGGGGGTGGCCGTGACCATCCTGAGCTTTGCCGCGCTGGGCACCGTTTCGGCGCTCTGGGACAATCCGCTGTTTGTCCGGATGACCCCCGTCGCGGGCTGGGAACTGCCCGCCTTGGTGGTTCTGTCGGCGCTCTCGGGGCTTTATGTCGCCGTGCGGCGACCCGTCTGTTCAGTGCGCCGCGCGGGCATCGGCGGCGTGGCCGGTTTCATCGGCATCGCCTGCCCGACGTGCAACAAGATCCTCATGCTTCTGTTCGGGGGCGAATTCCTGATGATGTGGTTCGACCCGATCCGCCCCCTGATTTCAGCGCTCGGCATTGCGTTCCTCACTGCTGCGTCATGGCGCGAAATACGCGCTCGTCGAGTGGATGCCGCAATGCAACCGGAGTATCTGCAATGACCGATATCCCAAGCGATCGCGTCCGCGCCGGTCAGCCAGCCTCTCTATTGCGCCGGACGCTGCTTCGTCATGTTGTGGTTGTCGGGCTTGCTGGCGCACTGGTCTATGCATTCGCCGTCGTTCACGGGCAGTGGAGCCCGATGCACCGGTGGAACCGTGCATTCGCGGACGCATCGCTGGCGCTTCTGGTGATCACCATGTCGATCGGGCCATTGTCGCGCCTGTGGCCCGCCTTGCTGCGGGTGGTGGCCTATCGGCGGGAGACCGGCATCTACGCGACCCTTCTGGCGGCCGTGCATACGATCATCATACTCGAAGGCTGGGTCGAGTGGGATTTCGCGCGGCTCTTCGGCTACGAAATGAACCCACAGACGGGTGAATATGTGATGTTCCAGCATGGCTTCGGTCTGGCCAACCTGACAGGGATTGCAGCCCTTGCCTATGCGCTCGTGCTCATGTCGACCTCGAACGACCGGTCAATCCGCATGCTCGGTTCTTCGGTCTGGAAGTTTCTGCAGAACGCCGCAACCGTGCTGTGGGGACTTGCCTTGCTGCACACGGCCTATTTCCTGTTCATGCACTTCCTGAGCTTCCATCGTCCGATGCCGGAGCCGAACCCGCTGCAGTGGCCTTTTGTGGCGGCGGTGCTGTCAGTGCTCCTGCTTCGAGTCGCGGCCTTCCGTTCGACCTGGAGCAAGAAAAGGAACAGTTCCAGGTGACCCCTCGTGCCAAAAGTCGCATCGGACGGGCGCGGCTAGGCGACGTTCTTTCCTGCACTCGCAGGGGTGGCTCCGCCCAATCGGGCCGCGAATATCTCCTGATCGACATGGAGCAGGGCGCGCATCATTGCGCCCTCGCGCTTGAGCGGAACCTCATTGGGCTCGGTATCGAACGAGATTGCCTTCGAGTGCAGCCCGCCGGCTGTCTTGGCGATCGCCGACAGCACATGCGGCTCCATCAGGTCGAAAGCCGTGGCGCCGACGCCGACGAAGGCGAGCGGCGCCGGGTCGAACAGCGCAAACATCGAGCCCAGGCCGAAGCCGATGGCTTCGCCGGCCTTGCGGAAAGCCTCGCGCTCGGGACCGTCATGGTCGCGGGCGGCATCGGCGAGCGCCGTGATGTCGTCGTCGGACAGGTCGGCCAGCGGCTCGGCATTCTCGTCGCCAAGCTTGGCGTTGCGCCAGATGGCGTAGTTGCCGGCATAGGCCTCGATGCAGCCGCGGCGGCCGCAGCGGCAGAGCGCGCCGTCGGGACGATGGATCATGTGGCCGAACTCGGCGCCGGAGGACTGCGTGCCGGTGAACAGTTCGCCCTTGATGACAAGGCCCATGCCGATGCCGTGCGACAGAAGGATGGCGATGAAGTCGTCGCGATAGCGCACGGGATCGCGCCAGCGCAACGCCTCGGCGATCATGTTGCAGTCGTTCTCCACCGTCACCGGCACGCCGAACTCCTGTTCGAGCCGGTCGGCGAAAGGGATGTCATCGTGTCTCGTGATCGGCGACCACAGCAGCTTGCGCGAGCCGGAATCGGTGATGCCCTGGACCGCGATCGCAATGCGTAGAACCGGGCCGACGGTCGTGTCGAGGCGGTCCATCAGACGCCGGATCATGGCGATGCATTCGTCGATCAGGGCTTCGGCCGGCATGCGTTGGGTCACCAGCCGCCTGGTGTCCTCGACGACCGTGTTGCCGGCATAGTCGATGATGGCGGCCGACAGGCTGTTGAGCGAAAGCACGACGGCAACGATCGATGCCGCCCTGGGCTCCAGCGTCAAGGCGACCTGCGGCCGGCCGCGCTTCATCGAGACCGGCTCGGAGCCCTTGGCTTCGGCGAGAATGCCCTCTGCGATGAGGTCGGACGATATCGTCGATATGGTGGAGTGGCTGAGGCCGGTGGTGGCGGCAATCTCTGTGCGCGAAGGCTGGCTGGCGCGACGAACTGCGGATATAACCATAGCTCGATTGCGTCGTCTCAGATCGTCGTGACGTATGCCGACCGACATGTGCTCGTCTTCCTCCCGGCGAAGCGCTGCCTTCTTAAGCGGCAGTCCCTATCGCGCCAAGCCATTGTGACAGAGCGGAGGGCAAATGTCTTTATTTATTTCGAGCTCCGAAAAAAATAGGGAAGCGTTGCGAAACCATGTTGACAGCGACAGGCGGTTGAGTCACTATTTTTTCGAGGCTCGAAAAAAAGAGCTTCTCCAAGGGCTATCGCGAAGAAGGCGCGCCCGTTGGGCGCAGGGAGGAAAATCATGAAAAAGTTTACCACCGCCATTCTGGCGGGCGTCGCCATGACTCTATCGCTTTCGGCTGTCGCCGAGGCGAAGGACAAGGTTGTCGGCGTGTCGTGGTCGAACTTCCAGGAAGAGCGCTGGAAGACCGACGAAGCCGCCATGAAGGCCGCCATCGAGGCCGCCGGTGACAAGTATATTTCGGCCGACGCCCAGTCGTCGCCGGCCAAGCAGCTGACCGACGTCGAAAGCCTTATCTCGCAGGGTGCCAATGCGCTGATCATCCTGGCACAGGACGCCAGCGCCATCGGCCCGGCCGTCGACAAGGCTGTCGCCGAGGGCATTCCGGTCGTCGGCTACGACCGCCTGATCGAGAACAAGGACGCCTTCTACCTGACCTTCGACAACAAGGAAGTCGGCCGCATGCAGGCCAAGGGCGTGTTCGCCGCGAAGCCTGAGGGCAACTACGTCTTCATCAAGGGCAGCGGTGCCGATCCGAACGCCGACTTCCTGTTTGCGGGCCAGATGGAAGTGCTCAAGGAAGCCGTCGACGCCGGCAAGATCAAGAATGTCGGCGAGGCCTATACCGACGGCTGGCTGCCGGCCAATGCCCAGAAGAACATGGAGCAGTTCCTGACCGCCAACGACAACAAGATCGACGCGGTCGTGGCTTCGAACGACGGCACCGCCGGTGGCGCGATCGCTGCGCTCCAGGCACAGGGACTTGCTGGTTCGGTTCCGGTTTCGGGCCAGGACGGCGACCATGCCGCGCTCAATCGTATCGCGCTCGGCACCCAGACCGTGTCGGTGTGGAAGGATGCGCGCGAACTCGGCAAGAACGCAGCCGAGATCGCCTCGCAGCTCGCCGACGGCAAGAAGATGGAAGAGATCGCCAACGTCACCAAGTTCAAGACGCCCGGCGGCCTCGAGCTGAACTCGGTCTTCCTGACGCCGGTTCCGATCACCAAGGAAAACCTCAACGTCGTCATCGACGCCGGCTGGGTCGGCAAGGACGTGGTCTGCCAGGGCGTGGCGGCCGGTTCGGTCGCAGCCTGCAACTAAGATCGGCTTCATCCGATCGGTCAAACGCCGCGGCTTGCCGCGGCGTTTTTCAAAAGCGCCCGCTTCATGACATGGCGGATTGACCCTATCATGCGCACACCGGCTGCCGCTTAGACGGCCATCCGGTCGGGAGGTAACAATGACAGACACGACAACCAACGCGCCGTCCGACCGAGCGCGAACGACCGAGCTCACCCCAATCGGGCGTTTCCTCAAGGCAACCGAGATCGATACGCGCATGCTCGGCATGGTCGGCGCGCTGTTGCTGATCTGGATCGGACTGCAGGTGATTTCGAGCCTGCGCCTCGGCGTCAACCCATTTGAGTTCGACAGCCGCACCTTCCTGACCTTCCGCAACCTGTGGAACCTGTCGGTACAGGCTTCCGCCGTGGCTATCATGGCCACCGGCATGGTTTTGGTCATAGTCATGCGCAACATCGATCTGTCGGTCGGCTCGGCCGAAGGCCTGATCGGTATGGTGATGGGCTTCGCCCAGGTGCATTTCCTGGTCAGGACCGTCGGTCTCGAACTCGGCAATCCATGGATCTGGGCGCTGGCACTTGCCATCGGCATAACACTCGGCCTGGTGATCGGTGCGCTGCAGGGCTTCGTCATCGCCTATATGGAGGTTCCCGCCTTCATCGTGACGCTGGGCGGATTGCTGATCTGGCGCGGCGCGGCCTGGTGGGTCACCAGTGGCCAGACGATCGCGCCGCTCGATGCGACCTTCCAACTGATGGGCGGTGGTCCCCAGGGCGCCATCGGCGCGACATGGAGCTGGATCGTCGGTCTTGTCGCATGCCTGGCCGTGGTTCTCGCGCTGCTGAACGGTCGCCAGCAACGCAAACGGTTCAAGTTCCCGCTGCGGCCGCTCTGGGCCGAGGCATTTCTTGGTGCCGTTACCTGCGGAGTGATCCTCGGTGCGATCTGGATTGCCAATTCCTACCCCTGGCCGATCGGCATCGTGCGCCGATACGCCGAGGCCAATGGCATCACGATCCCCGAAGGCGGGCTGTTCATCGCCCATGGCATTGCCATTCCCGTCCTGATCGCGGTGGCCGTGGGCATTGTCATGACCTTCGTCACCAACCGCACACGCTTCGGCCGCTATGTGTTCGCCATCGGCGGCAACCCCGAAGCCGCCAACCTCGCCGGCATCAACACGCGCTGGATCACCATGAAGGTGTTCATGATCATGGGCGTGCTGGCAGCGATCAGCGCGGCGGTTTCCAGTGCCCGCCTGAACTCTGCCACCAACTCTCTCGGCACGCTGGATGAATTGCTGGTCATCGCCGCGGCGGTCATCGGCGGCACCTCGCTCGCCGGTGGTGCCGGCACAGTTGCGGGTGCCATGCTGGGCGCTCTGCTGATGCAGTCGCTGCAGTCGGGCATGGTGCTGCTCAACATCGACACGCCGCTGCAGAACATCGTCGTCGGCCTGGTGCTGGTCGTGGCCGTCTGGCTCGACACGCTCTACCGCAAGCGCGTCTAACGAAATCCGGGAGCCAAGATCATGGAACAGACCCGTATCCCGCTCGTCGACCTCAAGAACATCTCCATTGCCTTCGGCGGCATCCGCGCCGTCGACGATGCCTCGGTCGACCTCTATCCCGGTGAAGTGGTGGCGCTGCTCGGCCATAACGGCGCTGGCAAGTCGACGCTGATCAAGATCCTGTCGGGCGCCTACAAGCGCGACGCCGGCACGATCATGGTCCGGGGGGAGGAGGCAGCGATCTCCAATCCGCGCGACGCCAAGAAATACGGCATGGAGACCATCTACCAGACGCTGGCGCTGGCCGACAATGTCGACGCCGCCGCCAACCTGTTCCTCGGCCGCGAGATCATGACCGCCTACGGCACGCTCGACGACGTCGCCATGGAGGCCGAGGCACGCAAGGTGATGGGCAGGCTCAACCCGCGCTTCCAACGCTTCAAGGAGCCGGTGAGCAAGCTTTCCGGCGGCCAGCGACAGTCGGTGGCGATCGCACGCGCCATCCTGTTCAACGCCCGCATCCTGATCATGGACGAGCCGACGGCGGCCCTCGGGCCCCAGGAGACGGCGCAGGTCGGCGAACTGGTCAAGCAGCTCAAGGCCGACGGTATCGGCATCTTCCTGATCAGCCACGACATCCACGACGTGTTCGACCTCGCCGACCGCGTCTGCGTGATGAAGAACGGCCAGGTGGTGGGCACGGCACGTACCCAGGACGTGACCAAGGACGAGGTGCTCGGCATGATCATCCTCGGCAAGTGTCCGCCCGGCGCAATCCCCGGACCGGGAGCGATGCAGATCGCGGCCTGATCTGCCAACTTCCCGGCGGCGTACGACCCTGGTTAAAAGCATGATCGCGAAAAGCAGTTCCCACTTTTGGCGATCATGCTTTAATGGTTGCAGGGTGACACGAGCCGGCCGGAATTGAGAAAGTACTTCCCCAGTCTGATCTTTGTTGGAGTCACGCTGGTTAGCCTGACCATGGCGGCGCTCGTCTATCTGGCAACCGTCGAGGCAGCCCGCATCAAGTTCCAGTCCGTGGCCGATGATGCGCTCAACCGCATCGAGGGCCGGGTCGAGTTCGACCTTGCCCTGTTGCACGCGACGCAGGCGATGTTTGCCGCCCAGAAGGGCAAACTCTCGCGCGACGAGTTTCGAGACTACTTCGAATCGCTCGATGCCGAACGGAACTTCCCCAGCCTGCGAGGCATCGGCTTCGTCAGGTTCATCAACAGTGCCGACAGCGACGCAATCACGCGCGAGCTGAAGGACGGCTACGGCATCGACCGGGCGCCTTTCCCGCAAACCGAGCTGCAGTGGCGGACGCCGATCGTGCTGTTCGAGCCGATGAGCAAGGCCAGCCTCGATGCGATGGGTTTCGACATGGCGACCGATCCGCTGCGTCGGAGCGCAATCGAATCGGCAATGGCGGCGCAAGGCGAGCCACGGGCGACCGGACGTGTGCTGCTCGGCCAGGGTGACAACGCCAGGCAGCCTGGCATTCTGGTTTTCGCGCGCGTCGACCGGCCTGAAGGCGCGGGTGCGGCACCCGCCGGTTTGCTCTATGTCGCCTTCCGCTCTGCCGAATTGTTCCAGGCGGCGCTGGGCAAGGCTCCGCTGCTGCCGCTGGCGGTTGAAGTGTTCGACGGCACCAGGGATGACGACACGCTGTTGTTCCGCTCGCAAGCGCCGCCCGACGCCAGTTATGGCGACGATTTTTCGGTGACGCGCGAAGCCAATGTGGCCGGCCGCAAATGGACGATCAATTTCAGGCCGAGCACTGCTTTCGTGCCACCGTCGCCAAGCACGGCACCGTTGATGCTTGGTCTGTTCGGACTTGTGCTTGCAGGTTCCATCGCGCTTGTGGCCCGCTACCAGCAGCGTGCCTATGAGGCGGCGACGCTGCTTCATGAGGCGAGCGAGAAGAGCCTGCTGGAAAAGGACCTGATGCTTCAGGAAATGAAGCACCGCATCAAGAACTCGATTGCGCGGGTGCTGGCCATGGCGCGCCAGACGGCTTCAGGCGCGAAGGACATCGATGAGTTCTCGGCGTCCTTTTCGGCGCGGCTGCAGGCGATGGCTGCGTCCCAGGACATGCTGACGCGCTCGCGCTGGCAGAAGGCCGACTTGGGCGAGTTGCTGCGCATCGAACTCGGCCAGGTGTTCGGCAAGGAATTGCCCGAGGACATGATGAAGGGGGACCTGGTCGAACTGGACGAGACGACGACGCAGGCGCTGGGGCTGACTTTCCACGAGTTGGCGACCAACGCGCTGAAATATGGCGACGGCGACAATTCCGTCGGTGGGCTCAAGGTGGATTGGCGGCTGTCCGGCAAGGGCAAGGGGCGGCGGTTGCTGCTCAACTGGATGGAGCGTAACCAGAATGGCGTGACGAAACCCGAGAAGATCGGCTTCGGCACCAAGCTGATAGACATGAACATCACGCGCGAACTGGGCGGCAAGATCGAGCGGTCCTATGCGGCCGACGGCTTGAGGGTCGAGATCGATATTCCCTACCGCGGCTGAGCGGCGGCTACGCTTGAGGCAAAGAAAAGCCCGGCGACGGGCAGAGCCGGCGCCGGGCGATTTGTTCGTGCCATCCGCCTTAGCGGCAGCGCGCAGTGTAAATCTGGCCGCGGCTGTTGCGATACTCGCAGTAGCCGTTGCGCAGGTTGCGGACCAGAAGGCCCGAGGCCGCGCCGACGGCGCCGCCGATGACCGCGCCCCTGCCGCCGCCGATCAGGGCGCCAGCGACTGCACCAACGCCCGTGCCGGTCACAACGTCACGTTCGGTGGTGGTGCAGCCGGAGATTGCAACGACGGCTGCAATCGCAAGAATAACCTTCTTCATTCAATCAGTCCTCTCACTTTAACATCGTCCCGTTCGACACTTAGCGCATCGCCTCGAAATGCGGAATCATTTTTCGAGGCAGTACGTAAATTCAATCAGTTAGGGGCAGCAGGCAGGCGCGCGGAATGGGGGCTGCGGCAACGGCCGTGAAAATCCGCGCTGCGATTCGGTCAATGAAGATACGCTTCCCCCGGTTGCGCCGGCTCGGAAACGGCAACGACGCTGGAGACGGAAAGCGACGCGTCGAGCATGCCGTTCGGCAGCACGTTCCAGGTCAGCTGGTTGTATTCATCCTCAAGCGCCGGGTCGACTTCAAGGCATTTGGCGAGGATCCGGGGATGCTGCGGCGCGAGCATACTCACGGCCTTGGGCAACGCGGCCTGGCAATCCTCGTAGACCTCGAACAAGGGCGTCGGTGCCGGAATCTCACGGCATCCGGACAGGTCCTGCGAGCAGGAAATAACCAACAGAAGTGCTGCGATGTGTTCCATGGCAAACCACCTTCGCCAAGAAACGAGGAGGTAGGGTCAAAAGTTCCGCCTTGGCAGGTAGCTCAAACGATTGAAACCAACCGAGCGAGGAGCCCGGTCACTCCAGTTCGAAATTGGCCTTGGGCATGACCAGACGATATTCCAGCCTGTCGGGACCGATCTCGAGTTTGGCACTGCCGTTGAGCGCGGCGGGGACGACCCGCTCTAGCGCCACACTGCCGAAGCGCTTCTTGCGCGACTCGCTGTCTGGAACCGGGCCTATCGCCTCTGTCCAGCGAACGGTCATGTGCACCTCGCCGTCAGCATCCGGAGCTGCAACGGCGGTTATCTCGACATAGCCGCCGTTGTGGGCAAGCGCGCCGTAACTCGCCGAGTTGACGGCCAACTCATGCACGGCGAGGCCGATGTGCAAGGCAGCGTTGGGATTGAGGTAGGGGTCGTCGCCGGAGATCCGCACAGCTTGACCGGTGTCAATGCTGTAGCGGCCGACCTGGCCGATCACCAGCTCTCGGAAGCCGGCGCCGCGCCAGTTGGACGACGTGACCAGATCCTGCGATGAGGCGATGGACTGGAGCCGGCCGCGAAAGCGCTCGAGAAAGCCGTCGACGGAAGTCGAATAGTGGCCGGTCTGGCTGGCGATGCTCTGAATGATGGCGAGCAGGTTCTTGGAGCGGTGACTGACCTCGCGTAAGAGCGCCTTGAGTGTCTGCTCGCGCAGTTTCTGCTCGGTGGTCTCGATGACCGTGACGACCACGCCCTGAACCTGGCCCCGGGCCGAGCGGTCGGCGTCGATGCAGATTTCGAACCAGCGCATGCCGGAAGATTTGTCGGCCAGGCTGATCTCGAGGCCGCCGGAACTGCCGGTGGCGATGGCGTTCTTCTTGGCCGCGACCAACCGGTCGGCCTGTTGCGCCGGAAGCAGGTTGTGGTCGCTTCCGTGCCCCCCGATGACTTCCTCCCATGGCGGCTGGAGGTTGTGTGACCAGACAGTCCGCAGCTTGCGGTCCTGGTACAGAACGGCGATGCCGGCATTGCGGGAGGCATGGAAGAAGGCGGCGTCCAACCTGGAACTTTTTCCCATCGATGGAGAGGGATTGGCCATAGACGAGCCGCCTTCACGGGTTTTTCAGCTTGCGGTGACGACGCGATGCGCACACTCCGATGCTGCTGAAACGGTACCGCCGGGCAGCGCTTCAAGAAGGAGCGCTACCCGGCGGCGCTGGATTCCGACTGAGGGGGCCGGCTTCCAGTTTGGGATTGGTGCTTCATCTTGCCGAGGCGATCATGCGCGCCTGAACAGGCCCGCGATGAGCGAGATCACCAGGAAGGCGAGGAAGACGAAGAACAGGATCTGCGCGATGCCGGCCGAAGTTCCGGCGATGCCGCCGAAGCCAAGGGCGCCGGCGATGATCGCAACGACAAGGAATACGAGCGCCCAATAGAGCATGATCTATCTCCTTCAAATGATAGATGAAAAACGTTCCGCCCCAAGGTTGGTTCCCTGGGGCGGTGCTAAAAAGGGCTATGCCGCAGCCTTTGCCTGCCTGTCAAAGAACAATGCCTGGCTAATCAGCGCCTTGACCATTTCGGGGTTGAAGGGCTTGGTGACGAGGAACGCCGGCTCGGGACGCTCGCCGGTCAGCAGGCGCTCGGGGAAGGCGGTGATGAAGATGACAGGCAACGGCCTTGCAGCCAGCATCTCGTTGACGGCCTCGATGCCGGAACTGCCGTCGGCCAGCTGGATGTCGGCGAGGATCATCTGCGGCCGTGTCCGCTTGAACAGCGCTGCAGCCTCTGCATGCGTACGTGCCGTTCCGACGACACGATGGCCGAGGCTTTCCACCATCTCCTCGATGTCCATGGCAATCAGCGGTTCGTCCTCGATGATCAGGATGTCGGTTGCGACCTGACGCGAAATCTCGCCGCTCGCCTCTTGCAGCAACCGGGCGAATTCTTCCTGGTCGGTGTCGAGCACCTCGGCCGCCTCGATGTCGTTGAAACCTTCGACGGCGACAAGAAGGAAGGCCTGGCGTGGGCGTGGGGCGATTGCGGACAGATTGGCCGCGGCACGCTTTTCCCAGGCCAGGGGCGACGATTCCTGCGGTACCCGGATCGATACCGAGGTGAAGAGACGGGCAAAGACCTTGTAGAGCGCAATGCGGTCGTTGGAGGCGGAGGGGAACACGTCAATGTCGTCGATGAGCGCTTCGAGCATCGCGGCCACCAATGCGTCCCCACTTCCCTGGGAGCCCGACACGGCGCGCGAGAAGCGGCGGAGATAGGGCAGGTGTGGAGCAATTCTCGTGGATAGGGTCATATTCGACGTTTCCCTCATGTGATGCTGTCATATCTTCGTGGAAGCGTGCCACAACGCGTTGCCTGTGCAAAAGTTCCTCTTACGTGGAACCTATCCGCATTTGGGGAGTTGGGTGCAAAATTCGGGAAACCGGACAAGGTTGTTGCGCGCCGTCAGTATCGGGAGCGGGACGTCTGACGGTGTAAAAGGGCAAGCAAGCATATGACTAGGCAGAGCAGTGGCGCCAGCAGCGCCGGGCCGATTCGTCGCCGCGATGGCGAACCTCTTGGGGCCAACTCCGAAATCGGCAGAAAACTCAAACAATATTATGATGAACTGGTGTCCGACGACGTGCCGGATCGTTTCGCGCAGTTGCTCAGCCAGCTGGAAGAAGCTGAACCCGCACAGCAGAAGGACTGACCAGGCATGGCAGCATCCCTTGGTTTCAAAGGCGACTTGCTCGCGGCGATCCCTGGCCTGCGGGCCTTTGCCATGTCGCTGTCGCAGAACGCCGACAGGGCGGACGACCTTGTCCAGGAAACGCTGGTCAAGGCGTGGGACAAGCAGTCGAGCTTCCAGCCCGGCACCAATCTGAAGGCCTGGCTGTTCACCATCCTGCGCAACGAGTTCTATTCGCAGATGCGCAAGCGCGGACGCGAGGTGCAAGACAGCGACGGCCTCCTGACGGCGCGCCTCGCGGTGCATCCGAGCCAGCCGGGACGGCTCGACCTCGACGACTTCCGCAAGGCGCTGGAGCAGCTTCCCGAAGACCAGCGCGAAGCGATCATCCTGATTGGCGCGTCGGGCTTCTCCTATGAGGAGGCGGCGGAAATCTGCGGTTGCGCCGTGGGTACGATCAAGAGCCGCGTCAGCCGCGCCCGCAACAGGCTGCAGGAGATCCTCGATATCTCGGGCGAAGCCGACTATGGGCCGGACGCGATCGCGGCCCAGGTCATGGGGTCAACTGTCAGCTGAACTCGCGAGCTTGCGGACGCTCGCGACGACGGCCTCGACGAGGTCTTCGCCCGAGTAGGGCTTGCTCACCAGCCGGACACCCGGGAAGCCGGCAAAGAGTTCGTCGAGCTGGTCGTATCCCGATGCGAAGACGAAGGGCACGCCGGCCGCCTCGATGCTGCGGGCGAAGTCGAGCGTCGGCTCGCCGTCGAGCATGACGTCGATGATGGCGACATCATAAGGCTCTGCGGCCTGCTGGGCTTCGCGCAGGTTGGCGGCGAGGATGACGTCCTCGGCGCCGTGGTCACGGCAAAGCTGGTCGACATCGAGCGCGATCAGTGCCTCGTCTTCAAGCACAAGAATACGCAGTCCTGAAAGCGGGGCTGGCACGTCGCGGACACTCCAAGGAATCGAAGCCGAACATGGCGTTTGTCGAGGCCGCTGTCATTTAAAAAAGACATGGATGGAGCAGTCTGGAACCTTTGTCACATCGCGGCGTTGGCGAGCACAATCAGGAGTTTGCATGACAGCGCGGAGCGACTCAACCGACATGACGCGGCAGGTTCCGTGCGAAAGCTGTCCATTGCGGCAGATGCCGGTATTCAGGGAATTCGAGAGGTCGGAACTGGCCTTTGTCAGCAGCTTCAAGCGCGGCGAACTGGCCGCCGACAAGGGTGCGACGCTGCTGTCGGAAGGCAGCAACAGCGCGCACCTTTACACGGTGCTGTCTGGCTGGGGCTTTCGCTACAAGCTGCTCGAGGACGGGCGGCGACAGATACTGAACTATGTTCTGCCGGGCGACATGATCGGTCTTCAGGGCAGCCTGATGGGCGAGATGCAGCATTCGGTCGAAGCACTTTCGCCGATGCTACTGTGCATGTTCGAGCGCGACCGGCTGATGGAGCTCTATCGGGACTATCCCGGCCTTGCCTACGACATCACCTGGATCGCCGCGCGCGAGGAGCGCATGCTCGACGAGAACCTTTTGAGCATCGGGCGCCGCTCGGCGCTTGAGCGCGCGGCCTATCTCCTTGCTTTCATCGCCAGCCGGGCACGCAAGGTCGGCATGAACGGCACCAGGAAGGTCGAGATCCCGATCACGCAACAGCATGTCGCCGACACGCTCGGCCTCTCCTTGGTCCACACCAACAAGACGATCCGCAAGCTGATCGACCGCAAGCTGGTGCAATGGCGTGACGGCGGATGCACCGTGCTCGACATCGACGGCCTGATGGCGCTTGCCGACTGGAGCGGCCTCGACGAAAGCGTCCGCCCGCTGCTCTGAGGACTAGCGTCCGTACTGGCGGTCCAGATCGTCGACGCCCCAGTTCACGCCCGGCAGCACGTTGCGGATGATGGCGTAGCCGACGAGCAGCGCCGGTATGGCGATGAAGCCGCCAATGGCGCCCCATAGCCAGATCCAGAACGCCAGGGCCAACAGCACGACGAAGGGATTGAGCGTCATCGTTCGGCCGATGACCATCGGGGTGACGAACTGGCCCTCGATGGTGTTGACGCCGAGATAGAGCGCGACCGGCAGCAGGCTAGCGCCGATGGTGTCGAACTCGGTCAGGCCGACGGCGAACAGGATGACCACCATGACCAAAGGGCCGACGAACGGAACGAAATTGGTGACGATCGCCAGCGCGCCCCAGAGCGGCGCCGAGGGCACGCCGAGAAGGTAGAGCCCAATCCCGACGGTCAGGCCTTCGGCGAAGTTGATGACGGTGATCGACAGCAGATATTGCGAGACGAGCTGTTCAACGTCGCGGAAGATATGGGCGACGCGCCAGCGCAGGCGACGGTTGAAGCAGATGCGGAGGATCGCTGTGCGCGTCTGGTAGCGCGTTGCGACAAAGAAATAGAGACTGGCGAAAAACAGCAGCACCTGGGCGATGACGGCAGGGGCGAGCGTTGCCATCGTCTCGACCCCCATGCCTTCGTCGACGGAAACCGACACGCCTTCGCCGCCGGTCACCTGGCGCAGCTGCTCGCGCATGCTCTTGAAGGTTTCGAGCGGCCCCTGCAATTCGGACAGCTGCGTGGCAAGCTGGGCCCATATCTGCGGCAGGCGCTGGAGCCAGAAACTGAGCGGCGACGCGACCAGAAGCGCAAAGACACCGACGGCAATGATGAAGAGCAGTACGACAGCGGCCGCGGACAGCGCCGGAGGGATGCCGAAATGCTCGAGCCGGGAGGCAAGCGGGCCCAGCATCAGGCCGATGACGACGCCGAGGCCGATGGGGGTGAGGATGAACTCGCCGGCGTGAAGCGCGAACACGGTGGCGATGATGCCGACGAAAATTATCGACACCTGCGAGCCGCGCACCAGCAAGAGTTCGAAATTCGATTTTGGCGGCAGGCGAACGGTCGGTGCCTTCTTCATGGTGCGGTTCGACATCGACGGTTTCCAGCTGAATGAGACTGGCAAAACGTCCGGCGGTCGGCGATGGTTCCTGTGGCGATGGGAACCGACAGGCGCACAGGGCGTTTCGACCCCATCGAACGCAAGGAGTATCGACATGGCGACAGCTGCAGGAAAGCCCGGCAACGGCACCAAGACGCCCCCGGACCTCGAGGCCGACATCAAACAATTGAAGGCCGACATCGAAGCGCTCGCCAAGCAGTTGGCGGCAACCGGCGAGCACGGTTATGGCGCCGCGCGACGGGCGGCGGCACAAGGTGCGGACCAGCTGAAGGCGCAAAGCGACGCTGCCGTCGAGGCCTTGCGCGCCAACGCCAGGGACATCGAAGAACAGTTCATGGCGACCGTGCGCGAAAAGCCGGTGACGTCGTTGGCCATCGCCGCTGGCGTCGGCTTCCTCATCGCGCTGCTGGCGCGGCGCTAGTCGGTTGGCCGGGGGACACATGCTGGCATCGCTGATTGCGGGTTTCGCCACCGGCGAGACGACACTTGCCCTGCGGCGAACCCGCAGGGCAGCGGTGGCCTACCTCGCCGCCGGGCTGGCCGCATTGTGCGGAGTGGGCTTCCTTGTCGGGGCCGCCTTCGTCTGGGCGGCACGACGGTTTGGCCACATCGAGGCGGCTCTGGGCTTCGGCCTCGGCTTATTGGTGCTCGCCGGGCTGATCCTTCTCATCCACAAGCTCGCCGCTGGCGCCCGCGCCCGCGCAGACCGGAAGCGTCGGCGTACTGACATCGCCGCGCTCGGCACGACGGCTGCCGTGGCCCTGTTGCCGACATTGCTGCGCAGCAAGGGCGGCATAGGTGCGGTGCTGGGGCCGGTCGTGGCGCTGGCCGCCTATGCGATCTATCGCGAGAACAGAAAGTCCGACGACGGCGACGGGCCGGCCGGCGAATGAATGCCTATGGGGTGCTTTCGGCAGGTTCGCCGAACGGCATGGAAATCTCCGCACGCACGCCTTCGGGGTGAAATTCGTGCCGGACCTCGCTCGAAATCACCTTGGCCAGGCTGCGCCGGATGAGGATTGATCCGAAGCCATGATGCTCGGGCGGGCTGACCTCCGGTCCGCCGCTTTCCATCCATTCCAGGTTCAGGCGTTTTGCGCCTTTTCCGCCCTTGATGGTCCATGACAGGGAAACCTTGCCCCGCGGTACCGACAGCGCACCGTATTTCAGTGCGTTGCTGGCAAGTTCGTGGAGGATGAGGGCAAAGCCCAGCGCCTGGTCGGGCGTCAGCAGCGCATCCTGGCCGACAATCGAAATGCGCGGCGCATCGGTGTCATCGAACGGGCTGAGTTCCAGCCTGGCGAGATCGCGGATGCCGATGCCGCGCCACTCATATTCCGACAGAAGCCCGTGGGCGAGGCCAAGGGCCCGAAGGCGCTGGCTGAAGGCGTCGAGGAATTCGCGCGGCTCGCGCGCATAGCGCACCGTCTGGCTGGCGAGCGCCTGCACCGTCGCCAGCGTGTTCTTGACCCGATGGTTGATCTCGCGCAGCAGCAGGCGCTGGCGCTCCTCGGCGTGGCGGCGCTCGGTGATGTCGTAGTTGACGCCAAACACCAGTGTCGGCCGGCCTTCGGCGTCGCGCTCGACGACGCGGCCGCGGGCCGCCAGCCAGCGTGGCGGATGGGTACCCTTGATGCGGTATTCGCCGGAATAGTCGTCGCTGCCTTCGAGCGCTTCGCGGAACATCTTGCGCGTCTTGTCGATGTCGCGCCGGTCGATGGCAACGACGATGTCGCGCGCCCGCATTCTTGTGGCCGGGGGCATGTTGAAGAGCTCGGGCAGGAGCGTATCGCATTCGACGACGCCGGTGCGCGGATCCCAGACCCAGCTTGCCAGCGCTGCCGCTTGCAGCGCCACGGCACGGCGGGTTTCGGCATGCACCAGGGCGGCCTCGGCCCGTGCGCCGGCCAGGGAGCTGTCGCGCAGCATGATCAGGCTTGCTGCGAGCGAGGCGAGCGCCTCCAACTGCCGGAGCTGTGCCGGGTCGGGCGCCGAGCGCTGCTCGCGGTCGAGCACCACGAGCGATCCGACCTCACGGCCAGGCACGACGATCGGCACGGCGAGGTGGAAGGCAAAGGCGGCTGCCGGCGAACCGGGCTCGGTGGCAATGGCTGTGGCCGCTTGGTCGGCGTCGATGCCGAAATGCGAGTGGAAGGACAACACGCCGGCCTGATCGGCGAGAGCAAGCACGGCTGCGGGCGCGTGAAGGAGCGCTGCGGCAAGGCTCGTCAGCCGGTCGAAATCTGCGTCGCCCGGCGCCTCGAACGTGCTGCCGACGCCCGCGTCGCCTTGAGTGTTGTCGACCACATCAGCTTCGATGCTTTTGTTGTCCTGCACGACCGCCCCCTCGCCAGCACGGAACCTAAACGGGTGAGGCCTGCTTGAAAAGCCTTGGCCTTAGCCCGGGAACAATGCCGGGAGACTGCCGTTAGCCCTATCCAACCAGAAGGGAGAACAGCGATGACCAAGATCATTCCAGCGCAGAAGGCGCGACAGGGAACGCGCGGCCGTCATGTGTTGCTGGTGCTCCTGGCGGGCTTGTTTCTCGCTTTCGCGGCTTGGGGCGGTGCGGAATTCTATGGCGAGATGATCGATCAAAACGCCAGCCAGACGACCGCCACGCCGGGCTAAGTAGAAGTCCGTAAAAGACGATTTGGATTTGCTCGCCTGCTGCGAGCGACGATTCCAGAACCCGGCAGAGGTTGAAATCAGCGGGGCGAAATTCGGAACCATGGCGGGGTCACGACGTTGTGAACCCGTAGAGGCCGCGCCGGACCCTTCCCGCAAAAGACTGATCCAGGCGCGGCATGCATGAAACACGCACGAGGAGACTTTACCATGATCCGCAATCTTTTGGCCACGACTGCTATTGCAGCACTGCTTGCCACCGGCGCCTACGCCCAGGACACCACGGCTCCTGCGCCGGCCCCCGCGGCCCCGACAGAGGCAGCTCCGGCAACCCCGGAGGTGATCCCGCATGCCGACGGCTTCCTCGCCACCAATATCATTGGCGAGAACGTCTACAACAGCACGGCTGAAGACGCCGAAACCATCGGCGACGTCAATGACATCGTGCTTGCCGCCGACGGCACGGCCGACCAGTTGATCATCGGCGTCGGCGGGTTCCTTGGCATCGGCGAAAAGAACGTCGCCCTGCCGTACAAGGAATTCGACTGGGCCGAGAAAAACGGCGATCGCTGGCTGGTGATGGCGACGACCAAGGAACAGCTGCAGGCGCTGCCCGACTTCGACCGTCGCGGCTATGAGCCTGCCCCGGCATCCGTAGCGGCGACCGATCCGGCGGCCCCGGCGACCGACCAGACGGCCCAGGCACCGGTTGCGCCGGCCGACCAGAGTGCAGAAGCGCCGGCCCCGGCTACGCCTGACGCGGCCACCACCGACGAGACCAAGACCGCGGCAATCGACAAGTCGACGCTCAAGGAACTGCCCAGCGCTGATCTGCGTGCCGAAGAGCTGATGGGCACCACCGTCTATGGCGCCGACGATGCCAATATCGGCGAGATCGGCGATATCCTGATGACGGCGGACGGCAAGATCGACGCTTATGTCATCGATGTCGGCGGCTTCCTCGGCATGGGCGAAAAGAAGGTGGCGGTCGGCAGCGACAACCTTGCCTTTATGGTCGACGCCGATGGCAAGAAGTATCTCTACACCAGCTTCAACAAGGAGCAGCTCGAGGCCCAGCCGGCCTATGACGCCAGCAGCTGGGCTGCTAAGCGTGACGAGCAGCGCCTGATCATCACCCAGTAGATGCGGCGGACCAAGTACCGCGCGACAGCCGTTGCGCGGTACCGGAGCCAGAAAGCCCGCGCTTCGGCGCGGGTTTTCTGCGTTTCAGGGGAGCCGGGCAAAGTGGCCCTTGGGCCCGCCGTCCGTCAGTTCGGACAGGGCGAGCGACTGGTCGAGATGCCTCGCGCGCCAAGCGAGCAGCCGTTCGGCGAACTCGAGCCGGACCGACAGCCATCCGGGGTCGCCGGCCAGGTTGTGCAATTCGCCGGGGTCGTTGGCGAGGTCGTAGAGCAGCGGCGGCAGGCCACCGCCGAAATGCACGTACTTGACCGCTTCCGTGCGGATGACAGCGAGATTGAGGGCTCGCGAGCCGAGGCCGAAATGCGCCTCGGTCGTGCCTTCGGCGACGGAGCGGAAGTCGTATTCCCAACAGGCCGCGTCTCGCCAAACCTCTGGTTCATCACGGTCGAGGAAAGTCTTCAACGACTGGCCGTCGAGATGCGGCAAGGGCTCGCCGCCGATCAGGTCGAGCAGCGTCGGCATGATGTCGACGGCACTGGTGAAATGGTCGACCTGGGTGCCCGCCGCCGCATCGTGGCCGGGCGCCTTGACGATGAGCGGAAGGTGATAGCTGCCGTCGAACCAGCCGCCCTTGCCGAGCATGAAATGGTCACCCATCATCTCGGCGTGGTCGGAGGTGAGGATGACGATGGTGTCGTTCCAGTCACCCTTCTCCCGGATGCCCTGCCAGATGCGGCCGAGCTGGGAATCGACCTCCGAGATCATGCCGTAATAGAGCGCGCGGATCTTGCGGAACTCATCCTCGTTCCAGTCGCCGACCTTGCCTGCCGCACCTGGGATGAAGCTCGACTTCTTCTGGTGATGGGCGAGATGGTAGGCGAGGAAGGGATGGCTTGCAGCCTCGTCCTGCACGCTTGACGCGCGCTGATAGGCCGGCCCCTCGGCCGGATCGTACATGGTGTTGAACGGCTCCGGCACGATGAAGGGCGGATGCGGGCTGAGGAACGAGACATGGGCGAACCAGGGCTCGCCTTCGTCCTGTTCGGACAGCCAGCGCAGGAATTCGCCGGCCAGGAAGGCGGCAGGTGTCTCGTCCTTCGAATAGACCGGAATCGCGTTGCTGACTTCAGGGGCATCGGCATCCGCCGGGCGATGGATGTCGGGGAAGCCGGCGCTGGAATCGATGCCGCGCGCGGCGAGCCAGGATAGCCACGCCTTCTGGTGCTCGGGCAGAAGCTGCCTGGTGGTGAAGCCGGGCAACACGCCTTCATAGGTGCGCAGGAACGGATCGCCGGGCGCGCGGGTGCGCGGGTCGGGCGAGACGTCGGTGTAGCCGAACAGGGTCGGGTCGTAGCCGACGCGGCGGGCGGCACGGGCAATGTTGTCGTGGCGGTCGTCCAGCGGCGTGCCATTGCGGCAGACGCGGTTGTTCATCTGGTAGAGGCCGGTGTAGAGGCAGGCGCGCGCCGGCGAACATGGCGCGGTGCCGGCATAATGGCGCTTGAACAGCACGCCCTCGCGGGCGAGCGCATCGGCATTGGGCGTTTTCACCACGGGATGGCCGACCGCCGACAGGCTGTCGCCGCGCCACTGGTCGCAGGTGATAAGCAGAATGTTTTTTCGTCGGCCGGTGTTTGCCACGCTGGTCCCCAAAGTTCGCAAATCGCGGCCAAGGAAGCGGGATTCACCGGTTCGTGCAAGCGCCTTTGTGCAGGCACGGACCATGCCACAAAGTGTGAACGAGACTGCTTCTATTGTTCACAAAACGAACACAGACCATTCTGCGACCGGCGCCTATGCCCCGCCGATCGATGCGCCCATATTCATGCCAACGCCGCGGCAGGGGCCGGGGCAAAAGCAAGGAGCGAGACGATGCTCAACCAGATCAAGGGCCTGCACCACGTCACGTCGATGGCAAGGGATGCGGCCGAGAACAACAGGTTCTTCACCAACAAGCTGGGCCTGCGCCGGGTCAAGAAAACCGTCAACTTCGACGCACCCGATGTCTATCATCTCTATTATGCCGACGAGCTCGGCACGCCGGGTTCGGTAATGACCTACTTCCCGTTCCCGAACATCGGCAAGGGCCGCCCGGGCGTCGGCGAAGTGGGCACGACCGTGTTCTCGGTTCCCGAAGGCACGCTGCCGTTCTGGGAAAAGCGTTTTGCCGATGAAGGCGTGACCGGGCTCTCCCGCGACGAGAAGTTCGGCGAGAAGCGTCTCGGCTTTTCCGGCCCGGACGGCGACGGTTTTGCGCTCGTCGAGGCCAAGGGCGATCAGCGTGCGCCCTGGGTCAAGGGTGGCGTTGCTGCCGACGAGGCGATCCGAGGCTTTCATTCGGCCTCGCTTCGCCTGCGCGACAGTGGCGCGACCGAGGAACTCCTGAGGTTCATGGGCTATGAGGAAGTGGACACGTCTGAAAACACCAAGCGCCTGGCGGTGAAAAACGGCAATGGCGCCGACTTCATCGACATCGAGACGCTGCCGGGGGCTTCCTTTGCCGGGCTTGGTGCAGGTTCGGTGCATCACATCGCCTTTGCGGTGGAGAACAGGGCCAAGCAGCTCGAAGTGCGCAAGGCGCTGATGGACACGGGCTACCAGGTGACGCCGGTGATCGACCGCGACTATTTCTGGGCGATCTATTTCCGCACACCGGGCGGCGTGCTGTTCGAGGTGGCGACCAACGAGCCGGGTTTCGACCGCGACGAGGATACGGCCCATCTCGGCGAGGCGCTGAAGCTGCCGACACAGCATGCGCATCTGCGCGATTATCTGGAAAAGAACCTGCAGCCGCTGGGCGACTGAGGAGGGACCGATGAGCAAGGACGCCTACATCCACAAGCTGCTGCCCGGCAATCCGGGCAGCCCGCTGGTCTTTGCCTTCCATGGCACAGGCGGCGACGAAAACCAGCTGATCGGCTTCGCCGGGGAACTGGTACCTGGCGCGACCGTCGTGTCGCCGCGCGGCGACGTTTCCGAAATGGGGGCCACGCGCTTCTTTCGCCGTACCGGCGAGGGCGTCTACGACATGGACGATCTTGCCCGGGCGACGGCCAAGATGGCCGGGTTCGTGAAGGCCCATATCGAGGCGGAGAAGCCTTCGGCGGTCTACGCGCTGGGCTACTCCAATGGCGCCAACATCCTGGCTTCGGTGCTGTTTGCCGCACCCGATGTGTTCAATGCCACGGCGCTGATGCACCCGTTGATCCCGTTCGCGCCCGACGTGAAAGGCAGCCTGACAGGACGCCGCGTGCTGATCACTGCCGGACGCCGCGATCCGATCTGCCCGCCCGATATCACCAGCCGGCTCGACTCCTACCTGCGGGACGCGGGTGCTGATGTCAGGCTGGAATGGCATGAGGGCGGGCACGAGGTTCGGCCCAATGAAATCGAAGCCGCGAAGCAGTTCTTCGCCAAGACGGAGCAGGGGCAATGACCGAAGAACTTTCCGCCATCGAGCTTGAAGATCGTGGCACCAAAGGACGCTATGTCATCCGCGGTGCTGGCGGTGCAGAGGCCGAAATGACCTTTTCGACCGTCAGCGACCATCTGTTCATCATCGACCACACTGAGGTGCCCGACGCCTTCCGCGGCCAGGGGGCCGGATTGCGGTTGGTGACGCGGGCGGTGGAAGATGCACGCGCGGCGGGCAAAAAGATCATTCCGCTCTGCCCGTTTGCCGCGGCGCAGTTCCGCCGCCACCCCGAATGGGCCGATGTGCTGAAGAGCTGAACGAAAAGCCGGCGTTTCAGAGCCGATCCGGCACAAGCGTGCCAACTGTAAGGGCCGATGCAAGGCAATTGCATCGGCCCTTTCGTTTGGTTCGAATTTCTCCTGCCTCTTGGAAATAGCTGTTACACGGCCCGCGCGGGCTGTTTCTCAAAATGGTACAGGCAATTGGCTGATGTGACGGAAATTACGGCTTATTGTGACCGATTTGGCAGTATTGCTGACCGGTTTTGTGGTTTCTGGATTGTTGCATTAGGGGATGCTGATCAGCATCCGCGTGTTACAAAGTGCGGATATGTTCATATCAACAGGGGAATGAAATTTAACGAAAAGGCAAAATCCAATGACCGGCATCAAGCAGGTTTCCGAATTCGACCGCCAGTTCCAGCCGCGTGCACGCATCTACCGCCGCCCGCGCCTGGCTCTTCGCCAGCGCGCGAACGAGCACCCGATGGCGATGTTTTCGGTGCTGGTCATCGCCTCGCTTTCGTCGATGGCCTGGGCACCGGGCAGCGGGCCGGCATTTGCCTCGATGGGCTCGGCGCCACGCATGATGGATGGCGCGCGCACGACGCCAAAGACCGATCGGCTGCCGATGTCGGAGACCGAAATCGCCTGTCGCGGACAGGCCTGGGGTGTCGAGAGCGAGACCTGTCTCGAGGCTATCGCCAAGGACACCGGCATGCGCGAGGCACGCAAGGTGCGGCTGATCGCCAGCGCCGAGCCGCTCCGCACCACACCCAACATCTTCTAATCAGGCGTTCGGGGCGGCGGCCCCGCAACGTGGCACGTTCCCTGCCGCGCACTCAGATCCTCCAGCGCGTACCTGCCCCCGCGGCTTCGGCCGTGGGGGCTTTTTTTGCTCCGTACCCGCGTTCGCTACGCGGCGCTTTGACGGGATCGCGCTTACTCGTTGTCCGCGACCTGGTCGCTGACCGCACTGAGGGCGCTGCGCACGTCGAAGGTGCTGAACGGCTTTTCCAGAATGTGCGGCTTGAGGTTCGGCGGCAGTTGCTCGAGCTCGGCCTTGGCTCCGATCAGGTCGCCGGTGACGAGCACGAAACGCTGCGCCATGTCGGGCTGCTTGCCGACGATCTCGCGAAAGATGGTGATGCCGCTCCGGTCGGGCATGCGCAGGTCGGAGAAGATGATGTCGACCGGCTGGTCGAGCAGCGCTTCGGTGTCCGAATCCCAGGTCGAGACGATGCGGGCCTTGACGCCCATCAGTTCGAGGATGTCGGACAGCGAGCCGGCGACGTCAGGCTCGTCGTCGATAATGACCGCGTGGCGCAGGCCGCTCGACTTGGGGACGGATTCCATGACCGCGCTGTGGCCGGCCCCCATGGGTGGAAGCTCGACGACGAAACGCGCGCCGGCCGGCTCCACTGGCTCGAACCAGATCTTGCCGTTGTGGCGGTCGACGATGGCTTTCGAGATGGACAGGCCGATGCCGGTGCCGACGCCGACCGGCTTGGTGGTGAAATAGGACTCGAAGATGCGGTCGCGGATCGCCTCGGCGATGCCGGGGCCTGAGTCTTCGACCGAGAAACCGGCGCTGCCGTCGGCATTGCGGAAGGTCCGGACCTTGATGCTGCGCAGATCGCTGGCGGCGGCGAGGGCGTGCTGGCTGTTGACCAGGAAGTTGGCGGCTACCTGGGTCATATGGTCGGCGTCGGCCATGACGCTCAAGGGACCGGGCGCAAGGTCGGTGTCGATGCTGATGCCGCTCGAACGCGCGCCATAGGCGGTCACTTCGAGGGCGGCGCGGATGACCTGGTTGAGGTCCGTCTCGGAGCGTGCGGTGGGGTGCAGGCGAACCATGCCAAGGAAACTCTTGACGATGCGGCCACAGCGCTCGGCGGCCGCGCGCACCTTTTCGGCCCGCAACTTGGTCTGCGGGTCGGGGGCAAACTCGTGCAGCAGCGTCGACTGGGCAACAACCACCGCGAGCGGGTTGTTGAGTTCGTGCGAGACGCCGGCGAGCAGCGAGCCCATGGCCGCCATCTTCTCGTTTTGGTGCAGCTTTTCGCGCTGACGATTGATCTCTTCCTCGGCGTGATGCTTTTCCCTGAGGTCGCGGATCGAACCGAGGATCAGGCGGCGGTCGGCAAGCCGCATCTCGTTGGCCGTGAGTTCGATCGGAATGATCTCGCCGGCCGCATTTTGGGTCACCGTCTCGAGCCGGTGTCCGACCATCGGCGAACCGCGGCCGGCGAGGTACTCGGCGCCGTTGTTGTAGCCCTTGCGGTAGTAGGTGGGGATGACCGTATCGAGCAGATCCTTGCCGAGGACTTCGTCGCGCGTCCAGCCGAACATCTTTTCGGCGGCCGGGTTGAACTCGATGATCGAGCCGGTCTCGTCGACCACCATGATCGCGTCGAGGGAGGCCTGCAACATGGTGCGGCGGATGATCTCGCTGACATGGTACTCCGACAGCGAGCGTTCGACGGCGTCGCCAAGGGCTGCGGCGATGATTTCGAGGGCGGCGATTTCGTCGTCGGTCCAGTTGCGTTCGACGATGCAATCGTTGACCGCCAGCGTGCCCCAGAGATGGCCGTGTGCCGATACCGCCACCGAAAGGAAAGACTTGATGTGCTGCTGCTCGAAATCATTGCGCAGGAAGCCGGTCAGGTCGCGCGTCAGCCCGGCGAAGATCTTGCCCTGGCGGCCTTCCTCGGCGAGGCGTTCGAGCAGCGGGTCGGATTCCACCAGCGCCTGGTTGATCGTCGTCGGAGGCGCGGCGAAGGCGTCGATCTTCGGGTCGACCCAATAGGCGGCGATCGACTGCGCGAAGCCCTGGCCGGGCAGGTCGCGCAGCCTGAACAGGATGGTGCGATGGCCGCCGAAGCCGCGCGCAAAGGATTCCAGGATATGATCGATCTCGATCTGCCAATCCTGGGCCTGCCGCAGACGACGCACGATCTGCCCCGCCACAATTGTGGGGCTCGGCGTGCCCGACGGATTGTCGGTGCGTGAGACGGTCAACAAGGTCATCGCGGTTCCTGGCGGGGCCGGAGGCGTCAGTAGCCTTCGCTGCCTGGCAGGGAGAAGATATAGCCTTCCCCGCGCACGGTGCGCAAAAATTTCGGGTTCGCCGGATCGTCCTCGATCTTCTTTCTCAGCCGCATGATGCGGATGTCGACGGCGCGCGAGGATTCGGGGTCCTCGGCGAAGCCGATGGCCTCCGAGATCGTGGCGCGGCTGAGCAGCCGGTTTGGCCGGGTCAGGAAGACCTCGAGCATGTCGAATTCGCTCTTGGCCATGTCGATGATGGCACCCGCGCTGCCCGTGACCAGGCGGCCGTCGAGATCGGCCTGGAACGGGCCGAAGGCGATGGTGCGGCGTGGCGGCTGGGCGGCGAGTAGCGACTGCCTGAAGCTTTCGGGCTGCGGCACGCGCCGGATGACGCTGCGGACACGCGCGAGAAGCTCGCGCAATTCATAGGGTTTGACCATGTAGTCGTCGGCGCCGATCTCGAGCCCGACGATGCGGTCGAGCGCGGTGCCTGCGGCGGTGGCGTAGATGATGCCGATGGGCATCCTGGAGCGCAGCCAGCGGCCGAGCGACAGACCGTCTTCGCCGGGCATGGCGATATCGAGAATGGCAAGCTGGAACTGTTCGGTTTCGACCAGCGCGCGCATGGCAGCTGCGCTTTCGACGGCGGTCACGTCAAAGCCGTTCGCGCCGAGATACTCGGCCACGGCATCCCTCAGGTCGGGCTCATCTTCGACGATGACAATCCGAGCGCGCAGTTTAGTCTCGCCTCCGCTATCGGCGGAAAGTAGATTGGGTATAAACATGATGTCCAGTGATCATTTGGCGTGGGCAGTTGCTAACGGCGTTGTGCCTCGTTAGGGGCGGATAGAGGCTTCGGACGTCCAGACTGGGGATCCATCCCCGGCCAAGCGCGTCTCGCGGCATCTTCTTGCCCCTGGGAGCGGCGACAAGACCGGCCCGGCAGGCAATGGTCGCGACGACACTGTTGCTGCGGGATGGAACATGGCTGGAAGATCGGTCGTAGCACTTGTTGCCATAGCGGAGGTCGTTGCCTCCGATCTGACCGATCATCTCGACCGGCGTGGCCATGACGTGCGCACGGCGCGTCGGCTGTGGGAAGCCGAGTCGCTGCTTTCGGCGCGGGGTATCGATGTGGTGGTGGTGGGTGACGGCTTGACGCCATCGCAGGGCCGCGACCTGCTGCGCGCCTTTGGCGGCGAGGGCGGACCCGACTTCATCCTGATCTGCCGGCCGACCGAACTGGTCGACAAGGTGCTGGCGCTGGAACTCGGCGCCGCCGATGTCGTGGAGAGCCCTCTCAATGTCAGAGAGCTCGCCGCGCGCATCGGCGGCCTCCTGGCGCGCCGGGGACGCGGCACCCAGGAATTGGTGGTGCTGGAGAATTCGACCGTCGACCTGCGGTCGGCGCTGGTGATGCATCGTTCCGGCGAGGAGGAGCAACTGTCGCCAGGCCAGATCGCCCTGCTCAAGCTGTTCCTGTCGCAACCGCGGAAAGTGCTGACGCGCGACGACATCATGGCTGCGGCGCCGGCCGAGAGCGCTGATGCCTTCGACCGCTCGATCGACTCGCGCATCGTGCGCCTGCGCCGCAAGCTCGATACGGAAAGCATCACCACCATCCGCGGATCGGGCTACAGGTTCGATCCGCCGACAAAGGCGGCCGGCCAGGAGGCCGGCTCTGCTCCAACCGAAAATCCGAGCTGACGTCGCTGCGGCGACCAAGATTTCAGCGCGCCGGCGCAGCTGTGGCCGGTACGGCCGTTTCGACGATGGGCATCGTTTCGGCGTGGGCCCTGTCCTTCAGGAGCACGCTCGCCACTGCGGCAAAGCCTAGAAGCCCCTGGGTGTAGAGAAGTGCCGAAAGCACGGATGCGACGAATTTGTTCTTCATGGTCGTGGGTTCCGTTTTCGTCCCAGGGGTTAGTGGTGCCGGCCTGCAATCAACCGAATACCCGCGCCGCCTGACCTGCCGTGGACGGCGCGGGTATCCTGTCCTCGCCGCGAGTGACGCGCGAGGTTCTGCTCACCCAGGCCAGGCACCCACGCCCATGGACCCGGCCGATGTGCAGAGTTGCGACGAACAATGCTGTTGCGAAGGCAAGAATGGCGTGGGCTGCCGGCGCCATGTCCTGCACCGGCAGCAAATCCGCTGCCATGGCGTTGCCCGGGTCGGCCAGAATTCCGATCCCCGACAGTATCGCCGTAGCGACGCCCACCCGCAGGAACCATCTTGCTGTCGACCGTTTCGCGCCCATCCTACTTTCGCAACGTTCGTTTCGTCGGGAGTGAATTTGGCGGGCGGCTGTATCGGGAAGATGCCGCCGGATGGGGCCGGCACGGCTTCAATTGTTGCAATGCTGTTGCGGATCCCTGCCGTGGCGGCCTCCTTTTCATCGGCCGTGGGTTGAGGGAGGCGCGTCACGCCGTAGACCAGTGGCTTTCAGGGCCGTTCGCCTGCCAGTTTCCGGTAGCGGTTCGATCAGATTCTGAAACCGCGTGTATAAATCATGAAACACAACCGAAACGAGAAGCAAGCTCAAACGAAATATTAACGAAACACGGAGCGCGCATAACGCTGCCCATCAGTTCAACGTCCGGCGCGGCCGGCAGATGGAGCAAGACATGCAGTTCGTCCTTTCCGCCCGGTTCATCAACATCGCGGCCGTCGCCATGACGGGTGCCGCACTTCTTCTTGGAGCCGGGCAGGGTGCTGCGCAGGCAGCGAGCAAGATCGTCGCCCGGGTGTCGATCGGCGAACAGAGGATGCATGTTATGATCGACGGGCGGACGACCTTCGTCTGGAAGGTCTCCACCGGCGGCAAGGGCTATGTCACGCCGAAGGGTTCCTACAAGCCGACACGCATGCACGAGATGTGGTACTCGCGAAAATACGACAACGCGCCGATGCCGCACTCGGTGTTCTTCAACGGCGGCTATGCCGTGCATGCCACCAACCAGATCAACCGCCTCGGCCGGCCGGCGTCGCATGGCTGCGTGCGGCTGCATCCTGACCATGCCGAGGATTTCTACGAGTTGGTCGAGGCCTTCGGCCCGTCGAACACGAGCATCCAGATCGTCAAGTAGGCTCGCCGGCTATCCGGCTGGAGCTTCAAAGCCCGCCCAGGATCGGCCGTTGCGCCGTTCCCGGGTGGGCTTTTTGCTGCGCCGACTGTTCGGAAACCGATAGTTGCACGGCAGTGCACAATTTTCCCATGAGATATGCAGCGTCGCCGGATACATGTCCGCCATAGGTGAGAAAAACAAAGGATTTCAAGCAAGTCGTATCGATTTGCACGCCTGTGCAAAAAAATGGATAATCCGGATTGACACGGACGTACCGCGGATGGAATGAATATGCCAACAGGCACAGCGATGTGCCGTCCTGCCCGGAGAAGGGCGGGCGCGCCTGAAGCAAGGGCGGCGAGGAGCGCCGGACATCGTCCGGCCGAGCCCAGCCAGAGGCGCCCAGTGGAGGAGAATGCATGTTCGTGCCATCGCATGAAGGCCTGGCTCTGCGTCCGATGGACTGCGGCCGCGGCCATGGTTCCGGCCAGGCCGGCATCAGGAGGGGGGCTTCGTGAGCGGCCCTGCCCAGACATCGGCTCAAACATCGGCCAAGCCTGCGACCATGGCGCGCAACTCCGGCACATCGCGGCTTGCCGCGCCGACGCGAGGCCAGCGCCTGCGCTACCGGATGAAGGTGGCTCTGCGCGAGCCGACGACGATCATCGGCGTTTTGGCCGCGGCGCTGTTTGCCTATCTCATCGTCGTGCCGATCATCTCGATGCTGTCCGACGCGATGCGGGTGCAGTTCGGCGACGAGCGCCGCATCAAGCAGGATGTCGGCGAACTCACCTGGTACTATATCGACCGCGTCTTCCTGTCGCGCATCTCGCACGACCTGTTCTGGGAGCCGCTGGTCAACACGCTGAGCGTGGCGGCGGGGGCCATCACGCTGTCGATGCTGGTCGGCGGCACGCTCGCCTGGCTGCTCAGCCGTACCGATATGTTCGGCCGCCGCTGGTTCGCCACGGCCCTCATCGTGCCCTACATGCTGCCGGCCTGGACGTTTGCGCTGGCCTGGACGACCTTGTTCAAGAACCGCACCGTCGGCGGCCAGCCCGGCTGGTTGGAATCCATAGGTTTTTCGCCGCCGGACTGGCTGTCCTATGGCCAACTGCCGGTGACCATCATCCTGGCGCTGCACTACTCGCCCTTCGTCATCCTGCTGTTCGGCAACGCGCTGCGCCGCTTCGACTCGCAGCTCGAGGACTCGGCCCGCATCCTGGGCGCCAGCAGGCTGACGGTTGCCAGCAAGATCATCATGCCGCTGATGCGCCCGTCGCTGATGTCGGCGATGGTGCTGATCTTCGCCAAGTGCCTGGGTGAGTTCGGCGTGCCGTATGTGCTCGGCCTGCCGGTCAATTTCGACGTGCTGGCGACCTCGCTCTACCAGAACATCTCGTCGCGCCAGGTTGGCGTGGGCGCGGTGCTGGCAGGTGCCATCATGCTGATCGGCATCATCACCATCACCATCGATGCCCGGCTCATGCGGGAAGCGCGCCGCTTCGTGACCATCGGTTCCAAAGGCTCGATGAACCGGCTGAGCCCGCTCGGCATCCTGCGTATGCCGGCGACCGGCTTCGCCGCGCTGATGTTCGTGTTCAGCGTAGGCTTGCCGATCGGAACGCTTTTCCTGTCCACGATCATGCGGGTGCCGGGCCAGTTCAATCTCGACAATTTCACGCTCGACTACTGGATCGGCACCAACCTCAACACAGTGGCGCTGCAGACCGGCATCCTGCTCAGCCCGGACCTGTGGAACGCGGCCTGGAACAGCCTGCGCATCGTCGGCGTGGCCTCGGTCACATCCGGCATCCTCGGCCTGCTGGTCGGCTATGTCGTGGCGCGTACCCCGGTGAAGCCGCTCGGCACCTTCCTGCGCCAGGTGACGTTCCTGCCCTATCTGGTGCCGGGCATCGCCTTTGCGGCTGCCTATCTCTCGCTGTTTGCCGTGCCGCGCGGGCCGATCCCGGCGCTCTACGGCACGACGCTGATCCTGATGCTGGCGCTGATCGCCGACCAGATGCCCTATGCCTCGCGCGCCGGCATCGCGGCGATGACGCAGCTCGGCAAGGATCCCGAGGAGGCGGCGCAGATCGCCGGCGCCGGCTGGTTCCGCCGCATGACCTCGATCGTCATCCCGATCCAGAAAGGGTCGCTGACGACGGGCATCCTGCTGCCCTTCATCTCGGGCATCAAGGGCCTCAGCCTGTTCGTCGTGCTGGCCGTGCCGTCGACCGACGTGCTGACCACCTATTCGCTGCGGCTCGTCGACTACCACTACACGCAGGCCGCCAACGCCGTCGTGCTCATCATCGCCGGCCTCGCCTATTTCGGCGCGCTGCTCGGCCAGAAGCTGACCAAGACCAATCTCGCGCAAGGACTGGGGAACTGACATGCCGAAGATCAACCTGAGCGGCGTCGAGAAGAACTACGGCGGCAACTCGGCCAATGCGGTGGCCGACCTCGACCTCGAAATTGGCGACGGCGAATTCATGTGCCTGTTGGGGCCCTCCGGCTGCGGAAAGACCACGACGTTGCGCATGATCGCCGGGCTGGAGCACCTGACGGCAGGCGAGATCCGCGTCGGGCCCCGCGTCGTCGACTCGGTCGTCGAGGGCGTGTTCGTGCCGCCGGAACGGCGCGAGATGGGGCTGGTGTTCCAGAGCTATGCACTGTGGCCGCATCTGACCATCGAGCGCAACACCGACTTCGGCCTGCGTCTGCGCAAAATGCCCAAGGCCGAGCGCGAGGCGCGCGTCGACCAGGTAATGAAGACGCTCGGCATCGAGAAGTACCGCGACCGCTACCCGTCGCAGCTGTCGGGCGGCCAGCAGCAACGCGTGGCGCTGGCCCGCATGCTGGCGGTCAACCCGGAGGTGCTGCTGCTCGACGAGCCGCTGTCCAATCTCGATGCGGCACTTCGGCTCGAGATGCGCGCCGAGCTCAAGCGCCTGCACGCCGAGTTCAAGACGACGATCGTGTTCGTGACCCACGACCAGTGGGAAGCGATGACGCTCGCCACCACCATCGCCGTCATGAGCGAGGGCCAACTGCAGCAGGTCGGCACGCCCAACGACATCTATGACCGCCCGGCCAACCGCTTCGTGGCGCAGTTCGTCGGCAACCCGCCGATCAACATCGTCGAACTCGGCGATGCAAAGTCGGAGGTGTCGCGGCTGGCCAATGCCTATCTCGGCTCGCACTTCGCCGACCTACGGGATGCGGGTTCGATCGGCATTCGGCCGGAAGCGATCCGCCTTGCAGACGACGAGCGCGGCGTGGCGGAAGGGGCGCTGTCGGGCAAGGCCGAGGTGACCGGCATTCTGCCCACGGGCGGCAGCTGGATCATCGAACTGACCGCCGCCGACGAAAAGCTGTTCTTGACCACGCACCAATCGCCTGAGGTCGAGGTCGGCGAGGCCGTGACCTGGTGGGTCAAGCCCAAGGCTCTGCATGTCTTCGACAAGGCCGGCCAGCGCGTGGAGGCGGCAGACAGGCTGATGCGGCCGGCCAAGCTGCATTGAGAGGTTCGGCGGGCGGTGGAGGACCGTCCGCCGGAAATGAAGCAGGACTATCGGGAAACGAGACGGCCGGCATGGCGCCGGCCCGACAGAGGGAGGAAAAGATGAGCAGACATTTCGATGTGAAACGGCTCCTTGCTGCGACGGCGCTGGGCGTCGCTGCCGGCCTGTTTGCAAGTACCGCTCAGGCCGAGGAGTTCGACCTCAACGCGCTGATCGAGGCGGCGAAGAAGGAGCCGCCGATCAATGTCTATTCCAGTACCGGCAAGATCGTGAAGCAGGCCGAGAACTTCACCAAGAAGTACGGCGTGCAGGCGACCGGCACCAAGGCCAATGCCGCAGCCCAGCTGGAGATGGTGATCCGCGAGGGCCAGGCCAAGAACGTGCAGGGCGACGTGATCCAGATCAGCGACGTGCCGGCTGGCGTGGCGCAACTGGTGCCGCAGGGCTTCGTCGACAGCTGGCTGCCGCCGGACCTCGCCGACAAGATCCCGGCGCAGTACCAGAACCCGCTGACCGTCTCCAACGAGGCCAACGTCTTTGCCTATAACACCCAGCTCAACGAAAGCTGCCCGGTCAAGAACATCTGGGAGCTGACGGAAGCCAAGTGGAAGGGCAAGCTCGCCATGCAGGACCCGCTGAACAAGGCGTCCTATGTCGACTGGTTCAACCAGATGGCGACCAATGCCGACGACAAGGTGGCTGCGGCCTACAAGGAATATTTTGGCAAGGATCTGGTGACCGACGAGGAGGGCGCTACCGCGGCCTGGGTCAAGGCGCTGGCTGCCAACGGCCCGCTGTTGACCGACGCCGACGAGGGAGCTGCCCAGGCTGTCGGCGCACCCGACCAGAAGGAACAGTTCATCGGGCTGATCAGCTCGGCCAAGTTCCGCAACAACCAGGACGTCGGCTCCAAGCTCGGCCTGTGCACCGGGCTCAAACCCTTCGCCGGCTGGATGTATCCGAGCCTCGGCTTCATCGCCAAGGGCACCGACAGCCCAAACGCTTCCAAGCTGTTCATCCACTACCTGATGACCGAGGAAGGCATCGCACCGCAGGCGGCCGACGGCAAGATGTCGACCAACAGCGACGCCAAGCTGCCTGACGACGAGCCCTCAGGCATCGGCAAGGCGCTGGACCAGATCTTCCCCTACGACTCGGCGTCGGCCCAGGGCGACTGGGACGCGCGCCAGGATTGGCAGGACCTGTGGCGCATCAACTACAAGAAATAGTGCTTGCGATTGCCGCGCCCGGCGTTCGGCCGGGCGCGTTTCAGCCGGATTTTTCGGGAGGAAACAATGAAGCCGGCATTTGAAACGAGCAGGAAATTTGCACTGGCGACGACGGCGCTGGCCGGGATGATGGCAGCTAGCGTGATGGCGTCGGCTCCGGCGCGGGCCGAGGCCTTCGACCTCAACGCGCTGGTCGAGGCGGCGAAGAAGGAAGCGCCGATCAACATCTACGACAGCACCGGCAAGATCGTCGAAATGGCCGAGAACTTCACCGCCAAATACGGGGTGAAGGCGACCGGCATCAAGGTGTCGGCGAGCGCGCAGCTGGAGATGATCGTGCGCGAGGGCCAGGCCAAGAACGTCAAGGGCGACGTGGTGCTGATCACCGATGCGCCAGCAGGCCTTGCGCAACTGCTGCCGCAGAAATTCGTCGAGAGCTATCTGCCGCCGGACATGGCCGACAAGATCCCGGCCAAGTTCCAGGACCCGCTGGCGATCACCACCAATGCCAGCGTCTGGGCCTACAACACGGAAGTCCATGACGCCTGCCCGGTGAAGAACATCTGGGAGCTCACCGACCCCAAGTGGAAGGGCAAGGTCGCCTTCTACGATCCATTGTCAAAGGGCACCTATCCCGACTGGTTCAACCAGACGGCGACGCATGACGACGACAAGATGAAGGCCGCCTACAAGGCGCATTTCGGCAAGGAGATCGAGGTCGGCGAAGACAGCGCCACGGCCGCCTGGGTCAAGGCCTTCGCCGGCAATGCCCCCCTGCTTTCCGACTCCGACGATGCAATATCGGAAAGCGTGGGTGCGCCGGGCCAGAAGGAGCCGTTCTTCGGACTGATGAGCTCGGCCAAGTTCCGCGACAACGCGGACAAGAGCTTCAAGCTCGGCCTGTGCGAGGGGCTGGAGCCATGGCCGGGCTGGACTTACGTCAAGCTCGGGCTGATCGCCACCGGCACCAAGAGCCCGAACGCGGCCAAGCTGTTCATCCACTACATCCTGACCGAAGAAGGCATCGCGCCGCAGGTGAAGGACGGCAAGCTGCCGACCAACCCTGATATCGGGCTGCCTGCCGACGAGCCCTCGGGCATCGGCAAGGTGCTGGACAGGCTGCAGCAATACGACGCCTCGACGGCACTCGAAGACTGGGATGCGCGCCAGGATTGGCAGGACCTCTGGCGCCTCGCCTACAAGAAATAGCTTCCCGGTGGCTAGGGACGGGGCCCTTCTCCTTCGGCTCCGTCCCGCTTTTTTCCACTGGCAAATGGAGATTTGATGATGTCGAAAAGTTCGGGGCGAAAGCTCGCGCCACCCAGGGCACTGCTGCTCGATTTCGGTGGCGTGATCGTGTCGACGGCGCATCTGCCGGGCTGGCAGGCGCGGCTGGCCGGGCACGTGCGCGGCCTGCTCGACAAGGCCGGCTTGGCGGCGCCCGAACTTTCGGCCGAGCAGATCGCCGATGACATCAAGGCTGGTGGCGTGGCCGACTCGCATTGGAAGAATGCGATGTCGCGGCCGTTGGCACCGCGCGAACTCAGGCACGAAGAGTTCTGGGGCGACTTCGTCGCCGGCGATTGGCCGCAACAGGCGCGGGACGTCGTCGTCGCCGAGGCCTACGACCTCTGCTGCAAGATGGGCAACTGGAAGAGCGAGCGCGTCCTGCGCAGCGGCATGCTCGACCTGCTCGATGCGGCGGACGCGGCCGGCGTGCCGGTGGGCATCGTCAGTAATGCGTTGTGCGGCAAGGTGCATGTCGACTTCCTCGACGCCCACGGGCTGACTGCGCGGTTCGCCACGGTCGTCCACAGCGACGAGGTGAAGGTGCGCAAGCCCAACCCGGAAATGATCTGGCTGGCGACGCGGGCGCTTGGCATCGACGCTGCCGAGGCTTGGTATGTCGGCGACAATTTCGACCGCGACGTGCTGTGCGGCAAGCGTGCCGGCATCGGCGGCAACATCCTGATGGAAGACAAGGGAACTTACGATCTGCCCTACGAGCTGAAGCTCAAGCCGGACGCCATCGTTGCCGATCCGGTCGGGCTGCTCGGTCTGTTCCGTGAAGCCACGCGCGGGATTGCGGCATGATCGAAATAGAAGAATCGAGGCGCCTGCGGGCGGTCGCCGAACAGGCATCGCAGCTGATGCGCGAGCCGCTTTTGGCGGCATTCCGCTCCAACATGGCGGTCGACTACAAGGTCGACCTGCACGACGTGGTGACCAGGCACGACAAGGAAGCGGAGGTGGCGATCCGCGCCTTCATCCTCGGCGAGGTGCCCGACTCCGTCGTGGTCGGCGAGGAGGCCGGCGAGAGCGGTGTGGGCCGGGTGCGCTGGTATGTCGATCCGATCGACGGCACCTCGAATTTCGCCCGCGGATTTGCCTTCTGGTGCGTTTCGGTCGGGGTTGCGATCGATGGCGAGATCGTCGCCGGCGCGGTCTACGACCCTGTCGCCGGCATGCTGTTTTCGGCCGATCTTTCCGGCGCCTGGCTGAACGGCGAGCCGCTGCAATCGCGCGCCATAGCCGACGAACGCCATGCAACGCTGATCACCGGCTATCCGGTGGCGCGCGACCTCAGGCTCGACGGACGCGAACAGGCGCTGGCGAATTTCGGCGTGCTGGCCGAGACGTTTTCGACATTGCGCCGGCCAGGCAGCGGGGCGCTCAGCCTCTGCCATGTCGCAGCGGGCTGGGTAGATGCCTCCGCCGGGTTCGGCTCCAACCCATGGGATGTGGCGGCGGCGGTTCTCATTCTCAAGCAGGCTGGGGGCAGTTATCACCCCCTGACCCTCGGCAAGGTGGGCGCCGGCGTGCCTGATTTCATGTGCCCGGGCTATGTCGCGCTCGGCGACGGCGCCGACTATCCGACACTGATGCGGGTGGCTCGCGAAATCTCTGATGGCCGCGAGGCCGCGAAGGCCGCCAGGCCGAAACTTTCGATGGCGGGAAGCGTGGCATGAGCGTGTCCGGCACGGCTGTGCATCGGCGGTCACGTTGCTATCCCATGATCTTCGGTGCATCGGCAAAACATTATTCATCCTGCGGCGTTGACGAATTTGCACACGTGTGCAATCTGACCCCGGAAATCACCAATGAGCATTGACATGACCGTTCACGCAGTCGCCCCAAAGCCTGATGCCGAAGCTGAGCTGGACCGGCGTGCCGCCTTCTGCCGCGAGATTGCAAGGTCCGCAGGCGCAGTGGCGCTCGACGGCTTCAGGAACAGGACGCCGGGTTTCGGCATGAAGGGGCCGCAGGATTTCCTGACCGAGACCGATGCGGCGGTGGAGCGCCACCTCAAGGCGCGCATCGCAGAGGCGTTTCCCGAAGACGGCTTCCTTGGCGAGGAAACCGGTGGCGCGATCAAGTCCGACGTGTGGGTCGTGGATCCGATCGACGGCACGGCAAATTTTGCTCGCGACATCCCGCATTTCTGCATCTCCATCGCCTTCGTGCGCAATGGCGAGATCGAGATCGGCGCGATCTACAATCCGGCGCTCGACGAGCTCTACTTCGCCAGGCGGGGCGAGGGCGCGACTCGCGACGGCAAGCCGATCTCGGTATCCAAGACCAGCGATTTCGACGCCGCCTGCGTCGAGTTCGGCTGGTCGAACCGCAAGACCAACAAGCGCTACCTCGAAGTGTTGTCCAACATCCTGGAGCGCGGCGCCAATGTGCGGCGCGGCGCCTCCGGCGCGCTCGGCCTCGCCTATGTCGCCGACGGCCGCTCCGACGCCTATGCCGAATTGCACATGCATGCCTGGGATTGCCTGGCCGGACTTCTGCTGGTCAAGGAAGCCGGTGGCGTGGTCGCACCGTTTCTTTCGCTCGACGGCCTGACCAAGGGCGGGGCGGTGCTGGCAGCGGCACCGGGCGTGGCACAAGGCATCAGCGAAGCAACGGGCATCAGCCTCGAAGGCGCGCGCTGACGGCCGCCGGACAACGACAAACGGAAGGCTGAACAGCCATGGACATGACCAGCCCGCGCCATGAGCGGCCGGCACTCAGCCTGATCGAGCGCGACGTCGCCGGCTACGGCGTCGACATCTATGTCGGCGGCATGGATGGCGCAGGCGATCTCGAATTGCTCCGGCAAAAGAACATCACGACCGTGGTGAACTGCGCCGTCAATCTCGACTTCAACTATGCGACCGAGCCTTTCGGGGAAGGCGAGGCGGCGGACGCCATCTACGGTGTCGGCGCGGTGCGCTACTACAAGCTCGGCCTGATCGACGGGCACGGCAACCCCGAGACCATGATGCTGTCCGGCTTCTATCTGCTGCGCGGGGCCCTCAGCCAGGTGCTGCCGGAGAAGGCGACCTATCGCCGGCGCGAGAAGGGCAATGTGCTGGTCAATTGCCGTGGCGGCCGCAGCCGCTCGGTGTCGCTGGTCGCACTCTTCCTGCATGTCGAGATGCCCGAGAAGTTCCCGACGCTCGACGATGCGCTCGACCATGTGCGCACCCAGCGCGAGCTGCGCCGCGACGAATGGCACGAGGCGCCCAAGCCGATGCTGGTCGAGGCCGCTCGCAAGGCGGCGCAGTGGATCGCGATGATCGACAAGGGATTGCCGGCGCCGGCCTTGGTCGCCCAGGACTGACGGCGAGGCCGTTCGCAGAGAGAATGAAATGAAGATTGCCGTCATCGCCGACCCGCATTTCCACGACATCGACTATCGCCAGGGCGTGGAGCGCGGAGACAAGGTGGCGGTGCGCACCCTGGCCGACACCAACGCCTCGACGCGTGTCTTCAACGAAAGCTTCCATGCCACCAAGGCGCTGCTCGATGACATCGTGCGGCGCGGCATTTCGCTCGTGGTCGTCGCTGGCGATCTGACCGACGACGGCCAGCAGTCGACCATGGTCGCGGCGACGGCGCTGCTGGCCGACTATTCCCGGCGGCTCCGCCTGCGCTTCGTGGCGACTGCAGGCAATCACGACCTCTATGCCAGCCATGGCCGGCACCAGAGTAAGCGGTTCCTCAACGCAGACGGCTCGCACACGCTGGTGACCAGCGATCCCGCCATGGATCAGGGCGACTCCGTCGAGCGCATCGCCTCGGACGAGATGTATTGCGGTGGCTACGGCGCCGCGATCCCGGCGATGGGCGCCTATGGTTTCTTTCGCAGCGAAGGCGACCTGCACTGGGAGTGCCCGTTCGGAACCGACGACAGGCTGGAGGCGCGGGCTTTCGAGATCGTTTCGGCCGATGGCCGGACTGTGAGGCGCATGGTCGATGCCTCGTTCCTGGTCGAGCCGCTAGAAGGCCTGTGGCTGCTGTCCATCGATGCCAATGTGTTCGAGCCGAAGGATGGCGACCTCGATCCGAGGCTGGAGAAGAGCTACCACGACAGCACCGATGCCGGCTGGAACTCGATGCCGCGCAACAAGGGTTTCGTGCTCGACTGGATGAAGGACGTTGCCGCACGCGCCAACGCAGCCGGCAAGCGGCTGATCGCATTCTCGCATTATCCGATCATCGACCCGCTCAACGGTACCTCGGCAGACGAGGCGAAGCTGCTCAACGACACCAGCTTCCTGCGCCGTACGCCGCTGCCCGAGGCGTCGAAGATTGCAGCGGCGACTGGCATCAACGTGCATTTTAGCGGCCACCTGCACATCAACGACACCGCCGTCTTCCGCGACGGCGACGACTGGCTGGTCAACATCGCCGTGCCGTCGATGGTGGGTTTTCCGCCCGCTTACAAGATCGTGGACGTTGGTGGCGAGCGCCTAGACATCGAGACGGTCATCATCGCCGATGTGCCGGGACACGACGCGGCATTTCCATACTACCGCATCGAGGCGGCGCGGGAGGGGACGTCGGCAGCGGTGACGGAAGCGGAAAACCACGCTGATTTCCTGAGCCGCCATCTCGCGGAGATGGTCAGGCACCGCTACCTGCCCAAGGAATGGCCGCGGGATCTTGCGGCGCTGGTGCCGCAACTGAACCTAGGCGATCTCGATCGGCTGGCCGGCACTACGGTGCCGCTGACGTCGGGCGACGCCTTTACCTTCCTGGCCTCTGCCGGCGAACCGGACGCGCCGGACTGGCAAGGGCTGCCGCTTTTCGAAATGGTGGTCGACTGGTACAGGCTGCGCAAGGGACGCGAGGTGGCGCTCGATTTCATCGATCCGGCGCGCATCGCCGCCTATCGCCATCTGGCTGGACGGTTCGCCGCCGGCGCGTGGCCGGAGGGCTGCCTGCAGGACCGGCTGGCATCGTTCATGCAGATGATGATGGACTGGCTGGCCAGCGCGCCGTCACGCGACTTCTCGGTCGACCTTGCGACCGGCGAAGTGACCTCAAAGAATCACTTGGGCCGGACGGTTTTGCGCCAGACCGGGTCGGCGTGAAAGCACACGCGGCCGCCTTGCGCAGGTTCGGGGTCATCGCTGTCGAGCAGCTTGGTGATGTGGTCGGCCACCTGGTCGATCGGCTGGCGGAAGGTGGTCAGTTGGTATGACGCCCAGCCCGCCTGCTCGATGTCGTCGAAGCCGACGACGCACAGTTCGGCCGGCACGTTCATGCCGAATTCGACGCGCGCAGCATCCATGAAACCGCAGGCAAGCAGATCGGTGACGCAGAAGGCGGCATCGGGCCGGTCCGAGCCGCTGAGCAGCAGGCGTCCCGCCTCGAAGCCTGCGCCATAGCCGGTGGGCCCGGCGCGGGTGATGGTGACCGATAGGCCGGCCTCGCCGGCCGCAGCCTCGAAGGCGCGCTCGCGGGCAACCAGGCTCGGCGTGCCGGCTTGCGACGACACCACGGCGATGCGGCGGCAGCCGGCGCGATGCAGCATATGGAAGGCTTCACGGGCCGCGGCCGCATTGTCGACGGTGATGTTTTCGGGGCCGTCGAGATGGTCGTCGCGGTTGATCAGGATGACGTGCTGGCCGCTGTTGATGCAGGTGTTGATGAGCGATGCCGGCGGCGTGCCCGACAGAACCACTGTGGCGTTGGCGCGGTAGTTCAGCGTCTGGCGCAGCGCCGCATCGACGCTGTCGCTGTCGCCAGAGGTGTTGATGACCATGGCGACGCGGTTGATGGCCTGCAGGCGCCGCGTGATCGCGTCGAGCAGGCGTGAATGATAGGGCGTGTTGATGTCGGCGCCGATGAGGCAGACGATGCCGCTGTCCTCGTGGATCAGGCTGCGGGCGAGGTGATTGACGTGATAGCCGAGTGTCTCGGCAGCCTCGAGCACCTTCTTGCGGGTGGTTTCGGAAACGCTGGCGCCATCGGTGAAGGTGCGGGAGACGGCCGAGCGGGAAACGCCGGCGAGTTCGGCGACCTGCTGGGCGCTTACGAATGACCTGCCCGGCTTCAGTTCGGACATCGACGGCTCCAGTTTGGGTCGGTCGTCAAACCAATTTTTGGCTTTGCACAAATGTGCAATGGCTGCACCCTGATACAATCGGATTTGACCGCCTGCAATGCTGCAACTGGAATCTTGCAGCCGCAAATGCTGCATCGGGATTCGAGCGGCCGCTCAGGCCAGCTCTGCCTCGGGCTGGACCAGATCGGCGACGGTGAGGCCGCGGATCAGGGTCGAAAGCTCGGGCTCGTCGATCAGCACAGCCGCATCCGACGGCGTCAGCCAGGCGCGCTGACGTACCCCGGCTTCCTGCCACGCGTCGAGTTCCTCGGAGACGTCGATGAGATAGGCGGTGACCTCGACATGGACGAAGCTGGTCGACAGCCGCTTCCAGTAACAATAGCTGCCGGCCGGCCTTTTCAGTGCCTTGCCGCGCACGCCGGCTTCCTCGCGAGCCTCGATGAGCGCGGCCTGGCGGCCGCTCTTGCCCTTCATCGGCCAGCCCTTGGGGACGATGAAACGGCGCGTGCCGCGCGAGGTGACAAGCATAACCTCAAGCTCGCCGGCCTCGTTCACACGGAACGGGATGGCAGCGACCTGGGCGATGATCTCGCCCTTGTTCGCCTTGCGGATGGTCTTCTTGTCCTTCGGCATTTTTGCCCGCTTGTTCCTTTGCATGTGCCGAAGCGCTGTCGGCTTTGTTTGTAACACCTCGGCCCGTTTGGGTTCATGACGCTTAAGATAGTGCAATGAACACGATTGCAAAATGCGTAAAAACCACTCACTCTGCAACAGGCCAAAACGACATCAGATCGTTAGACGGCGAAAAAGATGGAGGGAACTGCAATATGAAGACTGCCCTTTTGCGTTCGGCCGCGCTGGCCGCATTGATGATGGCCGGCGGCGCGTCGGCGCAGGCTGAAAGCCTGACGCTTTATTGCAGCGCTGACGAGGCCTGGTGCCAGCAGATCAAGACCGGCTTCGAGGAGAAGACCGGCATCACCGTCGACATGACGCGCAAGAGTTCGGGCGAGACCTATGCCCAGGTGCGTGCCGAAGCGAGCAACCCGAAGGGCGATGTGTGGTGGGGCGGCACCGGCGATCCGCATCTGCAGGCCGCCGAGGAAAACCTGACCGAAGAATATATCTCGCCGATGCGCGGCGAACTGCACGACTGGGCGATCAAGCAGGCCGAGGCCGCCGGCAACAAGACCATCGGTGTCTATTCGGGTGCGCTTGGCTTCGGCTACAACAAGGATCTTCTGGCCAAGAACGGCCTGCCCGAGCCGAAGTGCTGGGCGGATCTGACCAAGGCCGAATTCAAGGGCCAGATCCAGATCGCCAACCCGAACTCGTCGGGCACCGCCTATACGACGCTGGCGACGATGGTGCAGCTGATGGGCGAGGACAAGGGCTTCGACTACATGAAGGCCCTGCACGCCAACATCAACCAGTACACCAAGTCAGGCTCGGCGCCGATCAAGGCTGCGGGCCTCGGCGAAACCACAGTCGGCATCGTGTTCATGCACGATGCCGTGGCCCAGACGGCGGCCGGCTTCCCGATCGTCACGGTGGCACCCTGCGAGGGCACCGGCTACGAGATCGGCTCGATGTCGCTGATCAAGGGCGCCCGCAATGCCGAGGCGGCCAAGAAGTTCTACGACTGGGCGCTGTCAGCCGAGATGCAAGGCAAGGCCAAGGACGTGAAGTCGTTCCAGCTGCCTTCGAACAAGACGGCTGCCGTGTCCGAGCTGACGCCCGACCTGTCGACGATCAAGCTGATCGACTACGACTTCAAGAAGTACGGCTCGAGCGAAGAACGCAAGCGGCTGCTTTCAAAGTGGGACACGGAAGTCTCGACGCTGCCGCAATAATAGATGCGCTCCCGCGACTTTAGCGGCGGCCTGCACCCGACCGTCATCCTTTGGGTGGCGGTCGGAATGCTCGGCTTTGCCGTGCTCCCCTGGTACGGCGTCGAAGACGGGTTCTTCGGCTTGTCTTGGCTGTTCGAGGGCTATCCCCTCGACAGTGAGTTTGCGCCCGCGCTGATCCTCAATCTCAAGGGGGAGAAGCTGTGGCTGGCACCGCTCGGCCTGCTGCTGGCTACGCCGCTGCTTTTGTGGGGCCGCAGGAAATCCGATCCGCTGTTCGGCAGGCTGCTCGTCGCGATAGGCGCGGCGGGCTTTGCCTGGCTGCTGTTCCAGGGCTTTGCCATCGGCCTGCGCGGCTGGCAGTTCGGCTGGCTGCACAGCCTGTTCGGCGATCTCGACGACCGCCAGTTCGGCATGGGCTACGGCGCGCTGCTGGTGGGGCTGGCCTTCCTGTTCCTGTTCTCTCTCGGGCTCGCGGCGCGCGGCGCGGTCGGCGGGGACGTCTTCGTGGTCTCGACCATCGCCTTCGTGGTGGCGTCGGTCGGCCTGTTCATCTTCATGCCGATCCTGCAGATGCTGGCAAATGCTCTGATTACGGAGGACGGCACCTATTCGTTGACGACCTTCCTCGGCAAGCTGTTCAGCGCGCGGCTGTGGAGCCTCGACTGCCTTGCCGGCGGCAGCCGTTGCGGAGTCGCCTGGAATTCGCTGTTCCTCGCCGTGCTCGTGGGCGTGCTGACGACCGTGCTGGGCCTCGTCTTCGCACTGATGGTGACGCGCACGGGCTTCCGCTATGGCAAGCTGCTCAGGGCGCTGACGGTGCTGCCGATCATCACGCCGCCTTTCGTCATCGGCCTCGCCATCATCCTGCTGTTCGGCCTGTCGGGCGCGGTGACGCAGACGTTCTCGGAGCTGTTCGGCATCCAGCCGACGCGCTGGATCTACGGCCTACCCGGACTGCTGATCGCCCAGCTTCTGGCCTTCACGCCGATCGCCTTTTTGGTGCTGATCGGGGTGGTCGAGGGCGTCAGCCCGTCGATGGAGGAGGCGGCGCAGACGCTGCGCGCCAACCGCTGGCAGACCTTCTGGACGGTGTCGCTGCCGTTGATGCGGCCGGGCCTCGCCAACGCCTTCCTGCTCGGCTTCATCGAGAGCATGGCCGATTTCGGCAACCCGCTGGTGCTGGGCGGCAATTTCGACGTGCTGTCGACGGAGATCTTCTTTGCCATCGTCGGCGCGCAGAACGACGAGGCGCAGGCGGCGATCCTGGCGCTGGTGCTGCTCGCCTTCACGCTGCTCGCCTTTTATGCCCAACGTTTCTGGCTCGGCAAGAAGTCCTACACGACGATGTCGGGCAAGGGCGACGCCGGCGTCCACCCGGAGCTGCCCACCGGCCTGAAGCGCGCCGTCTACGGCGCTGCCGGCTTCTGGGTCGCGTTCACCATCTTCATCTATGCGACGATCTTCTATGGCAGCTTCGTCAAGCTCTGGGGCGTCGATCACAGCCTGACCTTCGCCCATTATGTGAAGGCCTTCGCGGTGGGCTGGAACGAGTTCGGCATCCACTGGAAGGGCTCGGCCTGGAGCTCGTTCTGGACGACGCTGCAGATCGCGCTGATCTCGTCGCCGCTGACGGCGGCCATCGGCCTGCTCACCGCCTATCTCCTGGTGCGGCAGAACTTTGCCGGCAAGAACGCCTTCGAGTTCGGCACCATGCTGTCCTTCGCCATTCCGGGCACGGTGATCGGTGTCAGCTACGTGATCGCCTTCAACGTGCCGCCGATCGAACTGACCGGCACCGGCATCATCCTCGTTCTGTCCTTCATCTTCCGCAACATGCCGGTGGGCGTGCGGGCGGGCGTGGCGTCGATGTCGCAGATCGACAAGAGCCTCGACGAGTCGTCGCTGACCCTGGGTGCCAATTCATGGCAGACCTTCCGCAAGGTGGTGCTGCCCTTGCTCAGGCCCGCGATCGTTGCCGCACTGGTCTATTCCTTCGTGCGTGCGATGACGGCAATCAGCGCCATCATCTTCCTGGTCAGCGCCCGCTACGACATGTCGACAAGCTACATCGTCGGCCGCGTCGAAAACAACGAATACGGCATTGCCATTGCTTACTCGGCCGTGCTGATCGGCGTCATGCTGGTGGTGGTCGGGCTGATGCAGCTTCTAGTGGGCCGGCGCAACATCGGCCGGCGCGGGCAGCATGGGGATCCGCAGTCCGGCGGCTGGCGCTCCAACGTCAGCCTGCCGGCGCGCAACCAACCGGCATTTTCTGGAGGCGGCTGATGGCTGAGATCAAGAGCAACGCCGCTTCGGTGGAGTTCCGCGAGGTCACCAAGGTCTACGGCAAAAGCCCGGTGCCGGCGGTCAACAACGTGTCGTTGTTCGTCGAGGCCGGCAAGCTGGTCACTTTGCTCGGCCCCTCCGGCTGCGGCAAGACGACGACGCTGCGCATGATTGCCGGGCTGGAGATAGCGACGCGGGGGCAGATCCTGATCGGCGGGGCTGACGTCACCCATTTGCCGGCGACGGACCGCGACGTGTCGATGGTGTTTCAGTCCTATGCGCTGTTTCCGCATATGACGGTCAACGAGAACGTCGAATACGGGCTGAAGTTCTCCGGCTTCGCCAAGAAGGAGATCGGCGACCGGGCCCGAGCCGGGTTGGAACTGGTGGGGCTTTCCGGCTACGGCAGCCGCTTGCCGAGCGAGCTGTCCGGCGGCCAGCAGCAGCGCGTGGCCGTGGCGCGCGCGCTGGTGCTCGAGCCGCAGGTGCTCTTGTTCGACGAGCCGCTGTCCAATCTCGACGCCAAGCTGAGGCGCCGGGTGCGCGAGGAGATCCGCGACATCCAGACCAAGCTCGGGCTGACGGTGGTCTATGTCACCCACGACCAGGAGGAGGCGCTGGCCGTCTCCGATCGCATCATCGTCATGAACGATGCCGTCATCGCCCAGGACGGCACGCCGCGCGAACTCTACGACGCGCCGGCGGATGCCTTCGTCGCCGACTTCATCGGCGAGGCCAACATCTTCGACTGCGAGATTTCAGCGGTGGCGGACGGCATGGCGAGCGTGCGGTTGGGTGGGTTGGAGACCAAGCTTGACGCGCGCGGCATGGCGCCGGGGCCTGCCAAGCTCGCCGTGCGGCCGAGCCGCATCGAGATCAAGCCGGCAGGCAGCCCGCGCACGATCCCCGGCCGGCTGGACAAGGTGACCTATGTCGGCTCCGACCTGGAGTTCATGGTCGGCACAGAGTTCGGCGAGGTGTTCGCCGTGTCGTCCGATGTCGATGCGCCGTTCGTGCCTGGGCAGGAGGTTGGCATCGGCTTTGCCGCGCGCGGACCGGTGCTGATCAGGGGGTAGGGATCTCGGGCTTGATTGGGCTATCCAAACCGTTTCAGTGTTAAGGGCACGGCAAGGCCACTGCTGATCCGGTCCAAGTTGTTTCGGCCAAGCGGCGAAGTGCCTAAACGAAGCTCTGCGCTGCCGCCGCGATGGCGACGTAGCGCGTCAGCTTGGCGATGCTGACGAGAGAAAGAAAGCTCCACAGCGGCTCCTTCAGCGTGCCGGCGATCAGCGTCAGCGGGTCGCCGATGATCGGCACCCAGGAGAGCAGCAGCGACCAGCGGCCGTAGCGGCGATACCAGCTTTCGGCGCGCGCAAGCGCTGCCGGGCTGGCCGGAAACCAGCGGCGGTCCTTGAAGCGCTCGACCTGTCGGCCGAGCACCCAGTTGACCAGCGATCCCAGCACATTGCCGATGGTTGCGACGGCAATCAGCAAGGCAAGCGAATGGCCGCCATTGAGGATCAGCCCGGCGAGCACGGCCTCGGACTGCGCCGGCAACAGCGTCGCGGCCGCGAAGGCCGCGACGAAGAGGCCGCCATAGGCGGCGAGGCCGGTCATGCTGCGGTCCTGCCCGGCAGCTTACTGGGTCGCCCTGCCGGAAAGGCCGTCGATGATCGGGCAATCGGGCCGGTCATCGCCGTGGCAGTTGTGGACGAGGTGGCGCAGCGTGTTGCGCAACTCGGTCAGTTCGGCGAGCTTGCGGTCGATCTCGACCAGCTTGATCTCGGCGATGGCCTTGACGTCGGCGCTCTCGCGCTCCTTGTCGCCATAGAGCGACAGCAGCTGTCGGCATTCCTCGACCGAAAAGCCGAGGCTGCGCGAGCGCTGCAGGAAGCGCAGGCGGTGCACGTCCGACATCGAATAGTCGCGATAGCCATTGCCGGCGCGATCGGGACGCAGCAGGCCGATGTCCTCGTAGTAGCGGATGGTCTTGGCCGGCAGGCCCGACTTTTCCGAAGCAGTACCAATGTTCATCTTTCACTCCTTGAGCGATCTTCGAATGATATAAGGCTTCCAGTAACTGGAAGTTCAAGGGGCTGGCGAAAACGTGATGCAGGCCGGCGCGGGTAGCGCCGGCCTGCTGTTCAAATCAATCGTCGTAGGCCATCGAGGTCATCATGCCACCGGCCATGTGGTAGAGATGGTGGCAGTGCAGCGCCCACGTGCCGGCGTTGTCGGCGTCAAAGGCGATGGTCACCATGCCCATGTTGGCCGGCACCAAAACCGTGTCGCGCATCGCACCGGCAAAGCGTTTTCCGTTGACCGCGACCACCTGGAAGAGATGGCCGTGCAGGTGCATCGGGTGCGACATGGTGGTGTGGTTCATGAAGGTCAGCTCGAAGCGGTCGCCGCTCTTCACCGCCAACGGCTTGTCCTGGCCATGCATGGCGCCGTCGAGCGTCCAGACATAGTTGGGTCCTTCGCCCAGCATCATGGTGTGCTGGCGCGTGGCCGCCTTTTCGGCTAGTGGCTTTGCCGCCCGCAGCCTCTGTTCGAGCTCTATGCCAACGGCAGGGAAGTCCTCGTCCGCCATGTCGGTCAGCTTGCCAACCGACGCGCCCTTGGCGGCGAGCACCACGCCGGTGCGCATGCGCCCACCTTCCTGCACGGCGAAAACGGGCCAGGCCGAAGCTTCCTTCGGCAGCTCGAGTACGATGTCGAGGCGCTGCGCCACCGCGAACTCGAAGCGCGAGCCTTCGACCGGTTCCACCGGCATGCCGTCGACGGCGATCAGCCTGCCCGTGAGCTTGCCGAGGTCGAGCCACATGTTGGTGCTGGCCGCACCGTTGATGAGGCGCAGCTGCACGCGCCCGCCCGGCTCGACGGGGAACACTTCGGGGTCGTCGAGGGTACGGTCGTTGGCGAGCAGGGCATCATACTGCACGTCCTGTAGGTGAGACATGCCATCCATCTGGCCGCCCATCTGCATGCCGCCCATGTTCATCGAGCCATGGTCCATGCCGCTCATTTGTCCGCCATCCATCGCCATGCCCGGCATGTTGTGGCCTTCATGGCCGCCTGTTGCCGGGGCGGGTGCAGGCGCCATAGCGCCCATGTCGTGGCCACCGGCCTGTAGTTCGGCCAGGATCTCCCGGGGATCGCGGAAGGTGAAGTCGTGGAACAGCACCACGACCTCCTGCATGTCCTGGCCTGCCTCGGCCGGATCGCGCACGATCAGCGGAGCAGCAAGCATCAACTGCTCCTGCAACCCAAAATGCGAGTGCATCCAGAAGGTGCCGGCGCGGGCCACGGGGAAGTCGTAGTCGTGACTGCCGCCGTCGGGGATAGGCTCCTGCGAGATGCCTGCGACGCCGTCCTGCTGCCAGGGCGGGGTAAGACCGTGCCAGTGGATGACGGTCGGTTCACCGATGAGGTTCTTCAACGTGACGCGGAAGTTCTCGCCGGCATTCATGACAAGGCCCGAGCTGCCATCGGCCTGGGTGAGGCCGAAGACGTTGGCCGCCTTTCCCTTGACCTCGATGACGCGCTTGCCTGCCGCGATGACCTTGTGCCCGTCGGCGCGTGCCGGGCGGGCGGGAAGCAGGAGAGAGGGAACCGCAGCAACTGAAAGCGTGGCGGCGGATGCCGTCAGAAACCTGCGGCGTGAAAGGGTTTTCATTTTCTAAAGTCTCCAAAAACTGAAAGAGTTCCGGCTCTTGGGCGAGCCGGATCTGGCGCGTTGCAGCGCCTGTCAGTTCAGGCGACGGATGGTGGCCGGGGGTGAGGCGAGGCTATTGCCCCGTAAAGGGGTTCGGTCGTCGCGGGAGGCGGCGAGATGGTTGCCAGGTCGGGGAAGACTGTGGGCAGGGGCAGCGGCGCGCAATAGCTGCACGATGCCACACATTGGGCAAGGCAGGCATTGCCATCGACGTCCTGCGAATTGTCGCCGCAACAGGCGCCGTCGGCTGCCTTGGCGTGATGCGACATCGTTTGGGTGGCATGCGGCTGGTGCTGGCTGCTGGCCGGGTGGGCAGAGGCTGCCTGACCGAGTGCGAGGAAGAAGAGGAGCAGCAGCGGCAGCATCAGGCGCAGGGCGCTCGATGCCCTGGGCCTGCCGTACGCCATCACGACAGCACGCGCGCCAGCCTGCCCGCGCTGGCCAGCGCGCCCGGGGTGGTTCGTCATGTGCCGCATTGAATGCATGTCCTATCAATGGGTACTGGACTCGCCTTGGTCAAGCGGCGTTGTTGTCGCTTTCCTCAGGCGTGAAGAAGACGTCGGCGTGAATGTCGGCTGCCAAAACCCCGCTTGCGCCTAGAACGGCCATGGCTGAGTCGACCATGGCCGGAGGGCCGGCGACATAGGCCTTGGCGCCGGCAAGGTCGCGGTGATCTTGCGCGAGCGCGTCTGAAACGTAGCCGCTGCGGCGACCATCCGAGGCATCCTGCGAAAGCACCGGTACAAAATTCAGGTTGGGGAACCTCTGCGCCAGCGCCCGGAAATACGCGATCAAATAGAGGTCACGCTCGGCGCGGGCGCCGAAATAGAGATGGATAGGCGCGTCGAAGCCGCCATGCAGCGCCGTCTCGACGATCGACTTGATCGGCGCGAGGCCGCTGCCGCCGGCAAGCGCTACGATCGGGCCGGCGTGGGCTTCGCGCAGGTAGGCGGAGCCGGCCGGACCCTCGATCCGCACCTTGTCGCCCGCTGTGAGTGACGCATGGATCAGCCCGCTGGTGCGGCCGCCTGGCACAGCCCTGATGTGCAGTTCGATGAGCTCTTCGCTGGCGCGATTGGCCATTGAATATTGCCTGGGCGGCGCGCCGGGAACGATGAGTGTCAGATATTGCCCGGCGGCGAAGCGGAAGGCCGCGCGATCGGAAAGCCGCAGGTTGAGAGCAAGGATGTCATGGGTCATGCGCTCGATGGCGACGACTTCGGCGTCCTGGGTCACGGCGGGCCTTGCGACAAAGGCTTCGTCCAGCCATTCGACGGTGACGTCAGCTGTCGGCACCGACCGGCAGGCGAGAATCAGGCCATTGGCCCGATCCTCCTCCGTAAGGGCGAAAGGCGAATGCTTGCCGAGTTCGACATCGCCGGTGATCAGGCGCGACTTACAGGCGCCGCAGCGGCCGGAGCGGCAGCCATGCGGATAGGGAACGCCGGCCTCGAGTGCCGCCAGAAGGATCGTCTGGGCTTCGCCAACGGGGATACGTCGGCCGGGCTGGGGCAGGGTCAGGTAGGTCATGGTCATGCCGCTCGGGTCAGGTCCAGCAGCGCTTCGATCTCGGCGCGCTGGGTTGGGAAAGTGCCGAAGAAGACGTGCTTGTCGTCGATGATGGTGATCGGAGCGACGCGCACGCCGGTGCGGCGCTTGGCCTCGTCGGCGATGGCGGGGTCGCGCAGGTCGCGCTCGACGAAGGGGAGCTTCTGGGCATTCAGCCAGCGCTTCAGCGCCAGGCAGTCGGGGCAGGTGGGCGTGGTGAAGATCTCGATCCAGGGAGCGTTGGGCATGGCGGCCTCGCATGAGCAGACGTGGTGATGAGGGGAGGAGCGGCCTGCTGGGAAAGCAGGCCGCAAGGTTTGGCTACTCGGCGGGAACCAGCGACGGGGCGCCCGATGTGGCCGTCGCGCGGGCCGGAGCCTTGAAGCGCTTCAGCCGCATCGCATTGCCGAGCACGAAGACGCTCGACATCGCCATCGCGCCTGCCGCCAGCATCGGCGACAGCAGCGTGCCGCTGATCGGGTAGAGCACGCCCGCCGCGACCGGGATGAGGGCGGCGTTGTAGGCGAAGGCCCAGAACAGGTTCTGCCTGATGTTGCTGATCGTCGCCTTGGAAAGCGCGATCGCGTTGGTCACGCCCAGCAGGTCGCCGGACATCAGCACCACGTCCGCACTTTCGATGGCGACGTCGGTGCCGGTGCCGATGGCGATGCCGACCTCGGCCTCGGCCAAAGCGGGCGCGTCATTGATGCCGTCGCCGACGAAGGTCACCGCACGGCCGCCGGCCCTGAGGCGCTTGATGGCGTCGACCTTGCCGTCGGGCAGCACTTCGGCGACGACCTCGTCGATGCCGAGCTGGGCGGCGATGGCTTCCGCCGTGCGGCGGTTGTCGCCGGTGATCATCGCGACCTTCAGGCCCAGGTCGTGCAGAGCGCGGATGGCCTGCGGCGTCGTCGGCTTGATCGGGTCGGAGACGGCGATCACAGCTGCGAGCTTGCCGTCGACAGCCGCATAGAGCGGGGTCTTGGCCTTGTAGCCCATGCTGATCGCGGTCTCGGCGAACTCCTGCACGCTGATGCCGAGCTTGGCCATGTAGCGGTCGGCGCCGACTGCGATGCGATGCTTTCCGACGCTGGCGCTGACGCCGTACCCGGGCACGGCCTCGAACGCACCTGCCTCACCCAGCACAAGGCCTTCGTCCTTGGCGGCAGCAACGATGGCGGAAGCCACCGGGTGCTCGGACTGGGCCTCGACTGAGGCCACCAGGGCCAGAACCTTCGCACGGTCAAAGCCATTGGCAACTTCGAGGTCGGTCATCACGGGCTTGCCCGCCGTCAGCGTGCCGGTCTTGTCCAGTGCGACGACCTGCGTCGACTTCAGCGACTGCAGCGCCTCGCCGTTGCGGAACAGCACGCCGAGTTCTGCCGCGCGTCCGGTGCCGACCATGATCGAGGTCGGCGTGGCGAGACCCATGGCACACGGGCAAGCAATGATCAGCACGGCGACCGCATTGACCAGCGCGAAGCTGACGGCCGGCTCCGGACCGAAGAACAGCCAGACGGCAAAGGTCAGTGCTGCGGTGACCATGACGGCAGGTACGAACCAGGACGTGACCTTGTCGACCAGCGCCTGGATGGGCAGCTTGGAGCCCTGAGCCGTTTCGACCATGCGGATGATCTGGGCCAGCAGCGTGTCGGCGCCGACCTTGGTGGCCCGGTAGGTGAAGCTGCCGGTCTTGTTGATGGTGCCACCGACGACCTCGGCGCCTTCGCCCTTGCTGACCGGGATAGGTTCGCCGGAGATCATGGATTCATCGACAAAGGACGAGCCCGAAAGCACCGTGCCGTCGACCGGCACCTTGTCGCCCGGGCGCACCTGGATGACGTCGCCGGCGGCGACTTCTTCCAGGGCGACGTCGACGAACTCGCCGTTGCGCTGGACGCGCGCCGACTTGGCCTGCAGGCCCATCAGCCGCTTGATCGCTTCGCTGGTGCGGCCCTTGGCCTTGGCCTCGAGCACGCGGCCAAGCAGGATTAGCGTGATGATGACCGCCGAGGCCTCGAAATAGACATTGACCGTGCCAGCAGGCAGCGCGCCGGGCGCAAAGGTGGCGACCACCGAATAGGCCCAGGCGGCGGTCGAGCCGAGCACGACCAGCGAGTTCATGTCGGGCGCGAGCCGCACCAAGGCCGGCACGCCCTTCTTGTAGAAGCGCAGGCCGGGGCCGAACTGGACGATGGTCGCCAGCACGAAAAATGCGATGTAGAGGCTCTGCTGGCTGATATTCGTCAGCAGCCAGTGGTGCATCGGCGGAAACAGGTGCGAGCCCATCTCGAGCACGAAGATCGGCAGCGTCAGCACGGCAGCGATGGCGAAGTCGCGCTTGAGATGAGAGAATTCCCGGTTGCGGGCGTCCTCGCGGCTGTCGCCCTCGACGCCGGTCTTGTCGCTGCGGCGCGGCTCGTAGCCGGCCTTGCGGATGGCGGCGTCGATCGCCGAACGGGGGGCTGCACCGGCGAAAGTCTCAACGGTGGCGCGCTCGGTGGCGAGATTGACGGATGCCTTGAGCACGCCCGGTACGGCGGCGATTGCCAGCTCTACGCGACGGACGCAGGAGGCGCAGGTCATGCCCTCGATCTCGACCTCCGACTTTTCGACCGGAACCGCATAGCCGGCACTGTTGATGGCGGCGATAACGGCAGCGGAATCCGCCGTGCGGTCGAAGGCAACGTCAGCGCTTTCCGTGGCAAGGTTGACGGCAGCCGCGGTCACCCCCGGCACCTTTGATATGGCGACTTCGACGCGACGCACGCAGGAAGCGCAGGTCATGCCTTCGATCGGGAAGCTTTGCCGGACGGGGCTGGCCGCTGGTGGGTTCAAGGGAGCATTCATGGTCATGGACCTCTATTTCATCGATTTTCGAACCGAGGTCTAAGGCTTCCAGTGTTGGTAAGGTCAAGCGCTTTCCTACATGTTTTCCATCTAGGCGCTAACGCTTTGAAAACGTTTACCTATGCGCCCCAATTCGGATTGAAGGGGCTTTGCCGACGAGGGAAAAGTCGTGGTAACAAATCCGTGATTGAAAAATTGTTGACCTTACAGTGGCTGGAAACACCAGATTGCGGCTACGGCGTCATGCCGACCCGAATGAGGACTTGAAATGCTGAAGATGAATGTTCCCGACATGACCTGCGGCCATTGCGCCGGCATGGTGACCAAGGCCGTGCAAAGCGTCGACGCGGCCGCGCGTATCGACATCGACCTGAAGTCGCAGACCGTTTCCGTCGAAACGTCGGCCGATGCCGCCAAGGTTACCCAGGCGCTCGACGCTGCCGGCTATCCCGCGCAAGCAGTCTGACAGGGTCGAAAATCAGAGGCGGTGCGGGTGGGGAAATCCCGCCGCACCGCCTTTTTGTATTTCGTCCTGCCGGCAACAACATAACGCCGCCGCGGAAGAGTTTCCGACGCAGTCGAGGCGCCTGTAAAAATGACGCGGCCCTGGCCGGCCCTGCTCCCCTAGTATTTCGACGACAAATCAAGCTATGATGTGGCTGGCCTTCCTGCGGGGACAGCGTCCCCCGGGATGCCGGGAGGACAGAGGATGGCCATAGCGCTCGTACTCGTTCTTGTTGTCATTGGCTCGGTGCTGTTTCATGTGCTGAGCCCTTGGTGGTGGACGCCGATAGCCTCCAACTGGGGCTACATCGACAGCACCCTTGTCGTCACTTTCTGGATCACCGGTGCCGTCTTCTCGGCGGTCGTGCTGTTCATGGCCTATTGCGTTTATCGCTTCCGCCACAAGGAAGGGCAGAAGGCGGCCTACGAGCCTGAAAGCAGGAAACTCGAATCCTGGCTGACCCTGATAACGGCGGTCGGCGTGGCGGCGATGCTGGCACCCGGCCTTTATGTCTGGAAGCAGTTCGTCACCGTGCCGAAGGATGCGACCGAGGTCGAGGTCGTCGCCCAGCAATGGCAGTGGAGCTTCCGCCTGCCCGGAGCCGACGGCAAGCTCGGCACGTCGAACGCCCGACTGATCAATTCCGACAACCCGCTAGGCATCAATCCCGAAGATCCGAACGGCCAGGACGATGTCGTGGTCGAAGCAGCCGACCTGCACCTGCCGATCGACAAGCCGGTCAAGATGCTGCTGCGCTCGATCGACGTGCTGCATGATTTCTACGTGCCCGAGTTCCGCGCCAAGATGGACATGGTGCCGGGCATGGTCACCTATTTCTGGCTGACCCCGACGCGGACGGGAACGTTCGAAGTGCTTTGTGCCGAACTCTGCGGCACGGGACATGGGTTCATGCGCGGCATCGTCATGGTCGACACTGCGCAGGACTACACGACATGGCTGCAGCAGCAGTCGACATTCGCCCAGCTGACCGGGCCTGCCAAGGTGGGGGCGCTGGTCGACCGGGCGAAGGCTGCGGCGACAGTGGAATAAGGAGACACGGCGCGACCGCTCGATGGCGGCCTCACCGCGAAAGGCAGAGGCAAGAGCAACAGGTGCACGCATGGTCGATGTCACGCCGCACGGAGCAGACCTGATCCCACCGGCGGAAGTGGGCGAGATGGATCTCTACCATCCGCACAGCTGGTGGACGAAATACGTCTTCTCGCAGGACGCCAAGGTCATCGCCATCCAGTATTCCGGCACCGCGATGGCCATCGGCCTGGTGGCGCTGGTGCTGTCATGGCTGATGCGGCTGCAGCTCGGCTTTCCCGGCACCTTCGACTTCATCACGCCCGAGGCCTATTACCAGTTCATGACCATGCACGGCATGATCATGGTGATCTACCTGCTCACCGCGTTGTTCCTCGGCGGCTTCGGCAACTACCTGATCCCGCTGATGGTCGGCGCGCGCGACATGGTGTTCCCCTATGTCAACATGCTGAGCTACTGGATCTACCTGGTCGCGGTGCTGGTGCTGGTGTCGAGCTTCTTTGCGCCGGGCGGACCGACGGGGGCCGGCTGGACGCTCTATCCGCCGCAGGCGATCACTTCCGGCACGCCTGGAGGGCAGGACTGGGGCATCATCCTGATGCTGGTGTCGCTGATCCTGTTCATCATCGGCTTCACCATGGGCGGCCTCAACTATGTGGTGACCGTGCTGCAGGCCCGCACGCGCGGCATGACGCTGATGCGGATGCCGCTGACCGTGTGGGGCATCTTCACGGCAACGGTCATGGCGCTGCTGGCCTTCCCGGCACTGTTCGTCGCCTGCGTCATGATGCTGTTCGACCGCATCATCGGTTCGAGCTTCTTCATGCCGGCCATGGTCGAGATGGGCGAGCAGTCGCCGCACAATGGCGGCAGCCCGATCATGTTCCAGCACCTGTTCTGGTTCTTCGGCCACCCCGAGGTCTACATCGTGGCGCTGCCGGCCTTCGGCATCGTCTCCGACCTGATCAGCACGCATGCGCGCAAGAACATCTTCGGCTACCGCATGATGGTCTGGGCGATCGTCGGCATCGGCGCGCTCAGCTTCGTCGTCTGGGCGCACCACATGTACGTGTCGGGCATGCACCCCTATTTCGGCTTCTTCTTCGCCACGACGACGCTGATCATCGCGGTGCCGACCGCCATCAAGGTCTACAATTGGGTGCTGACGCTGTGGCGTGGCGACATCCATCTCACCTTGCCGATGCTGTTTGCGCTCGCCTTCATCGTCACCTTCGTCAATGGCGGGTTGACCGGCCTGTTCCTCGGCAATGTGGTGGTCGACGTGCCGCTGTCTGACACGATGTTCGTGGTGGCGCATTTCCACATGGTGATGGGCGTGGCGCCGATCATGGTCGTCTTCGGCGCGATCTATCACTGGTATCCCAAGATCACCGGCCGGATGCTCAACGAGGCGATGGGCCGGTTCCATTTCTGGGTCACCTTCATCGGCGCCTATCTGATCTTCTTCCCGATGCACTATGTCGGGCTGGTCGGCGTTCCCAGGCGCTATCCCGAACTCGGGGACACGGCGTTCATCCCGCCGTCGGTGCATACGCTGAACGAGTTCATTACCATCGCCGCGCTGACCGTCGGCTTCGCCCAGATGGTGTTCCTGTTCAATCTGTTCTGGAGCCTGCGCAACGGCAAGGATGCCGGCGACAATCCGTGGCGGGCGACGTCGCTCGAATGGCAGACGGCGGGCACGCCGCCGCCGCATGGCAATTTCGGCAAGGAACTGCCGGTGGTCTACCGCTGGGCCTATGACTACAGCGTGCCGGGTGCGCCTGAAGACTTCATTCCGCAGAACGACCCGCGCCCGGCGACGCAAGGCGGGCCGGCATGAGCGTCATCCTGGTCTTCCTCGCGCTGATCACGGCCATTGCGGGCTGGTGGCTGTCGCGCCAGCGGCTGATGTCCAAGCCGTGGCTCGAAGTGGGGCCGGTCACCGCCTTTCCCGAGACTGAAGCGCCGATCATGCATCCGGCGAAGATCGGGCTCGGCGTGTTTCTCGCGGTGGTGGGCGCGCTGTTTGCGCTGATGATCAGCGCCTATTTCATGCGCATGGTCTATGCCGACTGGCAGGCAGCGCCCGTGCCACAGCTGTTGTGGCTCAACACCGCGATGCTGGTGCTGGCGAGCGTCGCGCTGCAATGCGCGGTGGTGGCTGCCCACAAGGGGCAACGCGACAATCTCCGCCTCGCGCTGCTGGCCGGTGCGCTGACTTCGACGGTCTTTCTCGGCGGTCAGTTGCTGGCCTGGCGCGATCTGGCGGCACAAGGCTATTTCGCGACCGAGAACCCGGCGGTCAGCTTCTTCTACCTGATCACCGCGATGCACGGGCTGCACATCATCGGCGGCCTGGTGGCGCTCGGCCGGACCAATGTCAGGGCATGGCGCGGCGAAAGCTCGGCACATCTCGTCCTCTCGACGGAACTGTGCGCCATGTACTGGCACGTGCTGCTCATCGTCTGGCTGGTGCTCTTCGCCGTGCTGATGGGCTGGGCGGCCGACTTCATCGACATCTGCCGCCGATTGCTGAGCTGAGGAGAACGGGGATGGCCGAAACCACACTGGGACATGCCGACCACACCGCGCCGCGGCCGCCGGGCCTGCGCGGCTTCGTCGCCGACTGGTCGTCGGACCAGCGGGCGTTCAAGGGCGTCTCCTGGGGGAAGGCCATGATGTGGATCTTCCTGCTCAGCGACACCTTCATCTTCGGCTGTTTTCTCCTGTCCTACATGACGGCGCGCATGTCGACTGTCGTGCCGTGGCCAAATCCGAGCGAGGTCTTTGCCCTGCATTTGTTCGGCCAGGACATCCCGCTGATCCTGATCGCGATCATGACCTTCGTGTTGATCTCGTCGTCCGGCACGATGGCGATGGCGGTCAATTTCGGCTACCGGCGCGACCGCAAGAAGACGGCGATCCTGATGCTGCTGACCGCAGCCCTCGGCGCGACCTTCGTCGGCATGCAGGCCTTCGAGTGGACCAAGCTGATCAGCGAAGGCGTGCGGCCGTGGGAGAACCCGTGGGGGGCCGCGCAGTTCGGCTCGACCTTCTTCATGATCACCGGCTTCCACGGCACCCATGTGACGATCGGGGTGATCTTCCTGCTGATCGTCGCGCGCAAGGTCTGGCGCGGCGACTACGAAACCGGTGCGCGCGGGTTCTTCACCAGCCGGCGGGGCCAGTATGAGAGCGTCGAGATCATGGGGCTCTACTGGCACTTCGTCGATCTGGTGTGGGTGTTCATCTTCGCGTTCTTCTATCTCTGGTGAGGTGAGCGATGGCACAGGTCGAAGCGCAGGATCATGGGCTGCACGAGCACGCCGCAGCCGCTCACGCGGCTACCCATGCCGAGGGGCAGCAACACCCGATCAAGCTCTACCTCGTCGTCTGGGGCTGGCTTTTCATCCTCAGCGCCTGCTCCTACGCCGTCGATTATTTCGGCGTTCACGGCTATCTGCGCTGGGCGCTGATCCTCATCTTCATGATGCTGAAGGCCGGGCTGATCGTTGCCGTGTTCATGCACATGGCCTGGGAACGGCTGGCGCTGTCCTATGCAATCATCGTGCCGCCGCTGGTAATCCTGGTTTTCGTGGCGATCATGGTGGTCGAGTCGCGCTACACCGAAATCACGCGGGTGCTGTCCTTCGGCGCCGGGCCGTAACGGCAGCCGGCCGCTCCATGTCGCCGGCGCGTTCTTCGTTGACAGGAAAACTGATGGGAGGAGAATGAGTTTTCTCGTTCTTCGAGGATCACCCCCAACAGAAGGACGCCCAAAATGACGATCGCAAGGAAATTGCAAGACTACATGGCCGGCAAGGGTATCCCCTTCGATACCGTTGCCCATCACCGGACCTCGACCAGCAGCCAGACGGCGCAGGCGGCGCACATTCCGGGCAGGCGGCTTGCCAAGCCGGTGTTGCTCCACCACGAAATGGGCTACGCGCTGGCCGTGGTTCCGAGCAGCCACCGGGTCGAACTCAATACCCTGCAGGACGTGCTCGGCAAGCGGCTCGGGCTCGCCTCAGAAGACGAGGTCGGGCAACTGTTCAGCGACTGCGATATCGGCGCCGTGCCCCCGGTCGGTGCTGCCTATGACGTGCCCGTCATTCTCGACGAAAGCTTCGGCGCGGAGGGCGACGTCTATTTCGAAGGCGGCGATCATAAGACGCTGGTGCATGTCAGTGGCGGCGATTTCCGCAACCTGCTGCAGGGCGCGCAAGTCGCCCGTTTCAGCCACCCGGCCTGACAGGGGCCGGATACTTCAACGCCCGCCCCTCATCAGGGCGGGCGAAGTTTTTTCGAGAGAGAAAATGCGCCGGCGGCTGGGCGCCACCGGCGATGAGTTGGTCAGGCCCGCTTGCCTGCGGTGTTGACCGGCGCCGGTACCGGCGCGGCTTCAATCACCTTGCGGTAGAGATGCCAGGTCGAATGGCCGAGCACGGGCAGAACCACTGCCAGTCCGACGAGCAGCGGCAGCGTGCCGATGACCAGACCGACAGCGACGATCAGGCCCCAGAGCAGCATCGGTATCGGGTTGGCCATGATCGCGCGCGCCGAGGTCTCGACGGCGGCATAAGCACCGATGTCACGATCGAGCAGCACCGGGAAGGCGATGACCGTCGTGCTCAACGCGACGAGGGCGAAGGCGAAGCCGATGACGTTGCCGAGGATGATCAGCGTCCAGCCGCGCTGGGTGGTCAGCACGTCGCTGGCGAAACCGGAGAAGGTCGCTGGAGCACTGTCGCCGTACAGCCATGAAAACAAGGCCTGCGCGGTGAACAACCAGGCAATGAACAACGCCATCAGCATGATGCCGAGCACGGCAATCGCCGGCATGGCGGGCGAATTCCGGACGTCGAGCGCATGCCACCAGGAGGTATCCAGATTCTGTTCGCGCCGGCGGCTGATCTCGTAGAGGCCGATCGCGGCGAACGGGCCGAGCAGGGCGAAGCCCGTCATCAGCGGGTAGATGAGCTGAAGAGCGTTGCCGCCGGAGGTCCATGTAATGAGGAACACGCCGACCACCGGATAGATCAGACATAAAAAGACGTAGTGTGAAGGTTTGTCCCAAAAGTCTTCAAATCCGCGGCGAAGCGCGTCAAATACATCCGAAACCCCTATCCGGCGTATGGCGGGGTGTTCGACGTTGCTGCCGGTTCCTGCTGCGTAGACATGGAAACTTGCCATTAACCATTCCTCCGAGATCGGGCCCGGTTCGGTCGCGGCTTGCGGTGCTGCCGTCCAGCGTGACTGGTCACGCGAACCGCGACCTGCACCGTGGACGATGATAGCAATCATCGCGGCCCTTGTCGCCCCTGCCGCACCACGCCTCCGATTTCGCGGTCCTGCAGGCTCCAGAAGCTGCAACGCAATGGAGCATGGCGCGTTACCACAGCCGGGGATAGTATCGCTCGCGTCGACGTGGAGCGCCGACCTGACTTAGGAGATAGCCATGAGACTGACGGCATGGGGCGCATCCGCCCTTCTTGCAGCTTCGGTTCTAGCCAACAATCCGGTCCATGCGGCAGGCGATGCAGCCGCCGGCAAGAAGGTGTTCAGCAAATGCATGGCCTGCCATGACCTGGCGGTCGACAAGAACAAGATAGGCCCCTCCCTGCACGGCGTGGTTGGCCGTACTGCAGGCACGCTCGCCAGTTTCGAAGCCAAATACTCCGATGCCATGAAGCAGGCCGGCGCCGGCGGTCTCGTCTGGGACGAGACCAACATCGCCGCTTACATGAAGGCGCCGAAGGAAAAGGTGCCCGGCAACAAGATGGCCTTCCCCGGTCTCAAGGACGATGCCGACATCGCCAATGTGATCGCCTATATCGAGGAATCTTCGAAGTAGCAGCCAGGTCGGTTGCCTGTGCTGGCATCACGGCGGCTCGTCGCTGCAGCGGCGGAGCTGCGAATAATGCCTATTTTTTGGGCGGCATACTCCAAACGGGGGATGCTGCAGAATTTGGAATGGTGTTGGTAGCTTCGGTGCACCAAACGTCTAACAACTCATAACGTATGTCGGACGAAACATTGCAATTGGCGGCACAGCATTTTGAGCAAGCTCTGTATTGCAGGCCAGCGTTTTAAATAATCTAGCTATTAGTGCCTCTGTGAGGGGGGAAACTGCGGCTTCTTGGGGGACCCTCGGAAGCCGCGACATTTTCCTTTCGCCGCGAGCTTCCCTGATTTCCGATCGGTACGCGCTCAGCCGCAATGCAGCCGTCGGCGTCTAGCAAGACACCTCAATCCGGCGCATCGAAATCGGGCGTGACGGCTGCGATGTTGTATGCTTCGAGCCGCGCGGTCGGCGCGTCGGCGGCATCGAAGCTCAGGATCGTCGCGGTACCCGGCGTCACCGGAACCACACGCGAGGGCGGAAGCCCCAGGAAGGCATGGCAGGCCGCACGGATGACGCCGCCATGGACGATGGCAAGCGTGTCGCCGTTGCATTTCCTCAGGCAGTCCCTCAATCCGTCGACGATGCGGGCACAGAAATCGGCCCAAGGCTCGCCGCGCTCGGGCGTGAAGGTGCCGGCGCGCCAGGCCAGATATTCGTGCGGACGCTCCGCTTCGAGCTCGTGCTTGACGCGGCCGGTCCAGGTGCCCATGTCGATCTCGCGCAAACGCGGGTCGAGCGGGGCATCGCCATAGCCGAGCAGGCTGGCCGTCTGGCGCGTGCGGCCAAGATCGGAGACGACGACATGGTCGGGCTCCATGGCCTTTGCGAAATCGATGAAACGCTGGACCTGCCTGATGCCCCGTGGAGACAGCGGCGCGTTGTCGTGGCCCTGGAGCCTGTGTTCGGCATTCCAGGTGGTCTCGCCATGGCGCACCATTATCAATCTCATCAGTCGATCCTTTCACCAGTCATTGCAAAAACCGCACTCGGCTCCCCCAGGAAGCTGAGGCGTATCGTGTCGCCGCTCGCGGCGCGGAAGTAGCCGTCGGCCATGGCGGTAAGCCGCTTGCCGCCGCAGAAGGCCGTCACCATGGTGCGCCCTGCGATTGGCGCCGCCTCTTCGAAGCGCGCGGTGATCGCCGGCCGACCCGGCACGTCGCCGACCATCAGGCCGTGGGCGGGATAGAGAAGCTGCACCCCGTCTTGCGTTTCGGCCCGCCTGGCATCGGCCAGCCGTAACCCATCGTAGACGAGTCCGTCGCCGCTTCTTGTTACTTCGATCAGATTGGCCGGCGGCGTGCCGAGGAAGGTGGCGACGAAAGTGGTGCGCGGGTTTTCCAGCAGGTCGAGCGGCGCGCCGAACTGCTCGACGCGACCGTTGTTCAGCACGGCGACATGGCTCGCCATCGTCATCGCCTCGACCTGGTCGTGGGTGACATAGACAGAGGTTGCCCCGGTGGCCCGGTGGATGCGCATCAGTTCGCTGCGCATCTCGATGCGCAGCTTGGCGTCGAGATTGGACAGCGGCTCGTCGAACAACAGGATGCTCGGCTTGGGGCCGATGGTGCGGGCGATCGCCACGCGTTGCTGCTGGCCGCCGGAGATTTCGGCGGGGTAGCGCTCCTTCAGGGCGGAGATGCCGAGAAGGCCGAGCACTTCGTCGACGCGGGCGGTGCGGTCGGCCTTGCTCCATTTCGCCACCTTGAGCGGCCATTCGATGTTGCCGGCGACCGTCATGTGCGGCCACAACGCGTAGCTCTGGAACACCAGGCCGGCATCGCGGGCGCCCGCATCGGCGACGAGGCCGCGCGTGCCGTCGGAAACGGTGCGGCCCATGAAGGCGAACTCGCCTTCGCTCGGCGTTTCCAGTCCTGCCAGCATGCGCAGCAAGGTCGACTTGCCGCAGCCGGACGGGCCGACCAGCACCAGGAACGATCCCTGCGGCACCGAGATGTCGACATTGTCGACGGCGGTGAAGTTGCCGAAACGCTTGGTGACGTTGCGGATCGCGATCGCCGGGACGGATGTGCCGTGTTGCGAGGTCATGCGGATTTCCACTTCTGGACGCGGTTCTGCAGGCGGTGCGCCAGAAGCGTGGCGACGACGCAGAGGACGAGGATGACCATGGTGATGGCGTTGGCGAACTGCATGAAGCCTTCGGCGGCGTAGCGGTAGGCGAGCATGCTGAGGACCGGCGAGGTCGAGGTGAACAGCAGTACCACCAGCGACAGGTCGCGGACGATCTTGACGAACACAAGCAGCGCACCCGCTAGCAGGCCGCGGATGGCGAGCGGCATGATGATGGCGCCCATGCGGCGGAAGAAGCCGGCGCCGGTCAGCCGGGCACTCTCTTCGATGTCGGCCGAGATCTGGCCAAGCACCGAGCGGCCCGACTGCACGGCGTAGGGCAGCAGATGCGCCGAAGCTGCCAGCACCAGAAGCAGGAAGGTGCCGTAGAGGGAAGGCAGCGGGCCGATGGGTGCGCCGAACAGTGCGATGTAGGCGGCGGCAAAGGCGATGCTCGGGATCAGGATCGGGGTGAACGACACCTGGCCGAGGACGGTGGCGAGCACCGAACCCTTGTTGCGGGCGATGGTGTGGGCCAGCGCCAGGCCAAGCGCCATGGTGGTGAATGCCACGGTAACGGCAAGCTTCAGCGTCATCCACAAAGCCTCGATCAGTACGGGGTTGCGGAAGATGCCGGCCTGGCCCTGCGCCATGTCGGTGCCGCCTTCGCCGATCCAGAAATGCGTCGTCCAGTTGGAGAAGAGCGAGCCGTTCTGCAGCGCGAAACTCGAGGCGGTGAGGATGACTGCCGGCAGGAAGGTCGTCAGTGCGCACATCAGCACGGCGACGCAGAACAGCGGCCAGCGCCATTTGCCGAGCGGGAAGCGCTTGGTGCGCCCGCCCTTGCCGGTGACGGTGACATAGCTCTTGCGGCCGGCGACCAGGCGCTCGCCGAGCCACAGGAAGGACGCCGACACGATGATCAGCAGCAGTGCGATGACGAAGCCGCGTTCGGTCTGGCCGGTCTCGATCATGCCGAACAGGCGCGTCGACAGAGTTTGCATCCTGACCGGCAGACCGAGCAGGGCCGGGGCGGCGAAGTTGGAGACCGCGCCGGCGAAGGTGAGCGAGGCTGCGGCGACGAGCGCGGGGGTGACGACCGGCAGGATGATGCCGAAGAAGATGCGCGAACGCCTGGCGCCGGCGACTTGTGCCGCTTCGACGAGATCGGCGCCGACAGAGCTCAGCGCCGCCGAAATGACGGTGAAGGCCAGCGAATAATAATGCGCGATCAGCACGATCAGGGTCGGCAGCAGGCCCCAAGCGAGCCAGTCGGGCACGATGTAGCCGTTGGCCTCGAAGAAGCCGACCGAACCGCCAAGCCGGCTGTTGCGGAACAGCGCGCCCCAGGCAAGGGCTGCGGCAAAGCTCGGGATCATGAAGGGCAGGGTGGCGAGCAGGCCGAGCGTCTTCGGTGCGGGAACGTCGGTCAGCACGACCAGCCAGGCAAGGAAGCCGCCCATCAGGACGCATCCTGCGGCGACGCCGATGCCGAGCAGCACGGTGTTCCATAGCGGACGCCACCACAGGTTCTCGGACATCTTGCTGGCAAGCACCGCCTGCCAGGCATCGAGGCCTTCAACGGTCAGCGTCGACAGGACGATCTTGACCAGCGGCGCGATGACCAGGACGCCGACGACCAGGATCAGGACGACGGGTACGAGCGTTTCGGAGCGCAAAAAGCCTCTCCGGGACAACACGGATGTTGCAACGGCGGACATGACATTCTTTCTCGCGGAATTGAAGCGCGGGGCAACCGGACCGTGGCGACGCGGGCAGCAAGGCAAAGGGAACGGACCGGCGCCTCCCCCAAGGCGCCGGTCCGGCCGCAGTCATTGCAGCGTCAGCACCAGGTCGGCGATGCGCTTGCGGGCGGCGGCAGTCTTCACGGGATCGATGCGCCAGGCCTTGAGGTCCTTGAGCGGCACTGAATCCGGGCTGTCTTTCACCGACGGTCGTACGGCATAGTCGCCCGGCACGTTGAAGGGCTCGAAGGCCGGTCCGCCAGTGGCCGAGTCGTCGCCCATCATGAAGTCGATCAGCAACCGTGCCGCAGCCGGGCTTGGCGCCTTGTCGACCAGTGCAAGGACTGCTGGGAAGAGAATGCCATTGGAGGGCGCGACGTCGTTGGCAACCTGCAACGCCCAGCCTTCCTTTTCGTTGTCGCGGCGGTCGGAATAGGTGGCGAAGCCGACCGGCGGATTGGCCGTCGTCTTGTCGCCGATGGCCTTGTTGATGGCGTCGCTGTTGGGCACCAGCACGAGGTCGTTGGCGAATAGGTCGCGGATGAACTGCTCGCCGGCACCCTGGAGGTCGCTGTCGACGGCGATCGGCTTGCCGAACTGTGCCTCGTAGGCCTTGGCCATGTCGTCGGGCCGCAACGAGAACTCGACGAGAAGGTCAAGCAATTCGCCGCGCTGCATCGGGTCGACCATCAGGACGCGGCCCTTCCATTCCGGCGTGGTCAGTTGCCAGACATTGTTGACCGGCGCGCCATTCGGGTTGGCCGCCTCGTTGTACATCAGCACCTTGGTCGACAGGCGCTGGGTCAGCAGCGGGGTTTTGTGCTCGTCGGCGAGCTCTCCAGCCACGCGCGGCGGGATGTAGGGCACGATGCGATTGGTTTTCACCAGATCCTCGTACACGACAGGCGTGTCGGCGATGTAGAGCACGTCGACGGCGTTGACGCCGGCGGTTTGCTCGGCGACGACACGGGCGATCTGCTTGACCGAACTCATGTCGACGCCGACGAGGTCGATGCCGGGATAGGCTTCCTCAAATGCCTTCTCGACCTTGGCGATCCGGCTCGACAGCGAGAAGACGGTGACCTTGCCTTCCTTCTGCGCGAGCGGCAGCAGCTCGGCCGTGCTCATGGTGTCGAGCTCGGCAGCGCTCGCTGCCAGTGGCAGTATGGCGGCTGCTGCAAACAGCGCCCATTTCATCGACTTGAGCATATTTCCCTCCCAGGTTTCTCAATCGAATTCGTCGAACAGACCCGACAGCCGCTCCAGCGCGCCCATGACGCGGGGCTGGTGGCGGCCGGCAATGGTCAGAAGGATGGCGTTGACGATGGCAAACGGCACCGTCGGCGTCTGGAACTCGCTGCCCGATCGGCCGCGGGGTGCTGCCAGCACAAGGTCAGCTTCCGGCTGCATCATGGTGCCGGCAAGGTCGGTGACCAGCACCGCCTTCGCGCCTTGGGCATGGCAATGTTCGACAAGCGGCGCGTAGCTGGTCGGCTGCTTGCGGAAGGCGAGCGCGAGCACGAGATCGCCCTCGCGCATGCCGACGACACGCTCGGCGATGTCGCGGCCGCGGCCCTCGAGCACGACCGGGGACATGCCGAAGCGGTCGAGCCTGCGGCGCAGGAACTGGGTGATCGACTGGGCGTGGCCCTGGCCGAACAGGAAGATGCGCTTGGCCTCGACGATCATGTCGGCGGCGCGGTTGATGCTGTCCTGGGTGACGGCAAGGCGAAGGTGTTCGAGGGCCGCGATCTCGGTGCCGATCAGGTCGAGCAGGAAGTCGCCATGCTCGACCTTGGCGACGGAGCGGCGCATGCGCTCGGCGGCATCCTGGCTCTCGACCAGTTCGCGCTGCAATTGCGAGCGCAATTCGGGATAGCCCTTGAAGCCGAGTTTCTGGGCGAGGCGGGTGGTCGCCGCCTCATGCACGCTGGCGCGTTCGGCAAGCCGGGCGCTCGACAGGAAGGCGGCCTCGGCGGCGTTGTCGAGCAAGGCTGAGACGAGCCGCTGGTCGGCCTCGGTGAGGCGGGTCGAATGGCTTTTGATGCGATCCAGCAGAGTCATCATCTTGCATCCATGTTGCACTTGACTCTTATAGTGCAAGGTATCTTGCAGTCAAGTGCAAACGTGTGCAAGATCGACTTTTCTAATCTTGCAGGCCGATGGGCAGGGAAAAGAAAAGGCGCCCGAAGGGGCGCCTTATGGGAGCAGACCGGGCGATCAGCAGCCCTCGAAGTGGCTCACCTGTATTCCATATAGCCGACGAAACCGGTGATCTTCCAGCGATCGCCAGCCTTGCGGCAGAAATAGAGCGTCTGCCAGTTCAGCCGGTCGTCGCTGCCATCGGCGCGGCGAATGGTGCCGTCGAACTTCTTGCGGGCCACGGCGACGTCGCCCGTGATGTCGATTTCGGCCAGGCGCGTGGCTCGAAAGATGGCGTCGGCGAGCGGCTCGGCATAGGCGGTGGCAGCCGTCTGCGCCGCCTGGCGCAGCCACTCGTCGCGATAGACAGATAGCGTCGGGAAAGCAGCACTCCAGTCGTCGGGGTTGGCCGAGTTGTGGGCATGGACGCCGAGGAAGCGGTGTTCGTCGAAATCGCCCGACACCATCGCCCAGTCCTGGCCGACAAAGGCGGTGATGTCGCGGCGCACCAGCATCTCCCAGATCGCGGCGCGGTCCGGGTCGTTGGGGAACGGGTTTTCGGCAGTGATCATGTCTTGCTTCTCTATCTGCCGGCGGCTCATGTCGCCGGACGGAATGGCTTCGCCAGCGATGCCGGGAAGTGCAGTGCGAGCATCTGCCGGTTCTGCGAGATGATCACGAGCACGACGATCGTCGCGAGATAGGGCAGGGCCGAGAGCAGTTCGGAGGGAACGGCAATGCCCAGCGCCTGGCCCTGGAGCTGCAGGATTGTCATGCCGCCGAACAGCCAGGCGCCGAGCAGCACGCGCAACGGCCGCCAGGTGGCGAAGACCACCAGCGCCAGCGAGATCCAGCCCTTGCCGGCGGTCATGTTCTCGACCCAGAGCGGGGTATAGGCGACCGACAGATAGGCCCCGGCAAGCCCGGCCATCAGGCCGCCGAACAGCACGGCGAGATAGCGGATCCTGATCACCGGATAGCCGATGGCGTGCGCGGTCTCGGGCGACTCGCCGATGGTGCGCAGGATCAGGCCGCCCTTGGTGCGGTAGAGGAACCAGCTGATGACAAAGAACATGACAATGGCAAAATAGACCATCGGGTCGAAGCGGAAGAGCATCGGCCCGACGACGGGAATGTCCGACAGGAACGGGATGCTCATCCGGTCGAGCGCGTCGATCGGGGCCGAGCCGAAGTTGCGTCCGAGGAAGGCGGAGACGCCGGAGCCGAAGATGGCAAGGGCCAGCCCCGCCGCATACTGGTTGGTGAGGAAAGTCAGCGCCAGTACGCCGAACAGGAGCGAGGCGGCGGCCCCGCCGAGCGCGCCGGCGATGATCGCCATGGGCATGGGCAATCCGGCAATGACCGCCCAGAAGGCGAAGGCGGCTCCGATCAGCATCATGCCTTCGATGCCGAGGTTGAGTACGCCGGATTTCTCGACGACCAACTCGCCGAGGGCGGCAAAGATCAGTGGCGTGGCGGCAATGATGGTACCAGTGAAGATGGCAATGAACAGGTCCATCAGGCGTGCTCCGGAATGCGGCGAAGTCGATAGAAGATGAAGAAGTCGGCGGCGAGCAGGAAGAACAGCAATATGCCCTGGAATATTCGCGTCAATGCTGCGGACAGGCCAAGGTTCATCTGCACTGCCTCGCCACCGAGGAACAGCAGCGACATCAATAGCCCGCCGAGCACGATGCCGAAGGCATTGAGGCGGCCGATGAAGGCGACGATGATCGCGGCGAAGCCGTAGCCGGGCGAGATCTGCGGCGACAACTGTCCGAGCGGCCCGGCCACCTCCGCCATGCCCGCGACGCCAGCGGCAGCACCGCCGGCAAGCAGGCCGATCCAGACGGCCGAGGATTCGCGGAAGCCGGCATAACGTGCCGCCAGGGGGGCCGCGCCGCTGACCGACATCTTGTAGCCGAGGAAGCTGCGGTCGGTGAACAGCCACATCAGGAACACAGCGACCACGGTGATGAAGACCGAGGCGTTGAGACGGTAGGCATAGTCGAAGGGCTCGAACATCGCGGCAGCCGACAGAAGCGCCGTCTGCGGATAGTTGAAGCCTGCCGGATCGCGCCACGGCCCATGCACCAGCCACGACAGCAGAAGCGTGGCGATATAGGTCAGCATCAGGGTGACCAGGATCTCGTTGGTGTTCATCCGCGCCCTGAGGAAGGCAGGGATGGCGGCCCAGGCCATGCCGCCACAGGCGCCAGCCAGGAACATCAGCGGCAGCAGGATGGGACTCTCGGGGTTGGGATAGAACAGGCCGACGCCGCAAGCGGCGATCGCCCCGACGATCAGCTGTCCCTCGGCGCCGATGTTCCAGACATTGGCGCGAAAGCCGACGGCCAGACCGCAGGCGATGAGGATCAGCGGCGACGCCTTGAGCAGCCACTCGGAAAGTCCGTTCAACGAGTTGAGCGGGGCGATGAAGAAGGCCTGCAGCGTCACCAGCGGGTCATAGCCGAGCGTGGCAAATAACAGCGAGCCGACGACAAGCGTAAGCACGGTCGCGATGACCGGCGCCGCCACCCGCATCCTGGCGGATGGTTCCGGTCTTTGTTCAATCCTGTACCGCAACTTCGCCTCTCCCGTTGGTGCCGTTGCCGCGGTCGACCTTGGTCATCAACAGGCCGATCTCCTCGCGGTTGGTTTTTGTCCTGATCAGCGGCGGCGAAACCTGTCCCTGGCAGATGACGAGCAGGCGATCGCAAATCTCGAACAGCTCGTCGAGTTCCTCCGATATCACCAGCACGGCCGCGCCCGACCGGCTGAGATCGACCAGCGTCTGGCGGATGAAGGCTGCGGCGCCGACATCGACGCCCCAGGTCGGCTGGGCGACCAGGAACAGTTTCGGCTGGAGCGCGATTTCGCGGCCGACGATGAATTTCTGCAGGTTGCCGCCCGACAGGCTTTGGGCACTCGCCTGCGGCCCGTTGGCCTTGACCTTGAAGCGCTCGATGATCTTCGCGGCGAAGCTGTTTGCTCCCTTGCGGTCGACGAGGCCGTTTCGGACCAGACCGGTGCGATGGGCGGTCAGGACCGCATTTTGCCACAGCGCATGCGGAGGCACGGCGCCGCGGCCGAGCCGCTCTTCCGGCACGAACGCCATGCCTAGCTTGCGCCGTTCGCTGGCGTTGAGATGGGCCGCAGCCCTGCCGTCGATCTGGATCGAAAGGGCATTGCCGTGGGTGCGCTCGCCACTGAGCAGCGAGATCAGTTCGGCCTGGCCGTTGCCGGACACACCGGCAAGCCCGACGATCTCGCCGCCGCGCACCTCGAAGGAGACGTTCTTGAGCTCGACGCCATATTTGTCGCGGGCAGGGGCGGTGAGTCCGCGCACCTCGAGCACCGGCTTTTCGCTCGGCACCGACGGGCTGACATGCATCTCGGGCAACTCGGCGCCGACCATCATTCGGGCGAGTTCGAGCGACGTGCTTTGCTTGGGCCGCGCGGTGCCGGTGACCTTGCCGTTGCGCAGCACGGTCGCCGTGTCGCAAAGCTCCTGCACCTCGTCGAGCTTGTGGCTGATATAGACGATCGAGCAGCCTTCGCTGGCGAGCTGGCGCAGGGTCTCGAACAGCTTGACCACCGCCTGTGGCGTCAGCACCGAGGTCGGCTCGTCGAGGATCAGAAGCTTCGGGGCCTGCAGAAGGCAGCGTACGATTTCGACGCGCTGGCGCTCGCCGACCGAGAGGTCGTGCACCCGCCGGTGGGGGTCGATCGGCATGCCGTAGCGGTTCGACAGCTCGGTGATCTGGCGGGCAAGGGCATCGAGGTCGAAGGTGTTGGATACGGCGAGTGCGATGTTTTCGACCACGGTGACGGATTCGAACAGTGCGAAGTGCTGGTACACCATCTCGATGCCGAGTGCCCGCGAGGTGGCGGGCGTGTGTGCGGCGATGGGTTTGCCGTCGCAGTAGATCTCGCCGGAATCGGCCTGGGCCGCGCCGTAGATGATCTTCATCAATGTCGATTTGCCGGCGCCGTTTTCACCGAGCACGGCGTGGATTTCGCCCGGCATGATCGACATCGAGATGTCGTCATTTGCAACGATGCCGGGATAGCTTTTGGTGATGTTGCGCAATTCGAGGCGTGGGGGCATAGCCGGTCCTGCCATATGGGTTGGACGATGCGCAGCCATAGCCACCGGAGCCTGCGCCCCGGTGGACTTGCTAGCGTGGGGCGGAAATCAGCCGAGCTTGCCGATCATTCCCTTGACGAACCAGTTCATGCCGCGGATGTCGGCATCGGCCAGCACGCTGCCGGCCGCGACCTTGACGCTGTCGTCCTGGTCCTTCAGTTCGCCGGCATAGGGATGGACCTTGCCCGAGCCGATGTCGGCCTCGAGCTGCTTGAGCTTGGCGATGACGTCGGCAGGGATGGCTTCGTTGTAGGGCGCCATCTTGACCACGCCGCCGGCAAGGCCGTCCCAACGTGCTTCCGGCTTCCAGGTGCCGGCAGCCACACCCTTGGCGGCGCCGACATAGTCGCTCGACCAGTCGAGCGTGAAGGCGGTGAGCTGCTTGCCCGAGCCGAACTTGGCCATGTCGCTGGCGTAGCCGATCGACCATGCGCCGCCTTCGCCCGCCACCTGCACGCCGGTTGCGGTATCGGTCATCGAGCAGATGACGTCGCAGCCTTGCGAGATCAGTGTGTTGGCGGCTTCCTTTTCCTTGCCCGGATCGAACCAGGAATTGAGGAAGATGGCATTGCAGGTGATGTCGGGATTGACGCTCTGGGCGCCGAGCAGCAACGCATTGGCCGGGCCGACGATGTCGGGGATCGGGAAGCCGCCGATGAAGCCGATCTTGCCCGACTTGCTCATATGCGCGCCGGCGGCACCGGCAACGAAGGTGCCTTCGTAATACTTGGCCTCGAAGGTGCCGAGATTGGCGAGGTGGACGATGCCCGAGCAATGCTCGAAGGCGACCTTCGGGAAGCGCGGCGCCACCTTCTGCATCGGCGTGCCGTGCGAGAACGAGGTGCCGAAGATCAGCTGGTTGCCGGAGGCAGCGAGTTCGCGGAACACGCGCTCGGCGTCCTGGGGCATGAAGATGTTGTCGATGACGGTGAGCGCGACCTTGTCGCCGAATTCCGCCTTGATGGCGTCGACGCCCAGGCTGTGCTGCTTGGTCCAGCCGATGTCGGCAATCGGCGAGACGTAGACAACGCCGACCTTGAGCGGCTCCTGGGCGCTGGCGAGGCCAGCCCAGCCCCCGGTGCCGATAGCTGCGCCGGCAGCGCCGGAATATTGCAGGAATTTTCGTCTGGTGAGATTGATCATGGTGGTAACCCTCTGTTGGTAGTCGGCGCCCGGCTTCGTGCCGGGTCTATTTAGCGGCGTGGACGTGGGCGTGCGCCCCCGCTCCACCGTTATCTCCCGTCTTTTTTCGTGGTGCAGGCTTCGGCGCTTCGCCGGCCTTGCCGTCGAGATACGGCTCTAGCGCCTCGCGCGGCGTCAGTTCCGGAAATACCTGCCGGTCCATGATGTAGCCGCGCACGACGGAGCGGTGATGCGCGTCGATGAGTTCCATCGCCGGCTTGAGCCGGCCCTTTTCGAGCAGGTCTATCACGCGGGCGTGGTCGTCGAGCAGGTTGCAATAGTCGAAATCGGCGGTGATCAGCGAACGCAGCAGCGTGGTGCGGCGCACCAGCTGGGCATGGATCTCCTGCATCACCCTGTTGCGGCTGAGGCGGACGAAAACGGTGTGGAATTCCTGGCCGAGCACGTCGGCGAGCGCGTCGTTGCCGGAAGCCACGGCCTGGCGCTGGCGCTCGACATGCTGGCGCAGTTCGGCCCATCCGGCAGGCCCGAGGCGATCGCTGAGCTGGGCGGCGACGCCCTGCTCGACCAGCGTCAGCGCGTCGTAGATCTCCAGCGCTTCCTGCATGCTCGGGCGGGCAACGAAGGCGCCGCGGTTGCGCTCGATCTGGGCGAGCCCGTCATCGGTCAGCCGGATCAGCGACTGGCGGACGACGATACGGCTGACGTCGAAAATCTCGGCCAGTTCGCGTTCGCCGAGCTTGCAGCCGGGCACCAGCCGGTGATCGATGATCGCCCGCGTCAGTATGTCGGCAATGGCCTGCGAGCGACTGCTCATGGCACCTTCCTCCCCCACCAGCGCACTTTGGCTTGCTCAGCGGTCACGCACCGGCGTTGGCTGCACCTGATGTGCCGCATATCCCGAGTTACGTTTCCCATATCGGTAGTCAATCCTTTCGGCCTGTCAACCAACTTTCTCACATGGCAATGCAAATTTCCATTGATTGATATCCAATCTTGTGTTTCCAATAATGCCATAAAAGAGCTAGGTTCATGGGGAAGTGCTAGCCAGGGAGGGTGCGATGAGCATAGCTGCCCTTTGTAGCGACAGAGTTCTTCTCAACGATTGGCATGTGGTCGCCGACCTCACGAACCTGTCGGCCGCCGAGCCGTTCCAGACCCGCCTTCTGGGCGTCGACATCACCATCCATTGCCGTGGCCGCTACAACAAGGAAGTGGTCCGCAACGATACCGGTGCGCTGGTCAATTCGATCAAGCGCTACGGCTTTCTCTGGGCATGCCTCGGCACACCGGAGCGCGATATCGTGTTCGTGCCGGAGGCGGAAGAGGGCGACCGCTACCTGGTTACCGGCGGGTCGATCGCAGTCAAGGTTTCGGGCCTTCGGGCGGTCGAAAACTTCCTCGACATGGGCCATTTTCCGTTCGTCCATACAGGCTGGCTGGGCGACGAGCCACACACGGAAGTCGCGCCCTACAAGGTCGAACTGACGGCCGCCGACGAACTGGTTGCGACCGAATGCAAGTTCTATCAGCCGGTTGCCTCGCCGACGGCCAAGGAGGGCTTCATCGTCGACTACGTCTACAAGGTGATCCGGCCCTATACGGTGGCGCTCTACAAGAGCAACCCGGTGCACAAGGCCCGGCTCGACGTGATCACCCTGTTCGTCCAGCCCGTCGACGAGGACAATTGCGTCGCTCACCCCTTCCTCTGCTACCTCAAGGACGGCGTCGACCAGGCTGGAATCCGAAACTTCATGCAGTTGATCTTCGCGCAGGACAAGCCGATCCTCGAAAACCAGGTGCCGAGGCGCCTGCCGCTCGACCCGCGCGCTGAAACTCCGATCCGTGCGGATGCCGTCGCCGTCCTTTACCGGCGCTGGCTGCGCGACAAGTCTGTCACCTATGGTGCGATACCGGCGCGGATGTGAACCCGCGCCCTTAGGAAGGAACCTCATATGACCCAGACGAGATGCACGGATCAGGTGATCCTCGACCTTTGGCACCCGCTCGCGGCCGTTTCGGAACTGCCGGTGGGCGTGGTCGTCGACACCGTCCTGCTCGAAGAGCGGCTCAGCCTCGCCGCCGACAGCGCCGGCAAGGCAGCCGTGTGGCGCTCGCGTCCGGAACTTGCAGCGGACAATCCCGTCGACATCGCCGCGCTCGGCGGCACGTTGCCGGTCAAGATCGCCTACGGTTATGTCTGGACCTCACTGGGCAACCCGCCGGCCGATATCTTCCCGATCCCCGAATATGCCGAGGCCGACCGGCGCAGGCTCAATGCCGCGACGCTGGGGGTCAATGTCTCGGCGCCGCGAGCCATCGAGAATTTCCTCGACATGGGCCACTTCCCCTATGTCCACACCGACATCCTCGGCGCCGAACCGCATACGGAGGTGAAGGAGTATGACGTCGAGATCTCGGTCGACCGCGACGAGATCCTGGCCACACGCTGCCGCTTCTTCCAGCCGATGGCATCGACTGCCTCCGACGGCGGCGCCGATGTCGACTACATCTACCGTGTGCCGCATCCTTATTGCTCGGTGCTCTACAAATCGAGCCCCCTGGATGAGAGCCGTCTCGACGTGATTGCCGTGTTCCTGCAACCGGTCGACCAGGAGCATGTCCGCGCCCACATGATGCTGTGCGTGCTGGACGAGGACAATGAAGACAAGGTGATCAAGCGTTTCCAGCAGACGATCTTCGGACAGGACAAGCCGATCCTGGAAAATCAGTTCCCGAAGCGGCTGCCGCTCGATCCGCGTGCCGAAACACCGATCCGTGCCGACAAGTCGGCCATCGCCTACCGCCGGTGGCTGAGCCAGAAGGGCGTGACCTACGGGGTCATCCCCGCCGCCACCTGAGCGCCCTCAAGGCGCCAACCGACAAGATATCAGCGAGGAACATATGCTCGACCTAGCCAAGACCAGATGGCATCCCATCGCCGCGGGTTACGACCTGCCATTGCGCCACGTCTTCCACGGGCAACTGCTCGGCCGCGAGTTCGCCGTCTGGCGCGCCGACGATGGCTACGTCAATATCTGGGAGAACCGTTGCCTGCATCGCGGCGTGCGCCTGTCGATCGGCATCAATGACGGCCGCGAGCTGAAGTGCCAGTACCATGGCTGGCGCTATTCGAACCGCACGGCCGGCTGCACCTACATCCCCGCCCATCCGGCCGATGCGCCGGCCCGCACCATCACCAACCGCACCTTTGCGGCGGTGGAGCGCTACGGCCTGGTCTGGTCGGCGGAGGAGCCGCAAGGCGAGGTTCCCGAAGTTCCGGGCCTGGCCGAAGGCGAATTGCTCGCCCTGCGCGGCATCCCGGTCAACGCGCCGGCAGATGTCGTGGCAGCCAGGCTCAAGGGCTATCGCTTCCAGCCGAACGCAGCCCTTGACGGCAAGGACGCAAAAGTCGCCGTCGAGGCTTCGAACGATTTCACCGTCGCGTTGCGCGCGGTCGAAGGTGGTGCTGCGACGCTCGCCGTGTTCTTCGTCCAGCCGGTCGATTCCAACCGTTCGGTGATCCGCGGCGTGCTCGACGGCAAGGTCGAAGGTGCCGCCCGTCTCGCCGCACTGCGCCACCACAACGAACTTCTCTCCGCACTGCGCGTCGCGGTCGAAGCCGAGGCTGCGCACAAGCCCGCGCCGGCACCACTGGAGCCGATCATCGAACGCGTCTCGCCCGAACTGGCGGAGATGCCGGAGGAAACCAAGCACGGCCGCAAGGCGACGATCCGCGTCCAGGTGGCGCGGAAGTGGCCGGCGGCCGACGGCATCGCCGGCTTCGAGCTCCGGCCGATCAAGGGTCTGCTGCCGACCTTCCAGCCCGGCGCCCATATCGACGTGCACCTGCCGAACGGCCTGATCCGGCAATATTCGATCACCAACGGCCCGGGCGAGAGCGACAGCTATGTCATCGGCGTCAAGCTCGAGCGCGACTCGAAGGGCGGTTCGACCTGCCTGCATGAGACGGTGCGTGAAGGTGACGTGTTGGCCATCTCCGAGCCGCGCAACAATTTCCCGCTGCGCCGCGACGCGGTCCAGACGCTGTTCATCGCCGGCGGCATCGGTATCACGCCGCTGCTGGCAATGGCCCAGGCACTCAAAAACCAGAGCCTTGCGCACGAGCTGCACTATTTCGCGCAGAATGAGGCACAGCTGGCCTTCCCCGAGAAGACGAGCACGCTCGGCGCCTCGCTGAAGCCGCATCTAGGTCTTTCGCCCGACCAGACGGGCGCCATGCTGCGCGAGATCCTCAGCGGCTACGGCCCGGACAAGCATGTCTATCTTTGCGGCCCCGGACCGATGCTCGAGGCGGCACGCCATATCGCTGCCGAGATGGGTTGGCCGGAGACGGCGGTGCATTTCGAATACTTCAAGAACACCAATATCATCGACGACAGCACCAGCTTCGAGGTCGCGCTGGCGCGCTCCTGCATGACGCTGACTGTGCCTGCCGGCAAGACGATCCTCGAGGTGATGCGCGACGCCGGCATCGACATGCCGTCGTCCTGCGAGCAGGGCGCCTGCGGCACCTGCCTGGCCACCGTCATCGAAGGCGAGCCCGACCACCAGGACGTCTACCTCAACGATGCCGAGCGCAAGTCCGGCACCAAGATCATGACCTGCGTGTCGCGTGCCAAGTCGGCGCGGCTTGTACTCGACCTCTAGGAGTTCTCCGATGATCACGCTCTATGACTACGAACTGTCGGGCAACTGCTACAAGCTGCGCCTGCTGATGGGCATGCTCGGTGTCGACTGGAAGACCGTTCCCGTCGACTTCTATCCCGGCCGCGAGCACAAGTCGGACTGGTTCCTGAAGATCAATCCGCTGGGCCAGCTTCCTGTCATCGACGACGACGGGCTGGTGTTGCGCGATGCCCAGGCGATCCTGGTCTACCTCGCCTCGAAATACGATGCGTCAGGCACCTGGTATCCACGCGACAACCCGGCGCTGCTCGGCGAAATCAGCCAGTGGTTGGCCTTTGCCGACGGCATCACCGGCACCGCGTCCGCGGCGCGGCTGCATGACGCGCTGTTCTACGACTTCGACGTCGAGGCGGCCCGCGCGGGCGCGCATCGGCTGTTCCGCATCCTCGACGAACATCTGTGGTTCGGCGAGCAGGAAGGGCGCAACTGGATCTGCTCGGCATCCCAGCCGACCATCGCCGACATCGCCTGCTTCCCCTACATCATGCTGTCGGAAGAGGGCGGCATCCCCAGACAGGACTATCCGGCGATCCGCCGCTGGTGCGACCGCGTCAAGCGCCTCAAGGGTTTCAGCGTCATGTCGGGCGTGTTCCCCGCAGGGCCGGCCAAGGCTGCCTAAAGTTCGATAATCCGCCGGACGAAATGCCCGGCGCCTACCTGTTGTTGGGAGAGAAAGACATGAAAACCCGCGCCGCAGTCGCCGTCGGAGCCGGAAAGCCGCTCGAGATCATGGAGGTGGACCTCGAAGGGCCGCGCGAGGGCGAGGTGCTGGTCGAGATCAAGGCGACCGGCATCTGCCACACCGACGAATTCACCTTGTCGGGCGCCGATCCCGAAGGCATCTTCCCGGCGATCCTCGGCCATGAGGGTGCGGGTGTCGTCGTCGACGTCGGCAAGGGTGTGACCTCGCTCAAGAAGGGCGACCACGTCATCCCGCTTTACACGCCCGAATGCCGCTCGTGCCCGTCGTGCCTGTCGCGGAAAACCAATCTGTGCACCGCGATCCGCTCGACGCAGGGCCAGGGCCTGATGCCGGACGGTTCGTCGCGCTTTTCGATCGGCAAGGACAAGATCTTCCACTACATGGGCTGCTCGACGTTCTCGAACTTCACCGTGCTGCCCGAGATCGCGCTGGCCAAGGTCAACCCCGACGCGCCCTTCGACAAGATCTGCTACATCGGCTGCGGCGTGACCACCGGCATCGGTGCGGTCATCAACACCGCCAAGGTCGAGATCGGCGCAACGGCCATCGTCTTTGGCCTCGGCGGCATCGGCCTCAACGTGCTGCAGGGTCTGCGCCTGGCGGGTGCCGACATGATCATCGGCGTCGACCTCAACAATGAGCGCAAGGCCTGGGGCGAAAAGTTCGGCATGACGCATTTCGTCAATCCGAAGGAGGTCGAGGGCGACATCGTTCCCTATCTCGTCAACATGACCAAGCGGGGTGCCGACCAGATCGGCGGCGCCGACTACACCTTCGACTGCACCGGCAACGTCAAGGTGATGCGCCAGGCGCTCGAGGCCAGCCATCGCGGCTGGGGCGAATCGATCGTCATCGGCGTCGCCGGTGCCGGCCAGGAGATCGCGACGCGGCCGTTCCAGCTGGTCACCGGCCGGACCTGGAAGGGCACCGCCTTCGGCGGCGCGCGCGGCCGCACCGACGTGCCGAAGATCGTCGACTGGTACATGGAGGGCAAGATCCAGATCGACCCGATGATCACGCATACGCTCAAGCTCGAGGACATCAACAAGGGTTTTGACCTGATGCATGCCGGCGAGAGCATCCGCAGCGTCGTGGTCTACTAAAAACGGAACCGCGCCTGGGCCTTGTTGCGGGTCTTTTAAGCCTCCCAGCTTGCCCGCATGTTCCCCAAGCCAGGCGTCGGCCGGCGGTGCGTTCGAGGGTTCCACGACCTCTCGGCCGCGCCGCCGGCATCTTTTTGAGCGTTGCAGCCCCCGTCCGCCGAGGGTATGCCGGGCGGAATTGTTTGACGAGAAGGCAAAGCAGATGAAGACCGTTTCCACCTCGAAGTCGCATGGCGGTGTCCAGGGCGTCTATTCGCACGCCTCCGAGGCCTGCGCCTGCGACATGACCTTTGCCGTGTTCGTACCGCCGCAGGCCAAGGATGGTCCGGTGCCGGTGCTGTGGTATCTCTCGGGTCTCACCTGCACGCACGCCAATGTCATGGACAAGGGCGAGTACCGCCGCCTGGCCGCCGAACTCGGTCTGATCATCGTCTGCCCCGATACCAGCCCGCGCGGCGAAGGCGTGGCCGACGAAAAGGACAACTGGCAGTTCGGTTCCGGCGCCGGCTTCTATGTCGATGCGACGCAGGAGCCCTTTGCGAAAAACTATCGCATGTACTCCTACGTCACCGAAGAACTGCCGGCGCTGATTGCGGCGAACTTCCCGGCCGACATGTCACGCCAGGCGATTTTCGGCCACTCGATGGGCGGCCACGGCGCGCTGACCATCGCCCTGAAGCACCCCGAGCGCTTCAAGAGCTGCTCGGCTTTCGCGCCGATCGCACAGCCTTCGACGGCGGGCTGGTCGAAGCCGGCGCTGGAGAAGTATCTCGGCTCAGACGAAGCTGCCTGGCGCGCCTATGACACGACGCTGCTGATCGAGGACGGCAAGCGCTTTTCCGAGTTCCTGGTCGATCAGGGTTCGGCCGACGGTTTCCTGCAGGAGGGCTTGCGGCCGTGGCTGCTTGAAGAGGCCTGCAAGAAGGCTGGCATCGGGCTCACCCTGCGCATGCAGGAAGGCTACGACCATTCCTACAACTTCATCTCCACCTTCATGGACGACCATTTGCGGTGGCATGCTGCCCGTCTGGGCTGAGCGGCGAAAGTCGCTGTCAGGGCTTTGAAGCAAGCAGCTTGGCGAAGACATGGCGCTTCGCCTTGCCGACGCTGATCTCCAGCGTTTCGTTCTGGGCCAGATGCGCAGCTATCGCGCTCGCGAGCATGCAGCCGGTGCCGCGCATCACGACCGGGATACGCGACGCGTCGAACCGGATGGGCTCGCGGCCGGGCAGGAGCAGCAGGTCCGTCGACGTTGCTCCCGATGCGTGCCCGCCCTTGACCAGAATGGCGGGCGCGCCTGCATCGAACATCTTGGCGGCTTGCCAGATGATGTCGCCTTCGCCGGCGGCGAGCGGCAGGCCGGTCAACAGCGCCAGCTCAGGCAGGTTGGGCGTGATCAGCGTGCAAAGCGGAAACAGCTTGCGCTTGAGCGTTTCGACCGCGTCGTCGTCGAGCAACTGACGGCCCGAGGTCGAGGCGAGGACGGGGTCGAGCACGACGGGGACCGGCAGGCTGCTTGCCAGTACCGATGAGACCGTCTCTATGATCGGGGCGCTGCCGAGCATGCCGATCTTCACCGCCTTGACCGGGTTGGCGGCAAATGCCGCGCGCATCTGGGCGGCAACGAGGTCGGGTGCACTATGCTCGATCCGTTCGACAGCGTCATGGGTCTGGACCGTCACGGCCGTGACCGCAACGCAACTGCGCAGGCCGAAGGCCGATACCGTCTCGATGTCGCGGACGATGCCGGCGCCGCCGCTCGAATCGGACCCGGCGACGATGAGCACATGCGGGGTCATCGCCACTGCGCCGTTGCTGCCAGCCACTCGCGCGTCCGCGCTTCGGGATCGGCGTTCAGGGTGATGTCGGTGACGACCGCTGCAACATCGGCGCCCTGGGCGAAGACGCCCGGGATGCGCTCGATGTTCAGTCCACCGATGGCGACGAGCGGTGTGGCACCTACACGCCGCTTCCATTCGGCGATGCGGTCGAGCCCTTGCGGCGCCCATTTCATCGCCTTGAGGATGGTCGGATAGACGGGACCGAGCGCGACATAGTCGGGCTCGGTGGCAAGGGCCGTGTCGAGTTCAGTGTCGTCATGTGTGCTGAGGCCGAGCTTCACGCCGGCGCGGCGGATCGCCGCCACGTCGGCCTCGGCGAGGTCCTCCTGGCCGAGATGGACGAAGTTGCAGCCTTCGTCGATGGCGAGGCGCCAGTAGTCGTTGACGACGAGCTGGCAGCCATGGCGTTCGCAGATGGCCTTCGCCGTGCGGATTTCGCGGCGCAGGCCGACCTCGTCCATGTCCTTGATGCGCAGCTGCACCAGCTTCACGCCCAATGGCACAAGACGCTCGATCCAGGCGGCGCAATCCAGAATGAGGTAGAACGGGTCGAGCTTCATGAAAACGCTGCCATGCCGATGACGGGGGTGGAGGGGACGGCCATGTCGCGCGGTTCGAGCGGGCCGGCGAGGAATGCTTGCCGTCCGGCCTCGACCGCCTTGCCGAAGGCCGCGGCCATGGCGACCGGATCGCCTGCCTTGGCAACGGCGGTGTTGAGCAGTACGGCGTCGTAGCCGAGTTCCATGACGGTGGCCGCATGCGACGGGCGGCCGATGCCGGCGTCGACGATCAACGGCACGCCGGGGAAATGGCCGCGCAGGCTGCGCAGGGCGTCGATATTCTGCGGACCGCGTGCGGAACCGATCGGCGCGCACCACGGCATCAAGAGCTTGCAGCCGGCGTCGAGCAGGCGTTCGGCGACGACCAGATCGTCGGTCGTATAGGGGAAAACCTCGAAGCCTTCAGCGGACAGGATCTTTGCTGCCTCGACCAGCCCGAACACGTCGGGCTGAAGCGTGTCGTGATTGCCGATGACCTCGAGCTTGATCCAGTTCGTTGCAAAGACCTCACGCGCCATGCGCGCCGTCGTCACCGCCTCCTTGACCGAATGGCAGCCGGCGGTGTTGGGCAAGACGCGGACGCCGAGCGACTGGATCAGCGACCAGAATTGTCCGCCCGTCTTGCCGCCCGAGGTTTCGCGCCGCAGCGATACTGTTACGATGTCGACGCCCGACGCCCTGATCGCCTCGGCCATGATGGCGGGCGAGGGGTAGAGTGCGGTGCCGAGGAGCAGGCGGGAGGAGACCTGTTGTCCGTAGAGTTCGAGCATGGTTCACCCTCCCTTCATCGGTGCTAGGATTTCGATGCGGTCGCCATCCGCCAGCGCGCAGCCGTCGCGTTCCCTGGCCGGCACGACCTCGCCATTGAGCGCGGTGGCGAGCCAGCCGCCTTCGTAATCGAGCTCGGCAAGCAGGGCCGCCAGTGTGCCGGCCGCGACCTCGTGGCTTTCGCCGTTAACGGTGAGCTTCATGGACGAGCTCCTTCTTCGTCTGGTGGCCCAGGATCATGTCGGCAGCCTGCCGCGCCATTGCAGGTGCGAGCAGGAAGCCGTGGCGGTAGAGGCCGTTGATGCGGATTGTTTTCCCGTCGCGTTCGACGCGCGGCAAATTGTCGGCAAAGGCCGGCCGCACGCCGACGCCCGTCTCGACCAGTTCAGCCTCGCCAAAGGCCGGATGCAGCGCGTAGGCGGCGTTGAGCAGCTCCAGCACCGAACGCGCCGTGACGGGACCGGCGGCATCGCTTTCGATCATCGTTGCGCCGACCATGAACAGGTTGCCGGAACGCGGCACGACATAGACGGGGATGCGCGGATGCAACAGCCGCACCGGCCGCGCCAGCGAGACCTCCGATGTCCTGAGAATCAGCATCTCGCCACGCACACCACGCAAAGTGGGCCGCGCGTCGGCCATGCCGGTGCAGTCGGCCTCGAAATCCGCCACGTACGGTTTCGATGCGGTGCCATAGCCAAACTCGAAGCGCACGCCCATCTGCACGAGCTTCTCTTGTAGCCCGGGCAGCGCCTTGCGCGGGTCGAGATGCGCTTCCCCGGCAAAGAACAGCGCGCGCCCGAAGCGGCTCTCGAGGTCTGGTTCGAGCGCTGCTATCGCCTCGGTGTCCAGTGAGCGAAAGCCAGACGTGCGGCGGCCGAAGCGGTCGAGTTCGGCCGCGTCCCGTGCCGGCGCGACCACCAGTGTGCCGTTGCGGATGACGTGGCCTGGCAGGGCGTTCTCCCACCAATCGGCGGCACCGCGCCCGAGCGAAAGCACCGCCTCTTCGGCGCTCTCGCGCTCGCACCAGGGCGCCAGCATGCCGCCGGCCTGCCATGAGGCATTGCCGGCGATCTGCCTGCGTTTCTCGATCACGGTCACGCTTGCGCCGCGTGTCGCCAGCTCAAACGCGAACGTCAGCCCGGCGACGCCCGCACCGCGGATCAGCACCTTCATGGCTTGCCTGCCGTCTCCGCAGGTTCGGCGCTTTCCACGGCCATGTAGAGGTCGCCGCCGTCGCGGTACTTTGCCGCCATCGCCGCCAGCCCTTCCTTCTGCGCCTCGGCGCGGATGTCGTGGGAGATCCGCATCGAGCAGAATTTCGGGCCGCACATGGAACAGAAATGCGCCACCTTGTGCGCCTCCTTGGGCAGGGTCTGGTCGTGGTAGGAGCGTGCAGTTTCCGGGTCGAGCGAGAGGTTGAACTGGTCCTCCCAGCGGAACTCGAAGCGTGCCCGCGACAGCGCGTCGTCCCTGACCTTGGCGGCCGGATGGCCTTTGGCGAGGTCGGCGGCGTGGGCCGCGATCTTGTAGGTGATGACGCCCACCTTGACGTCGTCGCGGTCGGGCAGGCCGAGATGCTCCTTGGGCGTGACGTAGCAGAGCATCGCAGTGCCGAACCAGCCGATCATCGCCGCACCGATTCCTGATGTGATGTGGTCGTAACCCGGCGCGATGTCGGTGGTCAAAGGCCCGAGCGTGTAGAAGGGCGCCTCGCCACAGACCTCGAGCTGCTTGTCCATGTTCTCCTTGATCTTGTGCATCGGCACGTGGCCGGGGCCCTCGATCATCACCTGGCAGTCCTTGGCCCAGGCGATCTTGGTCAGCTCGCCCAGCGTTTCCAATTCGGCAAACTGGGCAGCGTCGTTGGCGTCGGCGATCGAACCGGGACGCAGACCGTCGCCGAGCGAAAAGGCGACGTCATAAGTGCGGCAGATGTCGCAGATCTCCTCGAAATGCTCGTAGAGGAAGCTCTCCTTGTGGTGGTGCAGGCACCACTTGGCCATGATCGAGCCGCCGCGCGAGACGATGCCGGTGACGCGGTCGACGGTCAGGTGGATGTAGGACAGGCGCACGCCGGCATGGATGGTGAAGTAGTCGACGCCCTGCTCGGCTTGTTCGATCAGCGTGTCGCGGAACACTTCCCAGGTCAGGTCCTCGGCGATGCCGTTGACCTTCTCAAGTGCCTGGTAGAGCGGCACCGTGCCGATCGGCACCGGCGAATTGCGGATGATCCAGTCGCGGATGTTGTGGATGTTGCGCCCCGTGGACAGGTCCATCACCGTATCGGCACCCCAGCGGGTCGCCCAGACCATCTTCTCGACTTCCTCGGCCATCGACGAGGTGACGGCCGAATTGCCGATGTTGGCGTTGATCTTGACCAGGAAATTGCGGCCGATGATCATCGGCTCGCTCTCGGGGTGGTTGATGTTGGAGGGGATGATGGCGCGGCCGCGGGCGACCTCGTCGCGAACGAATTCCGGCGTGACGAAATCGGGGACCGCGGCACCGAAGCTCTCGCCGTCGCGCTCGAGTTTTGCCTTAAGCTGCTCGCGGCCGAGGTTTTCGCGGATGGCGACGAATTCCATCTCGGGCGTGACGATGCCGGCGCGGGCATAGGCAAGCTGGGTGACGGCGCGGCCGCCTGTGGCGCGCAGCGGCGCGTTGTGCACGGGGAATTCCGGCGTCAGACGGTCGGCCGAGACAAAGCCGTTGTCCTCGGCCTTGACTGCGCGGCCGTCGTAGCGCTCGACGTCGCCGCGAGCGACGATCCAGTCCTCGCGCAGCCGGGGCAGGCCGCGCTCGATGTCGGTCTTCACGGAGGTGTCGGTGTAGGGGCCGGACGAATCGTAGACGGTGACAGGCGGCTCGCCGGCGCTCGGGTGGACCGAGATCTCGCGCATCGGCACACGGATGCCGGGATGCAGCTTGCCAGGCTTGTGGACTTTCTTCGAGGCGGGCAGTTCGCCTGTCGTGACTGTCGGGGTGTGGGCATTCATGAGTGAGTCTCCGGTGCAATGGAGACCCAGTTCGTGCGATGAGGAGGAGGTGAGGTTTTGCCTGGGGACTTCGGGCGTGAACCCGAATGCCAAAGCCGGATTGCCCGGCTCGCAGCGCCTCGCACCGTCCCTACGCCAGTGTGAACTGGATCAGGTTCAACGGGTCACTGCGCTGCGCGAGCCAGCAGTATCTCAGCCCCTTGTCGGGACCCCCCTGGTGAGGCCGGCAACATGGGCGACGAATGCCGGTGCTGTCAACGGCCTTTCGTTGAGGCCGAGAGAATGCCAAAGTCCTGGTGTCGGACCCCATTGCGGTTACCGATGCGATCGGATAATAGGTCAGTGTTACTGACATAAATTGTCTGGTGCTTGCGGTGTCCGGGGAGGACGTTCGGCCCGCTGGCAAGACAGGAGGAGCATCCGTGACGGACAATCCCTCGCCGCTCAAGTTCCACGTGCCCGAGCCCGAAGTGCGGCCGGGCGGCACACCCGATTTTTCCAACGTGCCGATCCCCAAGGCGGGTTCGGTCGACAGGCCGCCGGTCGACGTCGATCCCAGGACGATCCGCGATCTCGCTTATTCGATCATCCGCGTGCTCAATCGCGAGGGCGATGCTGTCGGGCCATGGGCAGGCACGCTGACCGACGAGGAACAGCTCGACGGCCTGCGCCACATGATGACACTGCGCACCTTCGATGCGCGCATGCAGATGGCGCAGCGCCAGGGCAAGACCTCGTTCTACATGCAGCATATGGGCGAGGAGGCGGTGAGCTGCGCCTTCCGCAAGGCGCTCAATCCCGGTGACATGAATTTTCCGACCTATCGTCAGGCCGGCCTGCTGATCGCAGGCGGCTATCCGATGGTCGACATGATGAACCAGATCTATTCCAACGAGAAGGATCCGCTGAAGGGCCGGCAGTTGCCGATCATGTATTCGGCCAAGGAGCACGGCTTCTTCTCGATCTCCGGTAACCTGACGACCCAGTACATCCAGGCGGTCGGCTGGGCGATGGCGTCGGCGATCAAGGGCGACACCAAGATCGCGGTCGGCTGGGTCGGCGACGGGGCCACGGCGGAAAGTGATTTCCATGCCGCGCTCGTCTTCGCCTCGACCTACAAGGCGCCCGTGATCCTCAACATCGTCAACAACCAGTGGGCGATCTCGACCTTCCAGGGCATCGCCCGTGGCGGCTCGGGCACGTTTGCGGCGCGTGGCCTCGGCTTCGGCATTGCTGCTCTGCGGGTTGACGGCAACGATTATCTCGCCGTCCATGCCGTGGCCAAGTGGGCTGCGGAACGCGCCCGCAGCAATCTCGGGCCGACGCTCGTCGAATACGTCACCTACCGCGTCGGGGCGCACTCGACATCAGACGATCCCTCCGCCTATCGGCCCAAGACCGAGTCGGATGCCTGGCCGCTGGGCGACCCGGTGATCCGGCTCAAGAACCATCTGATCAGGCGCGGCCTGTGGTCCGACGAGCGCCACAAGCAGACCGAGGCCGAAATCCTCGAAACCGTCATATCGGCGCAGAAGGAAGCCGAGAGCCACGGCACCCTGCATGCCGGCGGCAAGCCGTCGACGCGCGACATGTTCGAAGGCGTCTATGCCGAGATGCCGCCGCATCTCCGTCGCCAACGCCAGAAGGCGGGAGTGTAGCCGATGCCGCGCATGACCATGATCGAGGCCATCCGCAGCGCCATGGATGTCGCCATGGGCCGCGACGACAACGTCGTCGTCTTCGGCGAGGATGTCGGCTACTTCGGCGGCGTCTTCCGCTGCACCCAAGGGCTGCAGCAGAAATATGGCCGCTCGCGCTGCTTCGACGCGCCGATCAGTGAATTGGGCATCGTCGGCGCCGCCGTCGGCATGGCCGCCTATGGGCTCAAGCCATGCATCGAAATCCAGTTTGCCGACTACGTCTATCCAGCATATGACCAGATCGTTTCGGAAGCGGCACGGTTGCGTTACCGCTCCAATGGCGAATTCACCTGCCCGATCGTTATCCGCATGCCCACCGGTGGCGGCATCTTCGGCGGCCAGACGCACAGCCAGAGTCCGGAGGCGCTTTTCACCCACGTGTCCGGCCTCAAAGTGGTCGTTCCGTCCAACCCGCTCGACGCCAAGGGCCTGCTGATTGCTTCCATCGAGGACCCGGATCCGGTGATCTTTCTGGAGCCGAAACGATTGTACAACGGCCCCTTCGACGGCCATCACGACCGGCCGGTTACCGCCTGGTCGAAGCACGAGCTGGGCGAGGTGCCCGATGGTCATTACACCGTGCCGCTCGGCAAGGCGGAGATCCGGCGCCCGGGCTCCGACGTCACGGTGCTCGCCTACGGCACCATGGTTTATGTCGCGCAGGCGGCGGCCGAAGAGACCGGCATCGACGCCGAGGTCATCGACCTCAGGACACTTCTGCCGCTCGACCTCGACACCATCGTCGCCTCGGTCAAGAAGACCCGCCGCTGCGTGGTGGTACATGAGGCGACGCTGACCTCCGGCTTCGGCGCCGAGCTCGTGTCGCTGGTGCAGGAAAACTGCTTCTACCATCTGGAAGCACCGGTCGCCCGCGTCACCGGCTGGGACACGCCCTATCCGCATGCACAGGAATGGGACTACTTCCCCGGCCCCAAGCGGGTCGGCGAAGCATTGATCGAAACGATGGGGGCCTGAACATGGGCGAACATGTCATCAAGCTTCCCGACGTAGGCGAAGGCGTGGCCGAGGCCGAGCTCGTCGAATGGCACGTCAAGATCGGCGATCTCGTGCGCGAGGACGCGGTGCTCGCCGCCGTCATGACCGACAAGGCAACCGTCGAGATCCCGTCGCCGGTCGATGGCGAAATCCTCTGGCTCGGTGCCGAGATCGGCGACACTGTCCCGGTCGGTTCGCCGATCGTGCGCATCAAGGTTGCCGGCGACGCACCGGCCGAAGCTGAGCCAGCCGTCGCGCCGGCTAAGGCGAAAAGCGACGTCGAAGCCACTGTTTCAGAATCTCCGAAACCAACTCCTGCGCCGGCTAAGAAGGTCGAATCCGAACCAGTTGTGAAAGCTCCGACACCGTCCGGAGCGCTCAAGCCCGTGCCGCGCGCCTCGAACTTCGGCCTGCCGCGTCCCGAAGGCGAACGTCCGCTCGCCTCTCCGGCCGTCCGGTTGCGTGCCAAGGAAGCTGGCATCGACCTGCGCCAGGTCCCGGGCACCGGGCCGGCCGGGCGCGTGACCCATGACGATCTCGACGGCTTTGCCGCGCGAGGCTCGGCTGTTCCCGCTGCAGGGCTGCAGGCGAAGACCGAGGTTGAGGAGATCAAGGTCATCGGCCTGCGCCGGCGCATCGCCGAGAAGATGGCGCTGGCCAAGTCGCGCATTCCGCACATCACCTATGTCGAGGAGGTCGACGTCACGGCGCTCGAGGAACTGCGCGCCAAGCTCAACGCCTCGAAGAAGCCGGACAGGCCGAAGCTGACGCTGTTGCCCTTCCTGATGCGGGCGCTGGTCAAGGCGGTGGCGGAGCAGCCGCAACTGAACGCGATCTACGACGACGATGCCGGCATCATCCACCGCCATGCTGGCGTCCATATCGGCATGGCGGCCCAGACTCCGGGCGGGCTGATGGTGCCTGTCGTCAGGCACGCCGAGGCGCGCGACCTGTGGGACTGCGCCACCGAGGTCAACCGTCTCGCCGACGCCGCCAAGGCAGGCACGGCGACGCGCGAGGAGCTGACCGGCTCGACAATCACCATCACTTCGCTGGGTGCCATGGGCGGCGTCGCCACGACGCCGGTCATCAACTATCCGGAAGTGGCGATCGTTGGTGTCAACAAGATCATGATCCGGCCGATGTGGGACGGCACGCAGTTCGTGCCGCGCAAGATGATGAACCTGTCGTCCAGCTTCGACCATCGCGTCATCGACGGCTGGGATGCTGCGGTCTTCGTCCAGCGCCTCAAGGCGCTGCTCGAAGCGCCGGCAATGATCTTCGTGGAGGGCTGAGGCTGTGAAGGAAATCTCCTGCAAGCTTCTCGTCATCGGCGCCGGCCCCGGCGGCTACATCTGCGCCATCCGGGCCGGCCAGCTCGGCGTCGACACGGTCATCGTCGAGGCGGCCAAGCCCGGCGGCACCTGCCTCAATGTCGGCTGCATTCCGTCCAAGGCGATGATCCACGCGGCCGACGAATATCTCAAGGTCAGCGAGATGGCCGGGGGCACCAGCCCGCTGGGCATCAGCCTGACGGCGCCGGTGCTCGATCTCGCCAGGACCGTTGCCTGGAAGGACCGCATCGTCGGTCGCCTGACCACCGGCGTTGCAGGACTGCTCAAGAAGGCCAAGGTCAAGTCGGTGCAGGGCTGGGCGCGCTTTCGCGACGGCAAGACCGTCGAGGTCGACACCGAGACCGGCCTGCAGGTGATCCGCGCCGAGACCATCGTGATTGCCACGGGTTCGGTCCCGGTCGAGCTGCCGTTCCTGCCTTTTGACGGGAAGGTGATCTCGTCGACCGAAGCGCTGGCGCTCAAGCAGGTGCCGCAGGCTCTGGCCGTTGTCGGAGGCGGCTACATCGGGCTCGAGCTCGGCACCGCCTTTGCCAAGCTCGGATCCAAGGTCACCGTGGTCGAAGCCTTGCCGCGCATCCTGCCGCAATACGATGCCGAGCTGACGCGGCCCGTGGCCAAGCGGCTCGACACGCTCGGTGTCAAGGTGCTCACGGGCGCCAAGGCCAAGGGACTGTCCTCCAAAGGCGACGCGCTGCTTGTCGAGACCGCCGATGGCGGCGAGCAGAAGATTGCTGCCGACAAGGTGCTCGTCACCGTCGGCCGCAAGCCTCTCGTCGAAGGTTGGGGCCTCGAAGAGATCGACCTCGACCGCGATGGCCGCTTCATCCGTATCGACGAACAGTGCCGCACCTCGATGCGCGGCATCTATGCCATTGGCGATGTCACCGGCGAGCCGATGCTGGCGCACCGCGCCATGGCCCAGGGTGAAATGGTTGCCGAGATCGTCGCCGGCCACAAGCGCAGCTGGGACAAGCGCGCTATTCCCGCCGTCTGCTTCACCGACCCGGAGGTCGTCACCGCTGGCCTGTCGCCCGACGAAGCCAAGAACCTCGGCATCGAGATCAAGTCGTCGCAGTTCCCGTTCTCGGCCAATGGCCGGGCCATGACCTTGCAGGGGGAAGACGGCTTTGTCCGCATCGTTGCCCGCGCCGACAACCATCTGGTGCTCGGTATCCAGGCGGTCGGCACGGGTGTTTCTGAGCTTTCGTCGGCCTTCAGCCTGGCAATCGAGATGGGTGCGCGGCTGGAGGATATCGCCGGCACGATCCACGCCCATCCGACCCAGGGCGAAGCCTTTCTCGAGGCCGCGCTGCGCACGCTTGGCCACGCGCTCCACATCTGACGTGGAGCGCGTGCCCCGCGTCACCTTGTGGCTTGTCTGCGCCCGCCGGTTAGGCTAACAAGCCCACGCACTGGACGACCAGTGTCTTGCACATTCGGGGACGGCCCCATCCAAAAGATGGCGCCGATCAATTGTCACCCCGACCCAATCTCATCCTGAAAAATCGCGAAAACGCTGCGGGCCGGCGCTTGGCCACCCGTGGGCGCACTCGGCTGCGTCTGGATCCCGGGCTTGCTTCGGCGGCGTGCGCTTTTTCATCACCAATTGAACAGACCGGAGAGGCGCTGTGGCGGGACCGATAGAACAGTTTGAAATCAAGCCGATTTTCACCCTCTTCGAGCTTGCGGGGCAGGAAATCGCCTTCACCAATTCGGCCGCCTACATGGTGGGCGTGGCTGTTTTCGGCGGGCTGTTCCTGCTGCTGTCGACAAGCGCCCGGGCCCTTGTGCCGTCGCGGCTGCAGTCGATCACCGAGCTTATCTACGAGTTCGTGTCGAAGACGCTGCGTGAAAATGCAGGCGAGGGCGGCATGAAGTTCTTTCCGCTGGTGTTCTCGCTGTTCGTCTTCATCCTGATCGCCAATCTCGCCGGCATGTTCCCCTATGCCTTCACGGTCACCAGCCACATCATCGTGACCTTCTCCTTCGCCATGATCGTTTTCGCCACCGTCACGCTCTACGGCATCTGGAAAAACGGCCTCGGCTTCTTCCGGCTGTTCCTGCCGTCCGGCGTGCCGCTGGCGCTTTCGCCGATCATCGTGCCGATCGAGATCGTGTCCTACATCTCGCGGCCGATCAGCCATTCGGTGCGTCTGTTCGCCGTCATGCTCGCCGGCCACATCACGCTCAAGGTCTTTGCCGGCTTCGTCGTCAGTCTCGGCAGCATGGGAACCCTCGGCATTTTCGTTGCGATCCTGCCGCTGGCGATGACGGTCGCGCTGACCGCATTGGAACTGCTGATGGCGGTGATCCAGGCCTACATCTTCACCATGCTGACCTGCATGTATTTGAACGACGCCCTGCATCCCGGGCACTGAACGCAGCGGCAAAATTCAAAGCAAAAGGCCCGCCCGTTGTGGCGGGCCTTTTCGTTTCGGGCCCGGTCACCAGAAGCGCGCTTCCGCGTGAGCCTCAGCCGAATGGAATGCGCCGTATCGTAACGTCGTCGAGCTTCATGGCTCGTAGAACGAGAGCCCAGGCTTGACGGAAGGGGCGGCCGAACTCATGCCACAGTTTCCTAATGCTGCGCTTCGTCTTGCGACGCGGCTCCGAGAAGCGAGATATGTCGATCGTGCTGTTGAATTCGCCGACGGCTTCGGCTTCGACGGTGCTCCGCTGTCTGACAGGCGCAGGGATCATCTGGTAGACCTTCATGTCGTCGATAACGGGCTGCCCGAACACGAACATGTCCAGCGGGGTGGCAAAGTGCTCGGAGACCTCGATGAGCCGAGCGGCGGCGGCCCGCGAGACGATGTAGCAGGCGCCACCTTCGTGCAGCGAGTGCAGCCTGCGGAGCGACCTGGTCGGCCCCAGGGCAATGCAGTCGTTGCCGACTGCCGCCTTGGTTCCTGTCGTCTCGAGTTTGACGATGTCCGCACCCGCCGGGATCCAGCTTTCGCCGGCAAGGAAGCGGCTTGCGGCAGGGGACAGCCAGGCGTCGTCTTCGACGACCGCCGCGAACTCTTCGCCCGAGTGGAGGAATGCCTGCCAGGCTGACCGATGGCTCAGGAAGCAGGCTGCTATGGCTGCCGGCATCCTGTGCCTGGCCACAACATCGTCGCCGAGCGCGAGGCCGTCGATCGCCGGGATGCGGATGTAGGACAGGCTCAGGCGCTCGAATTGTTCTGCCATGAATGCCAGGCGCCCGGGCGAGCGGTCGAGATTGATCAGGTAGCACTTCATGGCAGCTCCGCCTCACTCCTGGCGCGGAACTTCTAGCAGAGTTGTCGGGGCAAACGAACTCCCTCGCAGACGCAGCAAGGCATCCACGGGATCGGTGTCGGGCGCCCCGCTTCCAAAGGTGCGTTCATGCCTGATCGATCGGGCCGGTGTCCTCGCAGTCGATCTGCCGGCTCTGGTTAACCATCGATTAACCAAGCTCTTGCCTGTGGAGCTAAATTAGTGCTCACTAATCTTGCTGAGGGGTTCAAGTGGTGGCGGGAGAGTGAAAAATGACGTTCCGCGAGGTTCGGGAGCAGTTGAGAATTGTCGGAGTCCTGATCAGCAAGAGGGGCAGCAGCATTCGGGTCAACCATTTCGGTGGGATGCCCGAGACTGCATGTTTCACTTCAAGCCTGGACGAGGCGCTAACGGCCGGCCTGTCCATGGCGAGGCCAAAACACCTGCCGAAAAACTGGTGCGCGCATCGTTAGTCGTCATGGCTGCATGCATCGAGGAAGCTCCCGTCCGGTAGCGGGGCGCCGAGGACGTCACCAAGTCCACGGCATTGGCATGTCGTTGTTGCTCCTCATCGCGGGAGCCTGGGGTGCTCTGCCAGAATCATGATAGGCTGGAGGGGTTGAACCTCCCATCCTTGGCCCCGCCGGCTTCGGCTGGCGGGGCTTTTTCGTGACGACCGTTTTGGTGTCGATGGGGTCAGCGACCTCGCAACAGTTCAGGTACCCGCACCAGCAGGAATTCTGCGGCGAATACCGTCACTGCACCCACGACGATCGAATGGGTGAGCATTTCGGCGAGCACTTGTGGCAGACCGCCGGACAAGGCTCCCGCCAGTGCCGGGATACCCAGACCCGCCATGAGACCGAGGGGCGCGACCAGGTTCTTGACTGCCGAGCCGCGATCCTGGCTGGCCATCTGGATACCGGTCATGACAACCGTGGCGGCTGCCGGCAAAAACAGGCCGCCGACGACCGCTGCCGGTGTTGCGACCAGCACCGCCGCGACCTTGGGCAGGAAGGCAAGCGCGATGAAGATGAAACCGGCGACGCGTACGACATGCCGGCTGGCGACGCCCGTCAGCCTGATCACGCCCAGGTTCTGGGCGTAGGCAGTGGTGCCGAAGCCGCCGATCAGGGCGGCAAGCATCGACCCGCCCGCCTCGCCGGCGATACCGGCATTGACGCGCCTGTCGGTGAGTTCGACACCGGTCAGCCGCGCGGTGGCCTCATACATGCCCATGGCCTCGACGACCGCCACCACGAAGACGATGCACATGGTGATGGTGATCGCAGGGTCGAAGGTGAGGGAGCCATAGGGCAGGAGCTTGGGGAAGGCGATCCAGGGTGCCTGGCCGACGCCCGAGAAGTCGAGCTGGCCGAGGCCGAGGGCCAGGGCGTCGCCCACGATCAGGGCGATCAGGAAGCCGAACATCCGAAAGGTGCCGCCCAGCGCTGAGCTGACCAGAACGACTGCGGTTGTCACGCAGGCGAGAAAGATGCTCTGGCCGGTGGCAAAATTCGACGTGCCAATGCCGCCGAAGAACTCCATGAAGGTGAAGCCGGCAAGAGCTATGCCGACCAGGGTGATGATGGTGCCCGAAACAGCCGGGGAAAGCAGCCGCCGCAGCCGAGCGAATTGACCCAGCACCGACAGGATAAACACGAACGCCGCCCCGATGATCAGCCCGAGACTGGCGGCCGAGATGGTGCCGGCCTTGTAGTAGCCGATCGCCAGCGGAGAAAACGCCGAGGACGGCCCCTGCACCACCGGCAGCCGCACCAGCTTGGTGCTCTGGACGACCGTGACAATACCGGCAGCAAGGAAAGTCGCCGTCACAAGATTGGTCGCCAGGGTGGCGGAAAAGCCCGCCACCGAGGCTATGAAGATCGGATCGAGCCAGGCATTCGACACCAGCGCCTGCTGCAAACCCAATGCGATCCGGCGCTGGGCGGGGATGATCTCCTCGACATCCCCGACCACGCCTTGGTCTACGTCATGCTCGCCCGCATGGGCATGAACATATTCAGCCATGATACCTCCTCCCAGAAGTATGTGCCGCCTGCGCGGCGTTGAGTGATGTTGTTGGCTAGGCTTCGAGGCACTGCATGCGGCGCGAATGCCGGGCATGCTCGGCAAGCACGTTGCCGAGCTCGGCCATCACCGGGCGGCCGTCCTCGACCAGGATCTTGCCGTTGACGACGGTGGTGCCGGCGACGGCCGGGCCACAGCGCAACCAGGCTTCGACAGGGTCGCTGTGGGCGCCAGCGAGAGCCACCTCCGACATGCTCCAGAGGACGAAATCGGCGCAGGCGCCGGGCCGGAGGTGGCCGATCTCGTCTTCCCAGCCAAGGCAGGCCGCGCCGCCGCGGGTTGCGATATCAAGCGCGTCGCGTGCCGACATCGAATGGGGCCCGTTGCGGTAGCGCCCGAGCAGCAGCGCGGTGCGCGCCTCCAGCCACATCGAGGCATGGTCGGTTGATGCCGAGCCGTCGCAGCCGAGCCCGACTCGCATGCCGCGAGAGCGCAGGCCCATGGCATCGGCCGAACCGCCACCAATCAGCATGTTGGAGCACGGACACTGCGTGGCGCAGACGCCGGCATGCGCAAGCCGGCCGATCTCCGCATCTGTGGGATAGATGAAATGCGCGACCCAGGAGCGCTTGCTGGCCCAGCCGACACGCTCGAAATATTCGGTCGGCGTGCAGCCATAGACCTCGGCGCAATACTTGTCCTCCTCCGGGTCCTCGGCGAGGTGGGTGTGCAGCCTGAGATCGTACTTGTCGGCGAGGCGCGCCGATTCCGACATGATGCGCTCGGTGACTGAAAACAGCGAGCACGGCGCCAGCGCCACCCGCGTCATCGCGCCTGGCTTGGCGTCGTGATACGCCTCGACCAGACGGATACTGTCGTCGAGGATGTCGTCCTCGCGCTGCACCACCGAGGCCGGCGGCAGGCCACCATTCTCGACCGAGCGCGTCATCGATCCGCGCGTCGCATAGAAGCGGAAACCGATGTCGGTGCTGGCGCGGATCTGGGCGTCGATCAGCTTGGGCTTGGGATGGACGTACATGTGGTCCATCGAGGTGGTGCAGCCGCCCATCAGCAGTTCGGTCATCGCGACATAGGTCGAGGCGTAGACGGATTCTTCCGTCAGGCCCGCCCACATCGGATAGAGGCCAGTCAGCCATTCGAACAGCGTGCCATTGGTCACCGGCGCGTAGGATCGCGTCAGGTTCTGGTACATGTGGTGGTGGGCATTGATCAGGCCGGGCGTGACCAATCGGCCATGCGCGGAGATGGTCTTCGCAGCGGCCGGTTCGTCGCCGGCCTTGCCCACTGAATGGATTCTCTTGTCTTTGACGGCGATCCAGCCGCCGGCGATTTCCCAACCGCGATCGACATACACGTATGCGTCACGGACGAGCAGGTCTACGGACATGCAACTTCTCCAGGTCGGTTCTCATTCGACTCGACGAAGCTGCCTTTCAGCCTCGTCGCGCTATGAGCCCTGTCCCTGGAATTGCGAGTTCCGGATCGTCATCGACTGGTAGGTTGAGCGGGCTTGCTCTGATCATGCTGTCTGGAAGCCGACTGACGCTGCAGTCGCCGTCCTCACCTGAGCGAAAGCTCGCGCGTTCGCATCATCAGGCATTGGCGATGCAATCGTAGATTTGCCCTTGTGTCAAATTATTTTCATTTGAGGGATGCTGCGCGGCAGAGCGGGCCGCGCCGCAACGGAGGCTCGGCTATGGGCTTTTGCGCTTGGAGATCAAACGAACGGCCCGCCCGGATGCTCGATCCAAGCGGGCCATTGGCATTGCGTAGGTGGCGGGGGCGGGTGGCCGACGCAACGCTTGCACGCTGCATTTAAGGCGTCACGTCGGCGTTACCCCACCTGCCCATTATGCATCTTACTCCGCGGCGGCTGGCAGGCAATTAGCTCAATGGATGGATGGCAGGGGCTAGGCCTATTGCATCAGAACGACATCGGTCTTCTCGAACTTCGTACGTCGCCAGCTGCCCTTTCGTCGGCGCTGCGCTCAGCATGAGCTTGGCTCGCGAAACCTGCGGAACAGCAGGTCGCTCATGATCGCAAAAAGTATACGATATACTATTGATATTGTGCATAATATGGCCCTGAGAAAACCTCTCTGGGGGTGATCATAGAGCTGCTCCAACTCCAGGATCGGTTTGGCTCGCCAAGCGAAGCCGCAAGCCTAACTCCAAGTTTGGAAATCACATTGTTTGGAAAGGCGGTAACCACTCAGGAAGCCTTACAGGCCTCTTGTGTCATATCGTTGATGCATACGATGTTGACATTAAATTGTATACATGAAACGAATTGGCAATTGCGCTTTCCAACTCGATCTCGGGAGGAAACTGAGTGCTGCAGGACGCCGATGTCGTTCTTTCGGTCCGTAATCTGAGGACCGCTTTTGTCACCCCTGCCGGCGTTGCCCGGGCGGTTGACGACGTAAGCTTCTCGCTCAGCCAGAACGAAATTCTCGCCATCATCGGCGAGTCCGGTTCCGGCAAGACGGTGACCGCGCTGTCGCTGATGAAGCTGGTGCCGACGCCACCGGGCAAATATCTCGGCGGTGAGATCGAGATCGATGGAAAGAACATCCTGGCCCTCAGCGAGCGCGAACTCGAAGACGTGCGCGGCAAGACCATCGGCATGATCTTCCAGAACCCGCGCGCCTCGCTCGATCCGTCGTTCACGGCCGAGTTCCAGCTCGTCGAGACCTTGCTGCGGCACAATCCCGAACTCGATCGCAAGGCCGCACGGGCCGCCGCCCGCGCAGCACTGATCGAGGTCGGCTTCGCCGATCCGGACCGGGTGCTGGCAAGCTATCCGCATCAGCTCAGCGGCGGCATGTGCCAGCGCGTCGGTCTGGCAATGGCGCTCGCCTGCCAACCCAAATTGCTGATCGCCGACGAGCCGACGACCGCGCTCGACGTCGGAGTGCAGGCGAAGATCCTGCTGCTGCTCAAGAACCGCAGCCGCGACACCGGCCTGCCGATCGTCTTCATCACCCACGACATCGGCGTTGTCCGCGCCATCGCGACGCGTGTGCTGGTGATGTATGGCGGCCACGTGCAGGAGGAAGGTGCGGTCGAAGATCTGCTCGCCACGCCGCATCATCCCTATACCCAGGCGCTGATCCGCTCGATTCCGGACCCGGACGAGGACCACGGCAGCATGAGCTACATTCGCGGCGAGCCGCCAAACCTCCTGGCGCCGCCGAAGGGCTGCCGGTTCGCCCCGCGCTGCGAGCACGCCATCGGCCGCTGCCGCGAGGAGGTTCCGGCGTGGCACAATCCCGAGCCGGGACGTTACGTGCGCTGCCACCTGTTCGACCTGGAGGCACGGCAATGAGCGCCCAGAACCTGATCGAAGTTCGCGACCTCAACAAGGCCTTCACGGTCAGGCGCGGCGCCTTCTTCCGCCGCACGACCGCAAGTACCAAGGCCGTCAACAATGTCAGCCTCGATATCAGGAAGGGCGAGATTCTTGGCTGCGTCGGCGGATCAGGCTCGGGCAAATCGACGCTCGGCCGCATGATCCTGCGGCTGATCGAGCCCGACAGCGGCGAGGTGCGTTATGACGGGCAGAACCTCGGCGCCCTTTCCCAGGAAGAGATGCGGGGCTTCCGCCGCCGCATGCAGATCGTTTTCCAGGATCCGTTGCAGTCGCTCAATCCGCGTCGGACCGTCGCCGAGAACGTCGAGCGGCCGCTGCTCAACTTCGGTACTCCGAAGGCCGTCGCCCGCCGGCGCGTCGAGGAACTGCTCGAGCTTGTCGGCCTCGATCCGACGCAGTCCTATCGTTATCCGCACGAATACAGCGGCGGCCAATGCCAGCGCATCGCCATCGCCCGCGCCCTGGCGCTGGAGCCGGAATTCCTGTTCCTCGACGAGCCCGTCTCGGCGCTCGACGTCTCGATCCAGGCGCAGATCCTGAACCTGCTGGGAGACCTTCAGAAGAAGCTCGATCTCACATTCCTGTTCGTTTCCCACGACCTGAAGATCGTGAAGCAGTTCTGCGACCGTACGATCGTCATGTATCGCGGCAATATCCTTGAGACGGGGTCGAGCGAAGCCGTCTACCGCGAGCCGAAGCATCCCTTCACCCGCGATTTCCTGGGAACCGTCCTGCACGTGCGCGGTGACATGCGCTGGGAGCAGGCGGCCGAACGCGCCGAAGACCTCGAGGGTACGGCCAAGCTTGGGGGCGCGTGCTGCCCCTATGTCGGCAATTGCGCGGACTGCTTCGATGCGTGCCGCGGATCCGCACCTCCGCTGATCGAAATAGAAAACCAGCGGAACGTCGCCTGCTTCCTCTACGACCACCGCTGAGGGGCGGTGGCGCGGAGGAAGAAACATCTGTCCAACTGGGAGGAAAAGCACGATGTTTCGGAAGTCCAACGCCTCAAGACAAATAGCGCGCCGAATGCGCGATCGCCTGGCCGGCACCGCTCTTGTGTTGCTCGCCGCCAGCTTCGGCAGCACCGCGGTCGTCGACCTGGCCCACGCCGAGGGCAACACCATCGTGTTCGCGGTCGAGTCCGATTTCAGCCGCCTCGACCCGCACGCCTCGCGCACCTGGAACACCTTCAAGGTGGTGCGTCACATCTTCGAAACCTTCGTCGAGGAGGACCTCACCAAGGGTGGCTCCGAGACACCGGCGATCGTGCCCGCACTCGCCGAAAGCTGGGATGTTTCGGAAGACGGCAAGTCCTACACCTTCCACCTCCGCAAGGGCGTGCAGTTCCATGACGGCACGCCGTGGAACGCGGAAGCTGCGAAATTCAACATGGACCGGATGACGGACAAGAATTTCGAGTTCCATCAGCCCGTCTCGCCCGGCCTGATGGGCTGGATGTGGCAGGATCTCGCCGGCTACGAAGTGGTCGACGAGAACACCTTCAAGATCAATCTCAAGCAGCCTAATGCCGAGTTCCTGCGCCGCATGGCGGCCGGTGGCTCCGGTGCGCCGCGCATGATCAGCCCGACGGCGGTCAAGACCCACGGCAACGACAATGTCGAGCAGCATCCCGTAGGCACCGGGCCGTTCAAGTTCGTCGAACGTGTCGTCGGCGAGAAGCTGGTCATCGCCCGCAACGACGCCTACTGGAACGAGGCGCGCAAGCCGAAGGCAGACCAGATCGTGCTGCGTGGCATCCCGGAGGTCGCCACCCGCGAACTCGCGCTGGTCGGCGGCGAGGTCGACGTCATCGGCACGCCATCGCCCGACTCGCTCGAATTCCTCAAGCAGCAGGGCATGCAGATCATCTCGGGCGACAGCCCGATGCTCTATGTCATGTGGATCAATACCAAGGATCCGCATTTCAAGGATGCGAAGGTGCGCAAGGCGATGTGCATGGCCATCAACCGCGAGGACATGGCCAAGTATCAGCGCAAGGGCCTGGCACGGCCGTCCTATGGCGTCCTCAATTTCGGCGGCCCCGGTTACGACCCGGGCTACAAGGATTGCGAATACGATCCCGAGGGCGCCAAGAAGCTGCTTGCCGAGGCCGGCTATCCCGACGGCTTCACCACCCGCATGGACTGGACCTTCGGTGCCGGCGCCGACGTCAACACCAAGGGCGATGCGGAGTGGCTGCAGCGCGACTTCGAGAAGGTCGGCATCAAGGCGTCGATCGAGATGTTCGACAACAACACCTTCTGGGAAATGATGTCGAAGGGCATGCGCGACGGCACCGGCCTCACCTCGGCATCGTGGGGCGAGAGCACGTTTGCCTGGCTCGACCAGGTCCTTGCCGCCGGTGCGCTGCCGCCGAACTGCTGCAACTCCGGCTACTACAGCAACCCCAAGATCGACGAGTTGCTGTCTGCTGCCCGCGGTGCTGCGTCAAGCGAGGAGATGGACAAGAAGCTGCACGAGATCCGCGATATCATCGCCGGCGACATGGCCTTCACCTCTTACTACACCGCCATGTCGACTTATGCCGCGCGGCCCGAAGTCAAAGGCTTCGTGCTGGCGCCGCAGCACTGGTTCGACCTGACCGGCATCACCAAGCAGTAGACGTCACACATGTCCGGCCGGCCCGTTTTGCGGGCCGGTTGGCGGCGCAGTTGGGAGGCTGTCCGTGTCGATCATCGCTTTCATCGGAACCAGGATGCTCTATGCCGTGCCAGTGCTGCTCGGCGTGACCGTCATCGTATTCCTGTCGTTGCAACTCATTCCCGGCGACATCGCGCTCACCTTGCTCGGCCGCATGGCCACCCAGGCCCAGCTCGAGGCCCTGCGTCTGGATCTCGGCCTCGACCGGCCACTGCTCGTCCAGTACGCCGGCTGGCTGCTCGACCTGTTCCGTGGAGACATCGGCAACTCGATCTCGCAGCAATTGCCGGTTACCCAGATCCTCGGCCCGAAGATCGTCAATTCTCTGATCCTGATGGCGGGCAGCCTGGCGCTTGTGCTTGCCGCCGGCTTCCTGCTCAGCGTGGCGTCGGCACCCCGTTTCCGCACTTTTGCCGATCGCGCGGTCGTCGCACTCACCCTCGTTCTGGCCAGCCTGCCGGTGTTCTGGCTGGGCATCGTGCTGCTCTATTTCTTCGGCTTCAAATGGAAGCTGTTCCCGATTTCCGGCATGTACAACATGGTCAATCCGGGAGGCCTCGGCCAGTTGCTGCATCACATGGTGCTGCCGGCCATCACCACCGCGGCGTCTTCCATTGCCGTCGTCACCCGCGTCACGCGCTCGCGCATGATAGACGTGCTGGGCCAGCCCTACGTCCTTGCCGCCCGGGCGAGGGGACTGAGCCGCAGGCAGATCGTGCTTCGCCACGCGGTACGCAACACCTTGCCGACCTTCGCCAATATCGGCGGCCTGCAGATCGGCTATCTCTTCGGCAGCGTCATCTTCACCGAAATCATCTTCAACTGGCCGGGCGTCGGGCTCCTGCTATTCGATGCCATCATGCAGCGCGACGTGCCGGTCATCCAGGGTTGCGTGCTTGTCGTGGCGATCGTCTTCGTGCTCGGCAACATGGTCTCGGACGTCATCGTCCATGCCCTCGACCCCAGAAAGCGGTGAGACAACCATGAGCGTGACCTCCATGGCAACGACCAGTCCTGTCCCCAGCCAGCGCTTCAGCCCGGCGCGCCGCTCCAACCTCTATTTCGTCTGGCGCGGCGTGCTCGGCGATCCGGTGGCCCGCATTGCGGCGGTCATCATCCTGCTGCTGGTGCTTTGCGCGATCTTTGCGCCTTATCTCGCTCCGTTCCCGCCCAACGAGGCCGATCCCGCCCTGCGCCTGCAGGGGCTGGGGACGCCGGGTCACCTGCTCGGGCTCGATCACCAAGGCAGGGACATTCTCTCCCGCCTGATCTATGGCGCCCGCCTGACCCTGCTGTCGGGCGTTGTTCCGGTGATCCTGGGCGCGGCCATCTCGATCCCGCTTGGGCTGATCGGTGCATGGTATCCGCGCCTCGGCGAAGTGGTGATGCGGGTGATGGACGTCTTTTTCGCGTTCCCGATGGCGCTGCTGGCGATCATGCTTGCAGCCCTGATGGGGCCCGGCCTTGGCAACATGATGATCGCGCTGGTCGTCACCCTGATCCCCTACAACACGCGCGTGGTCTATGCCGCCGCGAGCCAGGAGCGCGAGCTCGCCTATATCGAGGCGGCCAAGGCGATGGCGACATCGGACCTCAAGATCCTGTTCGTCGAGATGTTGCCCAACGTGGTCGCCGCTTCCGTGGTCTACAGCTGCACCATCGTCGGTGCGGTCGTCATCACCGCGGCCGGGTTGAGTTTCCTGGGCCTCGGGGTCCAGCCGCCGATCGCGGAATGGGGCATCATGACCAGCGAGGGCAGGAGCTACGTCTTCGTCGCGCCGCATATCGCAGCACTCCCTGGCCTTGCGATCACCGTGCTGGTCATGGCGTTCAACCTGCTCGGGGACTCGCTGCGGGATTCGCTCGACCCCAAGACCAGGCTGCAGCTCGTCAAGCATCGCGCTGCGCCCTCGGCCGACGATGAAGGCAAGGCGTGATGCCGATAAAGACGGTCATCCGAAACGCGCGCATCCTGACACTCGACGAGCGCGATACCGAATATGCCGAGGCCGACATCGTCATATCGGGCGACAAGATAGAAGCCCTGGGACCGGGTGCTGCGAAAGAGGCGGGTGAGGGCGCCCGTATCATCGACGGCAAGGGGCTGCTTGCGATGCCCGGTCTCGTCAACGGCCACTTCCATTCGCCCGGAAATTTCATGAAGGGGGCGCTAGGCAACTCGCCGCTCGAGCTGTTCATGCTCTACGAGGTGCCGCCGCTGATGGATCAGGTGGCCTCGCCGCGCTTCGCCTATGTACGGACCATGCTCGGCTGCATCGAAATGCTGAAGCAGGGCGTCACCTCCGTCCACGACGACTGTTTCTTCGTGCCGGTGGTCACCGATGACGAGGTCGACGCTGTCATGCGCGCTTATGCCGACGCGGGCATTCGCGCCACGGTCACGCTCGACCAGCCCAATGTGCCCGAGCACCAGAAATATCCTTTCCTGAAGGATTTCCTTCCCCCGCATCTGCTCAAGCGCATGAGCGAGGTGCGGCTGATGACAGATGCCGAACTGCTTGGCTGCTACGACCGCTTCATGGCCACCTGGCATGGCACCGAGGCCGGTCGGTTGCGCTGCGCGGTGTCATGCTCGGCGCCGCAGCGCGTGACGCCGGCCTATCTGCAGGCGCTTGGCCGGATCGCACGTGAACGCGACATTCCCTACAACATGCACATTCTCGAAACCCGCCTGCAGCGGGTGCTTGGCCAGGAGAATTATGGCAAGTCGCTGATCCGCTACGTTCACGACATGGGCGTGCTCAATGAACAGGCGATGGTCATCCATTCTATCTGGGTCGACGATGACGATATCGCGCTGCTTGCCGGGTCCGGATGCTCGGTCGCGCACAATCCTGTGTCGAACCTCAAGATCGGCAGCGGCGTCATGCCGTTCCGACGGTTGCAGCAGGCGGGCATCAATGTCTGCATCGGCAATGACGAGGCCTCTACCGATGACGGCATCAATCTTTGGACCGTGGCCAAGGTTGCAGGCCTCGTGCACAATATCGGCGACCCCCGATATGACGACTGGCCTCGGCCGGTCGAGATCCTGACCGCACTGACGTCGGGCGGCGCGAAGGCCATGCGGCTGCCGCAACCCTCGGGGCGTCTCGCGCCCGGCTTCCAGGCCGACATCATCCTGCTCGATCTCAATTCGCTGGCGTTCACGCCGCTAAACGACCTGAGGCGGCAGCTCGTCTATTGCGAGAACGGCTCCTCGGTCGTCACCGCCATGGTTGGCGGCGAGATCGTCATGGAGAACCGCAAGCTGCTGACCGTCGACGAAGACGCGATCAAGGCCGAGGCACGTTCGCTTGCCGGGGAATTCTCCGAATACATGGCACGCTGCAAGTCGGCCGCCGACGAGCTCGAGCCGTACTATCGGCAGATGTATCTTAAGGCGCTCGACACGCCGGTCGGCCTGAACAGATGGGCCGGCCCGATGGTGCCGTAGCCAGCGCCGTTCGCCACAACAATCAATTGCGACAACCGGATAGTTTCCAGCATGACCACGACACGAGTGAAAGCGCGCTACGTCATCGGTTTTGACGGTCAAGGCCATAGGACGATGAAGGACGCGGAAGTCGTCTATCGTGGCGACACCATCATCTTCGCCGGACGCGGCTATGAAGGGCCGGTGGATCAGGAGATCGACGGCGGCAACGCCATCCTCGGGCCCGGCTTCATCGACCTCAACGCATTGGCCGATCTCGACACGACGGTGCTCGCCTTCGACAACCAGCCTGACTGGGCCAAGGGCAGGGTCTGGCCGGAGGACTATGTCGCATCGGGTCCGGTGGAGATGTATTCCACCGACGAGCAGACCTTCAAGATGAAGTACGCCTTCGTCCAATTGATCCGCAACGGCATCACCACAGCACTTCCGATCACCTCGATGTTCTATCGCGAATGGGCCGAGACCTACGACGAGTTCACCCGCTCGGCCGACAGCGCCGCTGAAGTCGGCATCAGGGCCTATCTGGGGCCATGCTACATGACCGGGGTCTCCCTGATCCGCGACGATGGCAGCTTCGGCGTCCATTGGGACGAGGAGCGCGGGCTCAAGGGCCTGGCGTCTGCCCGTGACTATGTCCGCAAGTTCGATGGCGCCCATGATGGCCTGGTCCGGGGCATGCTGGCGCCGGACCGGATCGAAAACTGCACCCCCGAACTCATTCGGCGCTCAGCCGCGGTGGCCGAGGAGCTCGACTGCCCGATCCGGCTGCATTGCTGCCAGGGCCTCGACGAGTTCGACAGCATCGTCGGGCGCTACGACAAGACCCCGGTCGAATGGCTCTCGTCGCTGGGCTTCCTGTCGAAGCGCTCCTTGCTGCCGCATGGCGTCTACGTCACCGGTCACAGTGCCATCAAGCGCACCGGCAACGACGTCGACATTCTTGCCGCTTCCGGTGCCGCGCTGATCCACTGTCCGCTGGTGCTGTCACGCTACGGCGGGATGATGGAATCCTTTGCCCGGCTCAAGAAGGCGGGCATCCCCCTCGGCCTCGGCACCGACACCTTCCCGCCCGACATGGTCGAGAACATGCGGCTCGGCATCAGCCTGTGTCGCGTCGCGGAGGGCGATGTGTCGGCCTGCAGTTCAGCCGATTTCTACAATGCTGCCACGATCGTCGCCGCCGATGCGCTCGGCCGTCCGGATCTTGGGCGCCTCGCCGTCGGCGCCAAGGCCGACATGACGCTGTTCGACCTCTCGGCCTTCGAACTCGGCCAGGTCATCGACCCGATCCAGACGATGATGCTGAGCGGCACCGGCCGCGACTTCAAGATGTCGATCGTCAACGGGCGGGTGGTCATGAAGGATCGCCAACTGCCGGGCATCGACCTCGACGCCTATCGCCATCGGGCGCAAGCCCAGTTCGATGGACTGATCGCCAAGTATCCGGCACGTACCTGGCGTCATCCTTCAGTCGACGAGATCTTCAAGCCATCGTTTCCGTTGGCGTGACACGTGGTTGCCGGCGCGCATTTTTCGCGATGTCCAAGCAGCCTCGTTTCGAGGCTGCTTGGGCAGACCGCGAACCTGTCCGGCCTCGCTTACGGTTTGGCGAGACGGAAGTCCGCCGGCTCGATACCCATTGTGAGCATGCTGGGCTTCAACTCAGCGAGTGCATCAACTCGGTAGGCGGCCGGCAAGTAGACCCCATACATGTCGACCATCACCGCGTCATTGTGGAGGATGGTCTGGACCTGCTTGTAAAGGTCGCAGCGCTTGGCGTCGTCTGCGGTCGCAACAGCCTGGTCCAGCAGTTTGTCGACTTCCGGATTTGCATAGCCGGTACGGTTGGTGCCGATGGCATCCGACTTGTAGCTCTTCACCAACATGACGCCGGCATCCGGCACCTGGGCGGAGTCCTCGATCAACATCATCTGCGGAATCGAGTTCGGGTCCTTCAGGCTGGCGAGATAATTCGGAAAGGCAATCGGCTCGAGCTCCAACTCGACGCCGATCTCACGCAGGTTGGACTGGAACAGCGTCGCTTCCTGTTTCATCATGTCGAACACGGGTTGGAAGTTCATCTTGAGCTTCAGGTTGCTCGCACCCGCCTCGGCAAGCAACGCCCTGGCGGCGTCGAGGTCGCGCTTCACCTCCGGCAATTCGGGACGGCAGTCGAGACGGGCCGGCAAAGGTCCATTGGCCAGCGCACCAAAGCCATCGCGGATGCCGCGCAGGCCACCGGAATAGTCGTAGACCATACGTAGCGCCTTGCGGACCTTGGGATCAGCGGTGGGGCCGACACGGGTGTTGAATACCACTTCGGCCTGGTAGCTGGTGTTGATCGGGACAACTTTGAGCGCCGAGTCCGCGGCGATCGTGGCGGCGTCGCGGGCCGCAAAGTTAAAGGCAACGTCGATGTTACCTGCCCGCAGTTCATCGCGAAGCGTCGAGCTTTCATCGATGCGACGGAACACGATCGACTGCGGACGTCCCTCCTCGTGAGCCCAGTAGTCCTTGAACAGGTCGATGACCACTGCCTGCGACTGATCGCCAACCACATAGGGGCCGCTGCCTGCGTCATGAACCTGGAGCCAACCTTGGCCATCGTTGTCACCAGCATTGGCGGCGACCAATGCGGAGTTGAGGATGTAGATCTTGCTCAGCGACGGCAGAAAAAGCAGGTTTGGATTGGACAAATTGATGGTGAAGTGGGTGTCATCGGTGACGGTGGTCGACTTGTAGTCGCTCACCAGCGAGCCGACGCCGGCGCCGAGACGCTTCAGGCGGTCAAGCGTGTAGGCAACGTCCTTGGCCGTCAGCGCCGTCCCGTCATGGAATTTCACACCGGAGCGAAGCGTAAAGGTGATCGACCTGGCGTCGTCCGAATAGGCGTATTCGGTCGCCAGGCTCCCGATGAGCGTGGTCTCATCATAAGTCACCAGCGTGTCGTAGACTGCGCTGATGACAGCGTTGGTCTGGTTATAATCGGCCCGCAGGGGATCCAGCGTGTTGATCTGACCGCTTCGCCCGACGATGATCGTGTGGTCACGATCCGCGGCCAAGGCCGTCGAACCGCCGAGACCAATCATCCCGGCGACTGCGCCGGCGCCGACGCTCGCAAGGAGCTGTCGCCGGCTTTGCGATAACGCGGCCAAAAAGAATGCATGCATAGTTGTACCTCCCATATGATGAATGGATCTGCCTTTTTGGCAAAGGCTGCTCGCAGCGGTTTGTGATCTAGGTCGTCGCCAGCACGGCTTCGTCACCGGTGACGCTCCGCGGTTCCCGATTGATCAGCGGCAAGAATTCTTCGTCGGGAAGATGAGAGCCGCCTGTCGTCCACAGGACATGAACAGCATTTGATCCTGCCCCTGCGGCGAGCAATTGCGATAGGCCGCAAAACGGGGCTGCCGCCGAGGGCTCAAGCCTCAAGCTTTCCTGTTCCCACAGGCGCTGTACCCAAGCCACCATGTCTGCATCCGTGCATGTCAGGCAGCCGTCGACCAATCGATCCATGAGCCGCGCCACCAGCATGGAAGCAGACGTTACCGCCAAACCGTCTGCAATGGTCTCGCCATTCAGGCCTAAGTCTTCCAGCGCTATGGCGATATCGGAGCCAGAAGCCAGTTGAACCAACATGCAAGGCGCGTTGACCGGCTCGATAAAGTAACAGCGAACGGCGTCGCCAAGTAACGCTTTCAACCCAAATGTGATGCCACCCGGCGCGCCGCCCACACCACAGGGAAGATAGACATTGGCTGGTGTATCCGCGTTGATCGCGATGTCGGCCGACTTGAGTTGCCTGACCAGATCGAACGCCGCTGTTGAATAACCGAGAAACAGGGCACGGGAATTCTCGTCATCGATAAAGAAGGATGATTGATCCAACTCCGCGGACGCTCGTGCCGCAGCCACCGCTGACGTGTAGCTACCCGGATGTTCGACTATTGAAACGCCGATGCGCCGCAGCCGGTCTTTTTTCCAACTCTTGGCGTCCTTCGACATGTGCACTTCGGCCTTGAAGCCAAGCGACCGTGCGATTGCGCCGACACTGAACCCAAGGTTTCCAGTTGATCCGACGATTATCTTGAATCTGCTGAATGTTTCGGCAGCCTTCGGGCTATCCAGGGCCAGAGTGTCCTCGGGCGAAGAAATAAGCCCAGTGCTGAGGGCCAATTTTTCCGCAATAGTTAACACCTCATAGATGCCGCCTCTTGCCTTAATAGTGCCAGTTATTGGCAAGTCATGATCAGTCTTAACAAAAATGCGACTCTCTACAGCCGCATTTGGAAACAATGAGGGTATGTCCGATATTTCGATCAAGTCAGAGTCAATACGCCCATTTGTCGCCACTGTCTGGGGGAACAGTCTGGCAATTAGTGGCTGGAACCGTATCCATCGCGCTTGAGCTGCTTGAATGTCCGTTATGTTTATGTCAAGGCTCGGAATAACAACATATGATGAATCTAATCCTGGATTCATCCATATATATGGTTCGCGATTCAGCACTTCTTGCGGAATTGTCTCTGGTTTATTTTCCATATTCCCATCATCTTGCAAACTATATAATCGTGATTAACGGGAATTGTTAATTCGATACTGAGAAGTTACAAGCCAGTATTGCTAATGCCGGCATTAGGAACGATGATGCGCACGCTCGACCCAACGATGGCCGCAGATCTCTTTGTGTTTTCCGAAGTGACGGCGTGCGGGAGCTTTACCGGCGCTGCCGAGCGAATGCGTGTCACCCAAGGCGCGGTCAGCCAAAGAATTGCGCGTTTGGAAAAGCGGTTGGGCGAGCCGCTTTTTTTCCGGGGTTCGAGGGGGCTCGCGCTTACTTCCATGGGGGCGTCGCTGGCCGAAGCAGTCAGGCCCGCCATGGACCAGATTGCTGAAGCGTTGCTCAAGCTTGGAGGCCCGTTTCAGCCGCGCCGTCTACGGATCAGCTGCTCCGGCTCGCTGGCGCTGGATTGGCTGGGCGGTCTCATCCTGCAATTCCAGACAACGGAGCCGGCGATCGAGATCGAGTTGGTGGCGGAGGATGACCTGCCGGAGATCGCCAAGCTACGCCGCGAAAGCATCGACCTTGCGATTCGCTACGACAGCTCGCCGCCACAGGGGCTCATGATACTTGCGGTCCTGGACTCGTTGATCTTCCCGGTATGCACATCGGAATTGCGAACCAAGCTGGCTCGCGACAAAGCATGTTCCTTCACGCGCCTGCACGACGCGCATGCATGGCCGAAAGCCAGTCGCACGGCGGAGTGGGATGCAATCGACGCGGTGACGAGTGAGTTCGCGGATCGACGGCACAAGGACGTATACTTCAACTTGTCGAAGCTGGCTCTTCAGGCTGCGGCCCAGGGGGCAGGCGTGGCAATCGGTCGAACTCCTCTGGTCAACCAGCAAATCTTGAACGGCAGTCTCGTTCCGGCAACATCGGCCCGGCCGATAGTCGCGGCGCGGTACTATTTTCTTTCATTGATGGATGCGGTGCCGAGCGCGGCTCTCACCAGTTTTGTGAGCTACGTGTGCGATGCGTGGCCGTCACCGCTCCAAACAGCCTGATGGCGGCGGCGGCAGACCGCCGCGCCGCCTCGACAGAATAGCGAAGCAGCCTCGCGGAGGCATGCAGGTCCGGGCCCTTGGCGCATGCGCCTTCCAACTGGTCGAACTGACCTCGAAGGGACGAACCCCATTTTTCGTTGGTCCCAATCGACTTATATGTTAGGAAAAACTAATTCCTCGTAGGGGTGGCGGGTAGCAGCGCATAAGCTGCGTCGGCCATGGCTGGAACCCGGCCGACGAGGCGCATGGACGGCGGAGGATAAGATGTTGGCATGTCATCTTGCCAGAGGCGGCGGTTGAGCATGGGCTCGACGGGTGAGCCTTGGCGCGTCGGCGTCCTCTTCTCGCAATCCGGAGACACCGGCGCGATCGAGGAGACCCAGCTCAAGGGCACGATGCTGGGCATCGCCGAAATCAACGCGGCGGGCGGCATCAATGGTCGCGAGATCGTGCCGATCATCTACGATCCGACATCCAGCACCGAACTCTATTCCCATTATGCGCGGAAGCTTCTGATCGAGGATCGGGTCACGACGATCTTCGGTTGCTACACCTCGACAAGCCGCAAGGCGGTGCTGCCGCTGGTGGAGCGGGTCAACGCATTGCTGTGGTACCCGACGCGTTACGAGGGCTTCGAGTTCTCGCCCAACATCATCTACACCGGGTCGTCGCCCAACCAGAACACGATCGAACTGATCAACTACCTGCTCACGACCCACGGCAACCGATTCTACCTGCTGGGCACCGACTATTGTTATCCCCGGCGAACCAACCGGATCGTGCGCGATCTGGTGTGCGGCCAAGGCGGCACCATCGTCGGCGAGGAATATTTGAGTTTCGGTGCCAGCCCGAACGATATTCGGCCGATCATCCGCGACCTTCGCAACAACAAACCCGACGTCATCTTTTCGACGGTCGTCGGCCAGGCGATCTCTCACTTCTACCAGGCCTACGCCGACGCCGGCTTCACCCCCGACAACATGCCCATCGGCAGCTTGAACACCTGCGAGGCGGAGTTGCGGCTGATGGGAACAGACGTCGGGGCCGGGCACATCACCGCTGCGACCTATTTCGAGAGTGTGGAGAATGACGAGAACGACCGCTTCGTTCGTCTCTTCAAACAGCGCTTCGGCGAGGACGAGTCGACCAACATGTGCGCAGAGGCGGCATATTTTCAGGTTCACCTCTTCGCCCAGGCCGTCGCCGAGACCAACAGCATGGACACCGACACCTTGCGCCCGGCGGTGCTCGGCCGGGAGATCGCAGCCCCTCAGGGGCGGATCGGCATCGACTACAAGAACAGCCACGCCGAACTCTGGACGCGGATCGGCAAGGCGGACGACCGCGGCCGGTTCGATATCCTGCGGGAATCGATGGTCGCGCTGCGGCCCGACCCATTTCTGGTGACATGAAGGTGACCGACTTGGTTGAGAACTGCGCAAACGAGGATCGGTCATGAGCGGCCCGCCCACTCGGAGTTCCCCTGGCGCAGGTGCTGACGGTTCGCAGCGTGCAAGCGGTGCGCAACCAAGGGCTACGCGCGGATCGGGAGGCGTGCAGGCGGAATTGCGCCAGTCGACGGTGCTTCTTGTGCATCCGCGCGACGGCCAGGGCGATGCCGTCCTGCGTGAGGTGAGGCGGGTCGGATGCCGCGTGGAGATGACTTGGCCAGCGCCAACGCTGCCGCCGATCGGCTTCGACTTCGCACTGGTGGCAATCGATGCCGAAGTGCTTGCCACGGCGCCGTGGCTTTCCGGAGCGCCGCCGGTGCCCGTCGTGGCGGTCGTGGACGGGGACAAGGGTGTACCGGTCGACGTGCTCAGGCTTTCCAACGCCCAGGCGGTGCTGGTCAAGCCGTGCCAGCCGGCGGCCATACTGTCCAACCTTGCTCTGGCGCGCAACATATTCAGCTACGAGCGGCGGCTGCTGAACAAGGTGGCGAAGCTCGAGGAGACGCTGCATGCCTCACGCCAGATCGAGCAGGCCAAGCTCATCTTGATGACGCAGAAGAAGCTGCGCGCCAACGAGGCGTACGACTATCTGCGACGGCAAGCCATGACCAAGCAGATGTCGGTTGCGGCAATTTCTGCGGCCCTGGTTGACGCCTACGGATTGATGGAATAACATCTAAATGTTCGTGAGGCCTTTGGGTCTTCGATGGCTCCAAGCGAGCCGACTTTCGCAGCAAAAGCGCTGCGCTCCATAGAGGATCAAGATTGACCTCGCGCAAACTCAGGTTTCTGAGTGCGCGGGGTTTTTGCGTTTTTCTACCAACTGCGGATCGCACTGGAGAAAACACGCCAAGAGTTCTGAGGTAGACAGCAACTGACCCTGACGGGTCGGGACGAATACTTATTGCCTGAGCAGAACTATCACCACGGCCGGCCTGAGAAGGGCGGCCGAACCTTGGACTATTGCCAAATGCAGGAGGTAGCTATGGCGCAGTGGAAGCTAGACAAGGAAGTTGACTATGAAGTCTTCGAGCTTGGAGATCTTAAACTCCAGAAAGGGATGACCCTTCCTGACGCCAAGCTGGCATACAAGACGTTTGGCAGGCTGAACGCCGACAAGAGCAATGTCATCGTCCTGCTGACCTACATGGCCTCCACTCACTACGACAACCAGTGGGTCATCCGGGAAGGCGGCGCGCTCGACCCGAGCAAGTATTTCATCGTCATCCCCAACGTCTTCGGCAACGGTCTGTCGTCCTCGCCGAGCAACACGCCGGCGCCCTACAACAAGGCGCGCTTCCCGCATGTCACCTACTACGACAACATCAAGGCGCAGCATCGCCTGCTGACCGAGAAGTTCGGCATTACCAAGATCAAGATGGTCACTGGCTGGTCGATGGCCGCCGCGCAGACGTTCCATTGGGCTGCGCTCTATCCCGATATGGTCGAGACGATCTGTCCGACTGCCGGCTCGGCGAAGACGGCAAAGCATAACCATGTGATGCTTGAGGGCGTGAAAGCTGCGCTGACGGCCGACGATGCCTTCAAGGACGGCTGGTATGACGAGCAGCCCTTCAAAGGCCTGCGCGCCATGGGTCGCGTCTATGCGGGCTGGGGCTTCTCGCAGGAATTCTTCCGCAAGGAGGAATATCTCGAGCTCGGCTACGCTTCCGTCGAGGATTTCATCGTCGGCTATTGGGAGCAGTGGTTCAACCTGCGCGACGCCAACAACATGGTCGCGATGATCCGCACCTGGCAGTCCGGCGACATCAGCGACAACGAGCTCTACAACGGCGACTTCCGCAAGGCGCTCGGCGCCATCAAGGCCAAGGCGATCGTCATGCCGGGCGACTGCGACCTCTACTTTCCGCCGGAGGACAGCGCGTTCGAGGTCGAACACATGCCGAATGCGGAACTTCGCCCCTTCCGCTCGAGCCATGGACACTTCGCCGGCGGATCCGGCCTCAGGAAGGCGGATGTGAAGTTCCTCGACGAGGCTTGGCGGGAGCTACTGGCGAGCTGAGCCGCAACGCCTTTCTTTTCCGAACATGAACTTGGACCGGGCCTATCCGCGCGGATAGGCCTCAAAGCAAAGGGGAACGCAAATGATAATAAATTCAAGCGTCAATCGCCGGTCATTCCTGAAGACGACGGCTACCGCCGCAGCAAGCCTCGGCCTGATCGGCGCCGGTGGCCGCGCTTTCGCGCAAGAGGATACGATCAAGATCGCCAGCTTGCTCGATCTTTCCGGAGGTCTCGATGCGGCCGGAAAGCCGATGCAGGACGCCATCACCTTCGCCGTCGAAGAGATCAACCAGGCAGGCGGGCTCCTGGGCAAGCAAATCAGCCTGGTCACCTACGACACCCAGACCGACATGCGGCTCTATCCGCAGTATGCCCAGCAGGCAGCCTTGAAGGACAAGGTGTCTGCCGTGTTTGGAGGCATTACGTCCGCCTCCCGCGAGGTGATGCGGCCGGTACTCCGGCGTCTCAACACGCTTTACTTCTACAACACCCAATACGAAGGCGGCGTCTGCGACCGCAACATCTTCTGCACCGGCATCACGCCAGCGCAGAAACAATCCAAGCACGTGCCCTATGCGATGAACAAATGGGGCAAGAAGATCTACACGCTGGCTGCCGACTACAATTACGGCCAGATCACCGCAGCGTGGACCCGAAAATATTGCACTGAAAACGGTGGCCAGATCGTCGGCGAGGACTTCTTCCCCCTCGACGTCACCAACTTCGGATCGACGATCCAGAAGATCCAGGAAGCCAAGCCGGACTTCCTCTATCTCGTCCTGGTCGGCGGCGCGCACCAGTCGTTCTACCGTCAGTGGGCCGCTGCCGGCATGAACAAGCAGATCCCGATGGCGTCGACGACGATGACCATCGGCGGCGAGCAGATGGTGCTTTCGCCCGAGGAAACCAACGGCATCCTGTTGTGCTTCAATTATTTCGAGTCGCTCGACACGCCGGCCAACAAGGCCTTCCTGGAGCGCTTCCATAAACGCTTCGGTGCCGACTACCCGTATGTGACCGAACTGGCGATGGCCACCTACCAGTCCGTCTACCTGTGGGCGGAAGGGGTCAAGCGGGCGGGCACCGCCGAACGCATGCCGGTGATCGAGGCACTCGAGTCTGGCATCAGCCTCGACCTGCCCAGCGGCAAGTTCTCGATCGATCCGCAGACGCATCACTGCGTCATGGACATCAACATCGGCCAGATCCAGGACCGCAAGATCAACATCCTGGAGAGCTTTCCGCAGCAGCAGCCGCTCGACACGTCAGGCGTCTGCGATCTCAAGAAGAACCCCGACGACAACTCGATGTACGTCATCAAGGTCTGAATGATCCGAAAGGTTGCGGGTCGTTCGGTCGCACTGGAGCGAACGACCACGCAGCGATCCAGGAGGCTGTGCCGGTTATGGACCTGCTCGTAGTACTTTCCTTTGAGGCTCTCAAAGCCGTTGCAAGCTTGGCGCTGATCAGCGTCGGACTTGCCATCATTTTCGGCATGATGCGGGTGATCAACCTCGCGCATGGCGAATTCCTCATGCTCGGCGGCTATGCTGCGATCGTCGCGACCAAGGCGGGCGTCAACATCTGGGTCGCAACGCTTCTGGTCAGTCCCCTTGTGGTGGGGTTGTTCGGTGTGGTCATCGAGCGGACGATCATCCGCTTCCTCTATGGCCGGCCGCGCGACACCATGCTTGCGACCTGGGGGCTGAGCCTTTTCCTGGTCGGCCTGGCGACGACCGTTTTCGGCAATACCACCGAGGGTATTTCGGCACCGGCAGGGTCGCTGCAGATCGGCGACTACCGCATCGCCGCCTACTCGCTGATCATCATCGTCATCGCAATCGCCGTGTTCGCCGCGATCTGGGCTGTCTTCCGCTTCACGCGCTATGGGCTGATCGCCCGCAGCACGATGCAGAATGCCGACATGGCCGCAGCCCTGGGCGTCAATCCATCGCGCGTCTATGCCGTCACATTCGGTGTCGGCGCCGGCCTGGCCGGCCTTGCCGGCGGCGTCATGGCGCCGATCACGGGCATCGTACCGACGATCGGCGCGGCCTATGTCGCCAAGGCATTCATCACCGTCATCGGTGGTGGCCCGGCTATCCTTGCGGGCACGGTTTCGGCCTCGGTGCTGTTCGGAGCGATCGACCAGATCATCACATATCTTTCGACCCCGGTTATCGGCGAGGTGGCCCTTCTTGCCGCTGCCGTCGTGCTGCTGCGGTTCATGCCGCAAGGCATCACCGGACGTTTCTTCAGGAGGGCGGCATGACCGCGAATTGGCAAGGAAACGGCGGACTGGTTGCCGCCACGGTGTTGGGGCTGGTGCTGTTGCTGGCACTGCCGCAGATCGTCGACCCGGTCATGATGATCGAGCTGACGTCCTATGTGATCATGGCGATCCTAGCGCTCAGCCTCGGGCTGATCTGGGGCTATGGCGGTATCCTGTGCTTCGGCCAGTCGGCGTTCTTTGGCATCGGCGCTTATGCCTACGCCATCGCCGTCATCAATTTCGGCGACAGCACCATTCCGCTGCTGCTCTCGATCGTCGTTCCGGGGCTGTTTGCGGCATTGCTCGGCTACTTCCTGTTCTACGCGCGTATCACCGATGTCTATTTCGGTGTCATCACGCTGACGGTGACATTGATCCTCTACAAGGTCATGGGCGCGACTTCCGGTTCCCAGTATGTCATCGGCGCCGCCCCCTTGGGTGGCTACAACGGCATCCCGGCTGTTCCGCCTTTGAACCTTCCGGGCAGGCCCGACGTCGCGCTCTCCTTTGACGGCCTGTTCTACTTGTCCGGCGTGACATTGCTGGCGGTCTATGTCGGCTTGCGGCTGATGCTGAAGAGCCGGTTCGGCCAGGTCGTCGTTGCCATTCGCGAAAACGAACGCCGCGCCGAACTGCTTGGCTATGACGCACGCTTCTACAAGCTGGCGACCTTCGCGATTGGCGGCGCCATCGCTGGCCTGGCCGGCTGCCTGTTCGCCAACTGGGGCATGTTCATCAGCCCCGATGTCTTCGGACTGGCGCAGTCGGCGCAGGTCATCATCTGGGTGATCGTCGGCGGCACCGGTACGCTGCTTGGCCCCATCGTCGGCTGCTTCGCCATCCAGTGGATCGCCACGAAGCTCGGCGCCCAGCAACTGCTCAATGCCAACCTAGTGCTCGGCACGATCCTGATCGGATTTGTCCTGCTGGTGCCGAAGGGTGTGGTGCCGACAGTCAGTGATGCCCTTCGGCGGTTGAAATTCCGTCCCTACGTCGCTCCGCTGGTCGAGCAGAGGAGAGTGCCATGACTTCGCCCGATTGCATCCTCGAGACCCGAGGCCTCGAAAAGCGCTTTGGCGGCGTCGTTGCCATCGCCAGCGTCGACTTCCGCCTGAAGCAGCGTGAGTTGCGCTGCCTGATCGGTCCCAATGGGGCCGGCAAAAGCACTTTCTTCAAGATGCTGACGGCACAGCTCAAGCCGACGACCGGCCAGATATTGTTCGATGGCGTCGACATCACCCGAGCCCAGCCGCATCAGGTCAGCCGGTTGGGCATCGGCATCAAGAACCAGGTGCCCGACGTCTTCAACAACCTGACCGTGGCCGAAAACATCTCCGTTGCCGCCCGTTCTCGCCATGGCAAGGCGCGCGCCGCGGCCAAGGGCAAGGACGTCATGGAGCGGCTGGGCCTGACCGCCCTGACAGGCAGGCTGGTCGGCGAACTGGCCCACGGCCAGCGCCAATGGGTCGAGCTTGCCATGGTGGTGGCGCTTGAGCCCAAGCTCATCTTGCTCGACGAGCCGGCGGCCGGAATGACCGCGGATGAGACCAACAAGACAGCTGAACTCATCCGCGAGGTCAACAAGTCGGCGGCAATCGTCGTGGTCGAGCACGACATGCAGTTCATCAAGCAGATCGCGCAGACGGTGACCGTGTTCCACCAGGGGCGCGTGCTGATCGAGGACACGATGGACAAGGTTCAGGGCAACGAACTGGTCCGCGAAGTCTATCTGGGGAAATCCGAAGATGATTGAGGTCAAGAACCTGCACTCCGGCTACGGTCGGATCCCGATCCTGCACGGCATCAATTTCACGATGAAGCCGGGCGAGGTCGTCGGCATCCTGGGCCACAACGGCATGGGCAAGACCACGCTGTTGCGCACGCTCGTCGGCCAGATCAAGACGACGCAAGGGCGCATCGAGTTCGACGGCCGCGACGTCACGTCTGCCAGCTCGTCCGAGCGGGCTCGCGCCGGCATCGGCTACGTGCCGCAGGGCCGCGACATCTTCCCGCTGCTTTCGGTCATGGAGAACCTGAAGATGGGGGAGATCATGCGCGATGGCGCAAGCGCCATACCCGAGATGCTCGGGCATTTCCCGGTGCTGAAGGATCTGCTCGAGCGGCCCGGCCGCGGGCTGTCAGGTGGACAGCAACAGATACTGGCGCTGGCTCGCTGCCTTGCCGGGCGTCCGAAGCTGGTGCTGCTCGACGAGCCGACTGAAGGCATACAGCCGTCGATCGTCGATCTCATCGCTGAAAAGCTCGGCGAACTGAAAGTTACGCTGGGCCTGGGCATCATCCTGGTCGAACAGGACATCCGCTTCATCCGCCAGTTGGCCGATCGTGTGCTGATCATCCAGAAGGGCGCGTTCGTTGCCGAGATTTCGCCAGACCAGCTCTACGACAGGGAAATCGTCGACGCCCATCTGGGGATCTGACCCGGGACCCGGCTGCGAATTTGCCACGGGATCCAGAACGTGCGGCCAACTGCTCCAGGGGGATGTCGAATGTTGAAGCTGAATTCCATTGTCGGATTGGCGGCTGACCAGCAGTTGAGCGCCCGGCTCCATCTGCTGGATCACGAAGGCCGTGTCGAGTTCATCATGCTCGACACCGCCGAAATTGCCCGACGGCGCCTGTCGGTGACAACAGACCGAGGCACGCTCTGCGCGATCTCCCTGCCGCGCACGCAGCGGCTTGTCGACGGCGCGGTGCTGTTGCTCGAGGACAAGCGCGCCATCGTCGTCCGGGCGGAGCCTGAGAGGTGGCTGATCTTCAAGGCGGTCGATGCCGCGGCGGGAATCGAGCTCGGATACTGCGCCGGCAACATGCATTGGCCGGTGCGTTTCGAAGGCGACCATCTCTACGTCGTCGGCGAACTTGGATCCGGCCACGTTCTGGACCGCCTCAACCATGTGCTCGGCCGTGGCGACGTTGTTTTCCTCGGCGAAGACAAATGACTGGTCAGCCTGCGCGCGACAGCAGCCGCGCCTGCGCAAAGATTGCCGTACCAATTCGCAAAGAAGGCGTATGACGGTTCGATAAGTGCTTGAACAGCATGGTGATCACGACAGGAATCGAACCTGTGACTACAGATTAGGAAGCTTCCGGAAGGCTATATATCGCACACGTGTAAGGCTCCATGTTGCGTTCATGTCGCGTCCCGCCGGCACGCTTCGCAAGTCAGAGAGGGCCAGAAAGGGTCCAAATCCCGAATGCGATGATAACGATCATGGCAAAAACACAAAACGTCTGCAGAGGGCGTGTTAGCCCGTATTTGTCATATTTCTCGCCGTACCATTTGCCATTTTCATGAAAGTTCCAGGGCTTCAAATCGGCTTCCCTGGCCTCACGCTCCATAAGGCGGAACCTCTGGAGCAGGCTGAGCGTCTTGACGTCCTTGTCTGGCATCAGTTCCTCTTCACCCTAGCAAAGCGGCTTCCGCCCACGCAAATTCCGATGCGTCGTCGGTGCGTGGAAATAGATGTGAGTAGGCGTCCATCGTCAAGGCAGAGTGCCCCAGCCGCTCCTGCACTGACTTCGGGGGGAGGGCAAGCCCCGCCGTCCTCTCGGCGGTTGATGCACCACGACGCGTAGAAATGCCGGAGGGAGTGTAAGCGGGTGTACTCGGGCAGCCGCGATGGCCTAGGTCAGGTTGTCCGGTCGCGGATTGACTTCAGTCGGAAATCCCGTGGGATGCCTACATCGTCTCTAATATTCTCGATTGCTGCGGATAGGCTCGGTGCCGCCTCGGCCGAGATCATCACCCCGGCGTAGACGAGGAAGTCTCCCGAGTGTTCGTCGATATTGCTTTCGTCACAGTAGAGCAGATGCACAGCAGCCCCACCATGTCGCGTCGACTAGCCGAGTGCGCGTAATAATCCTTGGAGATCAAGGGAACTCAGTTGCAACATGTCACCAGCAGAAATCGGAAGCTAAGCCCTTGATTTTGCTGGTGATCCCGACAGGAATCGAACCTGTGACCTACAGATTAGGAATCTGCCGCTCTATCCTACTGAGCTACGGGACCACTCGGCTGCACACATAGCGGCTTCCGGCGGATTCGCCAACGGTTTTTGCCGAACATCGGCGGCAGCGGCAAAACCTCTGTCGCGCCGTTGCCGCCTCCGATTTTCGTCAGGCGGCGAGCGCCGTCTCGGCCAGCCGCACCCAGTAGCTGACACCGTGGGGGATGACCTCGTCGTTGAAGTCGTAGGCTGGGTGATGCAGGTTGGCGCTGTCGCCGTTGCCGATGAAGATGAAGGCGCCGGGGCGCGATTCCAGCATGTAGGAAAAGTCCTCGCCGCCCATCAGCGGCTGGATCGCCCGGTGCACCTGCGGCTCGCCGGCCACTGTTGCGGCGACATCGCCGGCAAACACCGTCTCTTCGGGGTGGTTGACGGTGACGGGGTAGTTGGCGTCGTAGTCGAGCTTGATCTCGGTGCCTGTGGTCTCCGCGACACCGCGGCAGATCGCGTTCATGCGCGCTTCGGCGAGCTTGGCCACTTCCTTCTTCAGCGTGCGCACCGTGCCGGCGAGCATCGCGTGCTCGGGAATGACGTTATAGGCAGAGCCGGCGATGAACTTGGTCACCGAAACGACGATCGCCTCGGCCGGGTCGGTCGAGCGTGAGGCGATGGTCTGCAGCGCCGCGACCAGCTGGCTGCCGGCGACGATGGGGTCGATGGCGCGGTGCGGGATCGCGGCATGGCCGCCCTTGCCGGTGACGGTGATGGTGAATTCGGCGGTCGCCGCCATGATGGCGCCCGGGCGGATGGCGAACTGGCCGACCGGCAGGCTCGGCATGTTGTGCATGCCGAACACCTTCTGGATCGCGAAGCGCTCCATCATGCCGTCCTTGACCATCTCATTGCCGCCGCCGCCGCCTTCTTCGGCGGGCTGGAAGATGACGGCGACGGAGCCGGCGAAGTTGCGCGTCTCCGCCAGATATTTCGCGGCGCCCAGCAGCATGGCGGTGTGGCCGTCATGGCCGCAGGCATGCATCTTGCCCGGTACCGTCGAGGCATAAGGCTTGCCGGTGATCTCCTCGATCGGCAGCGCATCCATGTCGGCGCGCAGGCCGATCGTGCCGCCTGTGCCAAGGCCGCCCTTGATGATGCCGACGACGCCGGTCTTGCCAAGACCGGTGACGATCTCGTCGCAGCCGAATTCCTTGAGCTTGCCCACGACGAAGTCGGCGGTCTCGAAGACGTCGAAATTCAGCTCCGGCTTCTGGTGCAGGTGGCGGCGCCAGCCGGCGATCTCTTCCTGCATTTCGGCGGCTCGGTTCAGGATCGGCATTTTGGTCTCGACTTCCTGTTTGTTGGACCAGGGGTCCGGATTCGCAATTGTGATCGCGCAAGCTCTGCCATCTTGGCGTCACATACGTTATTTAGCAGCAGCGGCGACGCCGTGGCCATGGTCTTTGGTACCGGCCAGCGCGTTGCCATCCCGGTTTACGGAAATCTTATGGACGGCCGGCTATGGTCGGCAAGAGGCGATTTCGGATTTGATGATGAAGATGCAGTTCGTCAAAAGCATGCTCCTCGGTCTTGCGGCCGCAACCGCGCTGGGCGCCGTCCCGGCTGCCGCCAATCCGGCGATGCTTTTCGATGTCAATTCGGGCGCCGTGATCGAGCATCAGGACGCGTTTCAGCGCTGGCATCCGGCGTCGCTGACCAAGCTGATGACCGCCTACACGGCGTTCCGCGCGGTCCAGGCGGGCGAACTGGCGCTCAATTCGCCGATCCGGATCAGCAAGAAGGCGGCGGCCTTCCCGCCGGCCAAGATGGGTTACAAGCCGGGCTCGGTGCTGACCCTCGACAACGCGCTGAAGATCATCATGGTCAAGTCGGCCAACGACGTCGCGGCTGCCATCGGCGAGAATGTCGGCGGCACGACCGAGGCGTTTGCGGCGCGCATGAACGCCGAGGCGCAGCGCCTGGGCATGTCGGGCAGCCATTGGGTCAACGCCAATGGCCTGCATGACCCCGACCAGTACACGACCGCGCGCGACCTCGCGATCCTGGTGCGGGCAATCCGCCTCGAGTATCCGCAATATGCCTCCTATTTCGATATCGAAGGCATCATCGCCGGCAAGGCGAAGCTCAAGAATTTCAATCCGCTGGTCGGGCGCTTTCCGGGCACCGACGGCATGAAGACCGGCTTCGTCTGCGAATCCGGCTTCAACCTGGTCGCTTCGGCCAACCGCGACGGCAGGACGCTCGCCGCGATCGTTCTGGGCGCGACCTCGCCCGACGACCGTGCCGAAGAAGCCGCCAAGCTGCTGCAGAACGGCTTCAGCCGTTCCGGAAGTTCGGTGAGTGTCACCGGACTGACGCCCTATGGCGACAACCGCGACGTGGCGACCAACATGCGCGAAGAGGTCTGCTCGAAAAAGTCCAAGCATGTGGCCTCCGACGGACCCGTGCCGACGGAAGCGGGTGCAGCGCCCGAAAAGGTCTCGATCATTCCCGAAATGACGCGCCCGCGGAACTGGGTGACGGTCAGCCTGGGCGGCGCCACCGGGCCGAAGCCCAAGGCGCTCGGCGGGCGCGACCTTGTCGACTATGCCGACGTGCCGCTGCCGACCTGGCGTCCCGACATGCCGGCGCCCACAGGTGCCGCGCCGCTCGTTTCAGGCAACGTCCAGGCCCGGTCGTGAACCAGCAGGCGGCCTTTCCGATCCCCGTATCGGTGCTGACCGGCTTTCTCGGCGCCGGCAAGACAACGCTGCTCAACCGGCTGCTGAAAGACCCGGAGCTTGCCGACACGGCCGTCATCATCAATGAGTTCGGCGATGTCGCGATCGACCACCTGCTGGTCGAAAAGGCTTCGGACGGCATCATCGAGCTGTCCGACGGTTGCCTGTGCTGCACCGTGCGCGGCGAACTGGTCGATACGCTGGCCGATCTGGTCGACCGCCTGCAGACCGGACGCATCCAGCGTCTTGCACGCGTGGTGATCGAAACCACCGGGCTTGCCGATCCGGTGCCGGTGCTGCAGTCGATCATGGGCCATCCGGCGCTGATCCATGCCTTCCGGCTCGACGGCGTCATCTCACTCGTCGACGCGGTCAACGGCTCGATGACGCTCGACGCCCATGTCGAGGCGGTCAAGCAGGTGGCGGTCGCCGACCGCATCGTGCTTACCAAGTCCGACCTTGTCGACGACGCCGACTGGCTCGACGCGCTCAAGGCGCGGCTCACCCGCATCAATCCGGGTGCCGAAATCCGCGAAGTGGAAGGTGCTGCCGTGGCTCGCCTGCTGCAATGCGGGCTTTACGATCCCACGACCAAGACCGCCGACGTGCGTCGCTGGCTCGGCGAGGCGGCGGACGGCGACCACCACCATCACCACGGCGGCGACGATCATCACCATCATCACGACCACGCGCATCGCCATGATGCCCGCGTCGTGTCGTTTTCGCTGGTCCATGCCGGCGCGCTGCCGTTTTCGACGGTCGAGATGTTCCTCGACCTGCTGCTGTCGACCCAGGGCGACAAGCTTTTGCGTATCAAGGGCATCGTCGAGCTGGCCGAGGATCCGTTGCGGCCGCTGGTCATCCATGGCGTGCAGAAGATGCTGCATCCGCCGGCACGCCTGCCGGCTTGGCCGGATGCGGTTCGCGGCACCCGGCTGGTGCTGATCGGCATCGACCTGCCGCAGGATTATGTCGAGCGGCTGTTTGCGGCCTTCGTCAACAAGCCGGCGATCGACACGCCCGACCGCGAGGCGATGGAAAACAACCCGCTGGCCATCGCCGGCCGGTAGGATCCGGGTCTATCGGCTGCGGCGTGCTTCCTTTGAGCTCGCCCGCCGGCATTTGCTCCTATCTTTTCAATGCCATAGTGGGCTCGCACCTCAGGATGAGGACCGTTGCGTTTGTTCATGCACCGGCGGTTGATCCAACTGCAGCGGATTCACAAAGCGCTTAGCATCTCTGGAGTAGGGCTGGCTGGGTGTACGCGGTCCTCATCCTGAGGAACGAGCCCGCAATGCTGTGGCAGAGCCAGTAATTCCCTTGGCGGGCGAGCCTCGAAGGAGGCACTGCAAGTGCCTGAAGCTCAGCCGGCCCGTTCGATCAGGAAGCGATGGCCGCCTTCGACGGCTTTCGTCTCGACAAGCCTGTGCCCGGCGTCCTGGCAGAAGGCGGGAATGTCGATGACTGCGAGCGGGTCGGTGGTTTCGAGCCAGAGCTGGCTGCCGGTGGCCATGTCGGCCAGGCGCCGCTTGGCCTTCAGCACGGGCAGGGGGCAATTGAGTCCCCTGAGATCGTAGATGTCGGCGGTTTCGCTCACGCCGATCAGCTGCCGAACATGCCGAGCAATCTCTTCTTGAGCTTGGCGGCGCCGCCCTCTTCGGCGGGGGCTGCCTGGGCTGCCTGCGCGGGTGCTTCGGTTGCCACGGGCTCGGGGGACGGCACGGTCGCCGTTACCACCGGCTGCTGGGCGGCCAGCTTGGCGGCCTTGGCTGCAGCTGCGGCAGCGACCTTTTCCTCGGCAGCTTTTTTCTTGGCGGCCTCGGCGGCGTCAAGCGCTGCCATGCGGCGGCCTTCCGCCGAGTCGATGCGGCCCATGCGGTCGGTGACGGTCACTGTGCCGTCGTGGTTCAGGGATGGCGGCTCGATCGGCACGCGCTCGCCGCGGGCCCGCTTCTTGGTCCAGTCCGAGACGATGGCCGCTTCCTTGATGCCGGCGATGGTCGGCTTGGGCGCCTCGCCGCCGCTGGCGCTGGCAAAGGCGCTGTCGTATTTGGACTTGTAGGACTGGTAGGCCGTCTGCAGCGCCTGCGGCTGGGTGTAGGCAGGGCATGCGCCGGTCGGGTTGAAAGTGGCGCCGCCCTCGGGAATGCGGTTGAAGATGTAGCGCTTTTCGCAGACGTCGACCTTCGGCGGCACCTTGGTGATCTCGAAGTGGTCGTAGCCTTCCTTGAGCATCGCCCAGAACTGGTAGTTCGGGTCGCTGCGATAGCGCGCCATGTTGGCGGCGGTCATCCGGAACGGATAGGACTGCACTTGGAACTCGGTCTGGCCGCCCTTGAACGCATCGCGCGCGAAGGCATAGATTTCCTCGATCTGCGCATCGGTCATCGAGAAGCAGCCGGACGACGAGCAGGCGCCGTGAACCATCAGGTTCGAGCCGGTACGGCCGTTGGCGCGGTCATAGGTATTGGGATAGCCGATGTTGAAGGCGAGGTGATAGCTGGAGTTCGGGTTCATCTGCCCCGGACGTACGGTATAGAACCCCTCCGGCGACTGGCGGTCGCCCTCGGTGAACTTCGGGCCGAGCTTGCCGGAGATCTTGCAGATGTCGTAGGCGGCGATCAGGTCGTAGCGGCCGTTGGTCTTCTGTTTCCAGACTTCCAGCTTGCCTTCTTCCTTGAACACGCGCGCCAGCACGGGCGAACTGCGGCTCATGCCCTTGGCCTTCATTTCGGCCAGGATCTTGGGCGGCAGCTGCCGGTTGGCATGCTGCGGAACGAAGTCCGTAACGGAGGATTCCGAACAGCCTGCCACTGCGATAGCGGCGAGAAGCAATCCGGCACGTGCGATATTGGCGATCATCGTTGCTAATGTCGTCTCATTTGCGGCCACAGCGCATTCACGCCTTCGGCCGGCCCGTCCTGATACTGCTTCGACCTTAGGGTCGTTAACCTTGAAAAATCCTTACCGCAAGTTCCTGGCCCGTCCCACGCGCGCAAAATCACGGCAAGTTCATTGAACTCGGCGAGGCGGCAATTTTGTGGCGAAACGGTGATGTGGCCCATTCAGGCCACAGTTTACGCAATCAGAGGCTGCGGCCGATGGCCAGGTATTTCTCGCGGCGGTGCTCGCGGAAATCGATGTTCGAGCCGGCAAATTCGCTGAACGTCTTGGCGATCAGGTCGCCGGTGGCCGAAATCACCGCCTCGGCATTGCGGTGCGCGCCGCCAAGCGGTTCGTCGATGATCTGGTCGATGATCTTGAGGCCGAGCAGATCCTGCGCGGTGATCTTCATGTTGGTCGCCGCATCCTTGGAGCGCGTCGTGTCGCGCCACAGGATGGAAGCCGCGCCTTCCGGCGAGATCACCGAATAGATCGCGTGTTCGAGCATGAAGACGCGGTTGGCAGTGGCGATGGCGATCGCACCGCCCGAACCGCCTTCGCCGATGACGACGGCGATCGACGGCACCTTGAGGCCGAGGCAGGCCGAGGTCGAGCGCGCAATGGCTTCGGCCTGGCCGCGCTCCTCGGCGCCGACACCGGGATAGGCGCCTGCCGTGTCGACCAGCATGACGACAGGAATTTTGAAACGGTCGGCCATTTCCATCAGGCGCACGGACTTGCGGTAGCCTTCGGGGCGGACCGAGCCGAAATTGTGCTTGAGGCGGCTCTTGGTGTCGGAACCCTTCTCCTGGCCCAACACCAGCACGGGTTCGCCGCGGAAGCGGGCAAATCCGCCGACCATGGCCGCGTCCTCGCCGAAATTGCGGTCGCCGGCGAGAGTGGTGAAATCGGTGAACAGGGCCCTGACGTAGTCGAGGCAATGCGGACGGTCGGGGTGGCGCGCGACCTGGACCTTCTGCCACGGGGTCAGCGCCTTGTAGGCGTCGCGCAGCGCATCGCGCGAGCGCTTCTCCAGCCGCTTGATCTCGTCGCCAACATCGACGGCCTCGCCGTTCTCGGCGAGCTTCTTGAGCTCGAGGATCTTGCCTTCGAGATCTTGGACCGGTTTTTCGAAATCGAGGTAATTGTACATTGGCGAGCGGACTACCACGCTGAAAAGAATAGGCACCGGGGCACGAAAAATGCGGCGCCGCGCCAGTGGAACGTGGCACTCACATAGCGATATGGACCTTAATCGGCAAGCGGGTGATGTTCGTTGACCAGTTTCAACAGCCTTTCTTCGAGCACATGCGTGTAGATTTGCGTGGTCGAGATGTCGGAATGGCCAAGCAATTGCTGCACGGCGCGCAGGTCGGCGCCATTCTGCAGCAGGTGGCTGGCGAAGGCGTGGCGCAGCACGTGCGGCGATATTTTTGCCGAGGCGATGCCGGCGCGCGCGGCCAGCGCCTTGAGATCGCGGGCAAAAACCTGGCGGGGCAGGTGGCCGCTGTCCGACGCCGCCGGAAACAGGAACAGGCTTTCCACCAGTTTCGGATCGCGATTCCGTTCTTCCAGCCAACGCCGCATAGCCTCGCGTGCCTTGGCAGAGAGTGGCACCATGCGGTCCTTGTCGCCCTTGCCGCGCACCACGAAGAAGCGTTCGTCGCGCAGCGCCACGGTTAGCGGAAGGCTGACAAGTTCCGACACGCGCAGGCCGGTGGCATAGAGCACTTCGACCAGCGCGTGCATCCGCGTTGCGCTCGCCATGTCGTTGCCGGCCGCAGCTTTCGCTTCCGCCGCCGCGCGGTCGAGCAATCGTCCGGTCTCGCCCTCGCTCATCGTCTTGGGCAGCGGCCGGTCCTTCTTCGGGCTGTCCAGTATACCGGTGGGGTCGTCGCCGCGCAGCCCTTCGGCATAGAGGAAGCGGAAGAACTGCCTGAGCGCAGACAGCTTGCGGGCCTGCGAGGTGGTGGCGAAGCCGCGGCCGGCGATGTCGTCGAGATAGCCGCGAATGCCGGCGGCGTCTGCGTCGGCGAGGCGGCCGCCGAGATGTTCGGAGGCGTCTTCGAGGTCGCGGCGGTAGCTGGCCAGGGTGTTGTCGGCGGCACCGCGCTCGGCGCTCATCATTTCGAGAAAAGCTTCGATGCGCGCGCCGCTTTTCATTGCTTTGGCGCGAGCTTTTCCGGCGGAATGCGGATGGTGATTTCTGCCTTCTTGGGCTCGACGAACATCACCAGCGCAAACATCGCGCCGTAGCCGATGCCCGCCAGAACGGCGAGCGTGACAAGGAACCGGAAAAGTGTCGGCATCGATGTGTTTGCCCGTCTGTCCTATCCTGTGCCCTTATGGGACGCCGTTTCCTGCAATTCAAGGGTGCTCTTGGCGCCCTGCGCTTGACGCAACGGGGCTTTTCATGTCGATACGCCGGCGAAAGGGACGCCATGACACCCGACGAGCAGACTCCATTTCCGGACGGTTCGACAACTGCCCTGCTTGAACGGCTCGGCACGCGCTCGATCGTCTTTGTCGGTCTGATGGGCGCGGGCAAGACCGCCATCGGCCGCAAGGTCTCCCAGGTGCTCGGTCTCCGCTTCATCGACAGCGACCACGAGATCGAAAGCGTGTCGCGGATGACGATCCCCGAGCTGTTCGAACGCTACGGCGAAGCCGAGTTTCGCGCGCTCGAGCAGCGCGTCATCGGCCGGGTGCTGGAAAGCGGCCCGCAGGTGCTGTCGACCGGCGGCGGCGCCTTCATGAATGCGCAGACGCGTTCGGCCATTGCCGCGCACGGCGTCTCGGTCTGGCTCAAGGCCGATCTCGACCTGCTGATGGAGCGCGTTTCCAAGAAGCAGAACCGGCCACTGCTGCAGAACGCCGACCCACGCGCCGTGCTGGCCAAGCTGATGGACGAGCGCTACCCGGTCTATGCACTTGCCGATCTCGCAGTGGCGACGCGCGACGACCGCAAGGAAGCGATCGCCAGCGAGGTCATCGAAGCGCTTTGCAACCATCTCGGCGTGCCCGGCAGCATACACGTATCGGAAGTCTCGGAGGATCACGAATGACAGGCACCGTCACAGTCGAAGTCGGGCTTGGCGACCGCGCCTATGACATCCTGATCGGCCCGGGCCTGATTGCGCGTGGCGCGGAGCTGATCCAGAAACGCTTGCCAAAGGCGCGCACGGCCATCGTCACTGACGAAAACGTCGCCGCTGCCCATCTCGGGCCGTTGGTCGAAAGCCTCACCGCTGCCGGCAATCCGCCTGCCGTGATCAAGCTCCCAGCGGGCGAAAAGACGAAAAGCTTCGATTCGCTGGAAACCGTGGTCGACCAGATCATCGCCGCCCGCCTCGAACGCGGCGACGCGGTGATCGCGCTCGGCGGCGGCGTCATCGGCGATCTCACCGGTTTCGCGGCCGGCATCGTCCGCCGCGGCATGAATTTCGTTCAGATGCCGACCTCGCTTCTGGCACAGGTCGATTCGTCGGTCGGCGGCAAGACGGGCATCAACAGCCCGCGCGGCAAGAACCTGATCGGCGTCTTCCATCAGCCGAAGCTGGTGCTGGCCGACACGGCGGCCCTCGACACGCTGCCGCTGCGCGAATTCCGCGCCGGTTATGCCGAAGTCGCCAAATACGGCCTGATCGACAGGCCGGACTTCTTCGCCTGGTTGGAAAGCAACTGGCAGGAGGTCTTCTCCGGCGGCCCGGCTCGCATCGAGGCCATCGCCCAATCCTGCCGCGCCAAGGCCGATGTCGTCGCCCGCGACGAGTTCGAGACCGGCGACCGTGCGCTGCTCAATCTGGGCCACACATTCGGCCACGCGCTCGAAGCCGCGACCGCCTATGACGGCGCGCGGCTCGTCCATGGCGAGGGCGTCGCCATCGGCATGGCGCTGGCGCATCGCTTCTCGGCCCGCCTCAACCTGGCGAGCCCGGACGATGCGGCGCGCGTCGAGGCGCATCTTCGCGACGTCGGCCTGCCGTGGCGCATGGCCGACATCCCGGGCAGCCTGCCCGACGCCGATGCGCTGTTCAACTTCATCACCCAGGACAAGAAGGTGTCGCGCGGCGCGTTGACCTTCATCCTGACGCGCGGAATCGGCCAGTCCTTTATCGCCAAGGACGTGCCGGCTTCGGAGGTCGTGTCCTTCCTCAAGGAGAATCACCCGGGATGAGCGAAGCAGGCTGGATCGCCGCGGCAGTTCTCGGGGGGCTGATGCTTGCCGTCCTGGTATTCCGCGACCGCCTGCTGGCATCCCTCGGCTACGAGTTGATTGCATTGTCGCCGCAGCGTTCCGCCCATGACGAGCTGCGCGGCGCCGTCGACGAATTCCACCGCGACGGCCAGGTGGTGAAGCAGGACCGCGACCAGGTCGGTGGCCTGCTCGACCTGCACGAACTCGAAGTCTCCGACGTCATGGTCCATAGAACGGCCATGCGGTCAGTCAATGCCGACATCGCATCCGAGGCGCTGGTGCGCGAGATCCTGCAGAGCCCATATACGCGGATGCCGCTGTGGCGCGGCTCGCTCGACAACATCGTCGGCGTCGTTCACGCCAAGGATCTGCTGCGTGCCCTGAACGACGTCGAGGGCGACTACAGCAGGGTCGACGTGCCGAAAGTCGCCTCGAAGCCCTGGTTCGTGCCCGACACGACGACACTTCAGGAGCAACTCAACGCCTTTTTGCGCCGAAAGGCGCATTTCGCCATCGTCGTCGACGAATATGGCGAGGTCGAAGGCCTGGTGACGCTCGAAGACATCATCGAGGAGATCGTCGGCGAGATCGCCGACGAGCATGACATCGACGTCCAGGGCGTCAAGCAGGAGGCCGACGGCTCCGTGGTGGTCGACGGCACGGTGCCGATTCGCGACCTCAACCGTGCGCTCGACTGGCACCTGCCGGACGACGAGGCGACGACGATCGCCGGGCTTGTCATTCACGAGACCCAGTCGATCCCCGAGGAAAAGCAGGCATTTACCTTCCACGGCAAGCGCTTCATCGTCATGAAGCGCGACAAGAACCGGCTGGCGCGGATCAGGATCAGGCCGGCAGTGGTAGAGCCGCAGCCGGCGACGCAAACGCCTCGTTGACCATAGTCATTGACCATAGTCATTTCTGTACTATCTTGAAGGTGTGCAGGAGGTACGTTGATGGTTGTCCGCGTGTCAAAATCTCAGTTCAAGGCAAAGGCGCTGGAGTTGTTTCGTGAAATCGAAGCGACCGGCGAGCCACTGATCGTCACTGATCACGGTGAGCCGAAGCTTGAAATCCGACGACTTGACCGAAAATACCGCAATCCGCTCGATCTTCTGAAGGGGTCGGTGCAGCGCTATGACAATCCTTTTGAACCAGTTGGCGTGGCGGACTGGGACGCCCTGAAATGATCGTCCTGGACACTCACGCCCTCGTCTGGTGGGCTGGCAGCGATGCATCCAGGCTGTCTGCCGCGGCGCGGCAAGCCATTGAAAGCGCATTGAACGACCATGAAGGCGTAGTGGCCTCGGCGATCTCCGCATGGGAGATCGCCATGCTGGTTTCAAAAGGCAAACTCGAACTGTCCATGGATGTGTCGCACTGGCTGGATGTCGTCAGTGAAATTGAAGGTTTTCGCTTCATCCCCGTCGACAACAGGGTAGCGGTGAACAGCGTCATGTTGCCTGGTGAATTCCACGCGGATCCGGCCGATCGGATGATCGTGGCGCTGGCGCGTGAACTTGCTGCCCCGCTGGTTACCGCGGATAGCAAGATAACGCGCTACCCGCATGTCGTAACCGTCTGGTAATCCTACCAGCGCGTCTGTTCGCCCGGTGCCGCCGGCTCGATCGCCAGCGCATGCAGGCCGGCCTTGAGTTCGGCGGAGAGCGCCTCGTTGACCGCGCGGTGGCGGTCGATACGGTTCATGCCGGCGAAGCCGGGTGCGACGATGCGGATGCGGAAGTGCGTCTCGCCGGAACCGTCGAACACCGCTTCATGGCCGCCGTCGACATGGTGATGGCCGGCGTGCAGGTGGCTTTCGTTGAGGACGACGAGCCGTTCCGGCGAAAATGCCTTGTTCAGCTTGTCTTCGATGGTCGCCTGTATGGACATCGGTTTCGCCTTTCACCACATGTGTCGCTGCGGCATTCGCGCCATCGGGCGCAATTGAGCCGCAAATCAGGCGTTAGGGCCAACATCCTCGAAATGTCAATTCTTGTTTCGCCGCGCCAAGAGGCGGTAAATACCATTAGATGAAGCCGTATCCGAAATATTTCGACAAGATCCGCGTCCGGCCCGATCCGGAAGCGGAGGTGAAGTCGCGCGCCCCGGCCTGCCAGTGGGACGGCTGCAAGCAGCCCGGCACGCACAAGGCGCCGGTCGGCCGCATGAAGGAAGGCGAGTATTTCCAGTTCTGCTTCGACCACGTGCGCGAGTACAACAAGGGCTTCAATTATTTCTCCGGCCTCGCCGACGGTGAGATCGCGCGCTTCCAGAAGGAGGCGATGACGGGCCACAGGCCGACCTGGACCATGGGTTCCAACAGTGCGGCGCGTTCGGCGCCCGACTTCGCCCAGCAGCGCTCGGGCCGCGCCGGCTACCACAACCGCATGCGCGATCCGCACAACATGTTCGGCACTGCCGGCGCGCCGCGACAGCGCAAGGCCAAGCCCCTCGAGGCCAAGGCGCTGGAGACGCTTGGGCTGGATTCGAAAGCGACTGGCGCCGACATCAAGGCGCGCTACAAGGAACTGGTGAAACGCCACCATCCCGACGCCAATGGCGGCGATCGGGGTTCGGAGGACCGCTTCAGGGATGTGCTCCAGGCATATCGCGTGCTCAAGCAAGCGGGATTGTGTTGAGCCAGCCGCGGCCGCGGCCTTTTTCCAACTTTCATCTGGTCGGAAAAGGCTTTAAGACCGCCCCCGAAGAAATTTTCGATTGCCGGCGTAGCTGAGGCTTCGCGCGTGGAGACGCTATGAACAAGGTCGATCGCGACATCACCAATCTGCCGGACACGACAGTGTCGGTGAAAGACACTTTCGGCTTCGATTCGAAGATGGTCGTGCCGGCCTATTCGGCGTCGTCGGAGCATGTGCCGGACATCGATCCGGACTATCTGTTCGACAAGGCGACGACGATGGCGATCCTCGCCGGCTTTGCCTACAACCGCCGCGTCATGGTGTCGGGCTATCACGGCACCGGCAAGTCGACCCACATCGAGCAGGTCGCAGCCCGCCTCAACTGGCCGATGGTCCGCGTCAACCTCGACAGTCATGTCAGCCGTATCGACCTCGTCGGCAAGGACGCCATCGTCGTCAAGGAAGGCATGCAGGTCACCGAGTTCAAGGACGGCATCCTGCCTTGGGCCTACCAGCACAATGTCGCGCTGTGCTTCGACGAGTACGATGCCGGGCGTCCTGACGTGATGTTCGTCATCCAGCGCGTGCTCGAATCGTCGGGCCGCCTGACCCTGCTCGACCAGAGCCGCGTCATCCGTCCGCACCCCGCCTTCCGCCTGTTCGCCACCGCCAACACGGTTGGCCTCGGCGACACGACCGGCCTCTATCACGGCACGCAGCAGATCAACCAGGCACAGATGGACCGCTGGTCGATCGTGACGACGCTGAACTACCTGCCGCACGACAACGAAGTGAACATCGTCATTGCCAAGGCAAAGCATTACCGTGACGCCAAGGGCAAGGAGATCGTCAACAAGATGGTCCGCGTTGCCGACATGACGCGTTCGGCTTTCATCAACGGCGACCTGTCGACCGTGATGAGCCCGCGTACCGTCATCACCTGGGCCGAGAACGCCGAGATTTTCGGCGATGTCGGCATGGCGTTCCGGCTGACCTTCCTCAACAAGTGCGACGAACTCGAACGCTCCGTCGTTGCCGAGTTCTACCAGCGCGCCTTCGGCGAGGACCTGCCCGAATCAGCCGCCAACGTCGTGCTGGGATAAGAACAGGCTCAGATGGCGGGGCCGGGCGACAACACGCGCAACAAATCGAAGACGGGCTCGGAGGCTGACAGCTTCAAGCGTGCCGTGACCGTCTCCATGCGCGCCATTTCGGGCGACAACGAGCTCGAAGTGGCATTCGCCAAGGAGCGGCCGGCACTCGCCGGCAATCGCGCCCGCCTGCCGGAACTGCCCAAGAAGGCTTCGGCCAGCGACATTGCCGTCACTCGCGGACTCGGCGATTCCATGGCGCTCAAGCGCGCCTGTCACGACACCCGCATCCACGCCCGCCTTGCGCCCGAGGGCAAGCAGGCCCGCGCCGTCTTCGACGCCGTCGAACAGGCCCGCGTCGAGGCGATCGGCAGCCGTGCCATGGCCGGCGTCGCCCAGAACATCACCTCGATGCTCGAGGACAAATACGCCAAGGCCAATCTGGCCGAGGTCACCGAACAGTCCGAAGCGCCGCTCGAGGAAGCCTTGGCGCTGATGGTGCGCGAGAAATTGACCGGCCAGCCCGTTCCCAAGAGCGGCGAGCGCATGGTCGAGCTCTGGCGCTCATGGGTCGAGGACAAGGCCGGCGGGGATTTCGAGGGGCTGCTCGGCAGCCTTGAAGACCAGCAGGCCTTCGCCCGTATGGTCCGCCACATGCTCGCTTCGCTGGAAATGGCCGAGGAATACGGCGACGACCAGGAAACCGAGGACAACGAGGACCAGGACGACGATCAGCCGCAAGGCGAGGAGCAGAGCGAGGACGGCGGCGAGGACGATTCCGGCGCCGACCAATCGCAGTCCGATGAGGCCGAATCCTCTGCCGAAGAGGAGCCGTCAGGCGAGATGGAGGCGTCCGACGCCACATCCGACGACATGTCCGACGACGACGATGTCGATTCGGAGACGCCGGGCGAGGCGCGCCGCCAGGACAATCCCTTCGCCAACTTGCCGAGGGAGATCGACTACAAGGTCTTCACCAACGCCTTCGACGAGACGGTGGGTGCCGAAGAACTGTGCGACGAGGACGAACTCGATCGTCTGCGCGCCTTCCTCGACAAGCAGCTCGCCAACCTGTCGGGCGTGGTCGGCCGTCTGGCCAACCGCCTGCAGCGCCGCCTGATGGCGCAGCAGAACCGTTCCTGGGACTTCGACCTGGAAGAGGGCTACCTCGATCCGGCCCGCCTCGTGCGCGTCGTCATCGACCCGATGCAGCCGCTGTCGTTCAAGCAGGAGCGCGACACCAAGTTCCGCGACACCGTCGTCACGCTGGTGCTCGACAATTCCGGCTCGATGCGCGGCCGTCCGATCACGGTTGCCGCCACCTGCGCCGACATCCTGGCGCGCACGCTGGAACGCTGCGGCGTCTCGGTGGAGATCCTCGGCTTCACCACGCGTGCGTGGAAGGGTGGGCAGGCGCGCGAGAAATGGCTGAAGGACGGCAAGCCGCCAAATCCCGGCCGCCTCAACGACCTGCGCCACATCATCTACAAGAGCGCCGACGCGCCCTGGCGGCGTTCGCGGCGCAATCTCGGCCTGATGATGCGCGAAGGCCTGCTCAAGGAAAACATCGACGGCGAGGCGCTGCTGTGGGCGCACCAGCGCCTGATCGCGCGGCCCGAGCAGCGCAAGATCCTGATGATGATCTCGGACGGCGCCCCGGTCGACGACTCGACGCTGTCGGTCAACCCCGGCAACTATCTCGAGCGCCACCTGCGCGCGGTCATCGACCTGATCGAGACGCGCTCGCCGGTCGAGCTTCTGGCCATCGGCATCGGCCACGACGTCACGCGCTACTATCGTCGTGCCGTCACCATCGTCGACGCCGAAGAACTGGCAGGCGCGATGACCGAGCAGCTTGCATCGCTGTTTGGCGAGGAGAGCGCCCGCGAGAACCGCCGCGGCGGCTTCCGGCGCGCCGGATGATCCTGTCCGCGGCCCGCCTGCGGCACATTGCTTGCGCTGCTGTGGCGGCGCTTGCCCTTTGCACGTCGCTCACCGCCTCATCGCGGGCCGAGCAACCCGCCATCGAACGCATCGAGATTTCCGCGCGCCCGATCGCCCGGTTCCAGATCGGCCTCGACGAGAAGATGTTCGGCCCGCTGGAGTTCGTCGGCGGCCTCGAACTGACCTCGTCTTCGCGCAATCTCGGCGCGCTGTCGGCGTTCCGCTTCCTCAAGCCGGGAAGCGACTTCATCGGCGTCGCCGACACCGGTTTCTGGTTCTTCGGCCGGATTTCCCGCGACGCCGCGTTGCGGCCTGCGGGCGTCGAGAATTTCAGCATGGTCCAGATGGTCGACGCCTCGGGCAATGCCATCGAAAAGAAGTGGATGGCCGATGCCGAAGGGCTCGCCGTCAGGGACGGCATCGCCACCGTCGGCTTCGAGCGTACCCACCGTATCGCCCAGTTCCGCATCGACCCCGCCAACATGAAGCCGGCGTTTCGCGAACTCGACTTCCTGGTACCGCGCAACGAACTGCGCCAGAACCGCGGCTTCGAGACCGTGGCCTATTCCGCCGAGAAGGGCGGGCTGGTGGTGGTGTCGGAAAAGAGCCTCGATCCGGCCGGCAACATCTTTGCCGCCATCATAGAGGGACCACAGAAGGGCATCTTCACCGTCAAGCGCGACGGCGAGTTCGACATCACCGATGGTGCCTTCCTGCCCGGCGGCGACCTGTTGCTGCTGGAGCGCAGCTTCTCGATGGCCTCAGGGGTCAAGATGCGGCTCAGGCGCATCGCTTCCGCCAGCATTGCCAAGGGCCAGGTTGCCGACGGCCAGGTGCTGCTGGAAGCCAACATGGGCTACCAGATCGACAATATGGAAGGGCTCGACGTCTGGCAGCGCAGCGACGGCGCGCTGATGGTGTCGCTGATCTCCGACGACAACCACTCGATCCTGCAGCGCAATCTCTACCTGGAATTCATCCTGCACGGCGATTGACCGGCAATTTTTCGCTATGGTCGATGCTTGCGATGCAGGAGCCGGCCATGTCGTCCGATGCCACCAGCCTCATCGACCGCTACTGCGCGGTCTGGAACGAACCCGACCCGGTGCGGCGCAAGGCGTCGCTCGAAGCTGTCTGGGCCGAGGGGGCGACATACACCGACCCGCGTGCCGACGCTGTCGGCGCAGACGAACTGCTGGCCCATATCGCAAACATTAGGGCTGGCCGCCCCGGCGCGGTGATCGTCCGTACGAGCGCCGTCGACCTTCACCACGGCATCGCACGTTTCGGATGGCGTGTCGTCGAGGCTGACGGCACACCGCTGCCCGAAGGGATCGATGTCGCCTTCCTGACGCCAGACGGCGAGCGTATCGAGCGTATCGTCGGCTTTTTCGGGCCGATGATGCGGATCTGATGTCGGTCGCTGGAGAAAGAGGGAGCCGCGTCTGCCCAGGCCCGCGCTCCCGCTGAACCCCACGCGAAATGCAAAAAAAAGCGAGGGGTCCCCCAACCCCTCGCTGCCCATAATTCTTGGCCTCCGGAGCATCCTCTCCGTGAGGCGACCGGCGGATCAGGCCGCCAAGTGCGCGGTGCCTGCCTGGGCGTAGTTGTGGCCGAAGCGGTTGGCCAGGAAAGCGTCGAGGGCGATGTCTTCCTGGCGGATGAAGCCCTGTTGCAGAAGCGCGCCGGAAGCCAGCATGTCGAGCACCGAGCAGATCCCTGACGCAGTGGTGATCTGGATGGCGCTGCGCGTCACCTTGCCCATCTGGCGGCTGTAAATCTTGTTGGCATAGCTTTCCTGCAGCAGGCGACCGCCCTTGCGGCCGCTGACGGTGACGAAGATCACCACCACGTCCTGCATGGTTGCCGGCAGCGAGTTCTCCAGGATGTCCTTGAGCACGTCGCGGCGGTGGCGCAGGCCGAGGTCGTTGAGCAGCGCCTTCATGATCGCGGCGTGGCCGGGATAGCGGATGGTGCGGTAGTTCAGCGTGCGCACCTTGCCCTTGTAGGTCTCGCACAGCGTGCCGAGACCGCCCGAGGTGTTGAACGCCTCATAGGTGATGCCGTCGAGCGAGAATTCTTCACGTTCTTCCAGCGGGGGCACTTCGACGAGCGAGCCTTCGACGATCGCCTCGCAGGGCTCGCAATATTCGTTGATGACGCCGTCGGTGCTCCAGGTCAGGTTGTAGTTGAGCGCATTCGACGGGTACTGCGGCAGGGCGCCGACGCGCATACGCACGCTTTCCAGCGTGTCGAAGCGCTTGGCAAGGTCGTTGGCGACGATCGAGATGAAGCCTGGCGCCAGACCGCATTGCGCGATGAAGGCGCTCTTGGCGGTGACGGCCAGTTCCCTGACGATGCGCGTCGAGGCGACGTCCTCGGTCAGGTCGAGATAGTGCACGCCGGCCTTGGCGGCGGCCTCGGCGATGCGCGTGGTGAGGTGGAAGGGGGCCGCCGAAAGCACGGCGAACTTGCCGGCCAGAACGGCGTCGAGCGCGCCGGCTTCCGAGATCTCGACCTTCAGCGTCTCGACGGGGTTGCCGGTTTCGAGCGAATCGAGGGCCGCCTGCGAGCGGTCGACCACGGTTACCTGGTAATCGCCCGTTTCAGCCAGCATGTCGGCGATGGTCGAGCCGATCTTGCCTGCGCCTACGACAACGATCTGTTTCATGGTCATGTCCCCTGCAAATGGATTTCGCGCGGATTCTATGCCTGCCTGCTGTCGAAAGGCAGTATCGATATTGCCGAAAAGCCGATATGATTTGAGCTATTCGCCGAAGAGATTTGTTGAAATGACGAACGATGCCGATCGCGCCTTGATTGCCCTGCTGCGCGAAAATGCCCGCGCCTCGACCGCCGAACTGGCACGCAAGCTCGGCGTGTCGAGGACGACGGTGCAAAGCCGCATCGAGCGGCTGGAACAGCGCGGGGTGATATCGGGCTACAGCGTCAAGCTGTCGGCGGACTACGAGAAGAATCTCGTCCGCGCCCACATATTGGTGACGGCTTTACCCAAGGTCTCGGCTGCGGTCGAGGCCGTGCTGCGGCGCATCCCCGAGGTCAGGACGCTGCACTCGGTCAGCGGCAACTTCGACATGATCGTGGTGGTGGAGGCCCCGTCGGTGCAGGATCTCGATACGCTGATCGACCGCATCGGTGCGCTCGACGGCGTCGAACGCACATTGTCGTCGATCATCCTGTCGACGCGAATCGACAGATAGGGCTGTCTAGTTGGCGGCCAGCGCAGGTTGGCTCCAGCGCGTGGCGATCAGCCGGTAGGGGATCAGCGCGAAGACGGCGATCAACAGCTTCACGATCAGGTCGCCAAGCGCCCAGGAAACCCAGCGAGGGGCTTCGGTGGCCATGATGCCGAACAGCGGCGCCGGTTCGATCGCGAAGGCGTCCTCGGGGCCGAGGAAGGCGAAGGCTGCGGCGAAGGCGACGCCGAAGAAGATCGCCGTGTCGAACACCGAGCCGACCAGCGTGCCGAAGATCGGTGCGCGCCACCAGCTCTGCCGGCGCAGCCAGTTGAACACGGTGACGTCGAGCAGCTGAGCGGTCAGGAAGGCGGTGCCGGAGGCCACCGCGATGCGGGCCAGGCGATCGGCGGCAGTGTCGAACGGAATGAGTCCGTAACGGAACAGGACCGGCGGAATGACGATCGAGCAGATCACCGCGATCATGAAACCGACGAAGACGATCCGCCGCGCCAGCTTCGGCCCGTAGCGGCGATTGGCGAGGTCGGTGACCAGGAACGAGAAGGGATAGGTGAAGGCGCCCCAGGTCAGGATGTCGGCCAGCGCCAGCGATCCGACCTGTCCCTGCATCGGGAACTGGACGAGAATGTTGGAGGCGACGACGACAAGCGCCATGGCCGCCACGAAAGGCAGATATTTTGAACCGGAGTTCATTTTTTTATCCTGGGTAATGGAACCAGCGGTACGGGCGTCGCCCGGGCGGATTTGGTCGGAGCCTCTATCGTCCTTGCGGCGCGCAGAGGCTCCAGGCGGTCGTCCCCCGCCTTGATTCGTCGATTAGGCTGCAGCCTGCTCGGCGGTCTTCTTGGCGATCTGCTTCTTGAGCAGGCGCGCGCGCTGCGACAGCTCTTCGGCGTCAGCCTTGATCAGGAAGGCGTCGAGGCCACCGCGATGCTCGACCGAACGCAGGGCGTTGGCCGAAATGCGCAGGCGCACGTTCTGGTTCAGCGTCTCGGAGATGAGCGTGACGTTGACCAGGTTCGGCAGGAAGCGACGACGGGTCTTGTTGTTGGCGTGGCTCACATTGTTGCCGGTCATGACGGCTTTGCCGGTGAGTTCGCAAGCGCGGGACATGTTACTTACCTTCAGTTCTGGCGGACCAAGCGACGATAACGCACCGATTAAGGATGGCGCGCGGTCTCAGTCAGGCGGCCTCATGGAAAAAGTTGGCGTTCCATAGGTGTATTTGGCTGACGCGTCAAGCGTCCCGGTGGTTTCGGGGCGTTGTCCCCAACTCCACAGAATGGCCGGAATTGGTTCTATAACCGATTGCAAGGGACACGAACAGCCGGAAGTCAGCTTCCGCTGACGATGAGGTGTTCCCTACAATGCCGCGCCTTTCGCCTATCCTGCTTGCTTTCGCTCTCGCCATGCTGCCCTCGCAATCGCCGGCGGCGGCCAAATCCTTCAGCGGCGACTATTCGCTGTCCTTCCTCGGCATTCCGGTTGCCAAGGCCACCTTCGACAGCCGCTACGATGGCGATTCCTACGAGGTGACGGGCAAGGTCTCCAGCGCCGGACTTGCTGCATTCTTCGACGACACCCGCGGCACGATCTCGTCGCGCGGCAGCTTTGGCGAAGGCCGCACCCGCCCGCGCGCCTTCCGTGCCGACTATGTCTCGGGCAAGGTCAACTCGCTCGTCGATGTCCGCTTCTCCGGCGATCAAGTCAGCCGCAGCGAGGTCGTGCCGCCGCCCAGGAAACGCGGCAAGACCTGGATTCCGCTCGGAGCGGGCGACCTTCGCGCCGTCGCCGATCCGATTGCCGCCACGATCATCCGTGCCCCCGGCCTCGACAAGGTCTGCGGCCGGACGGTCAAGATGTACGATGGCGAGTTGCGTGCCGACCTCAGGCTGACCGAGGTTTCGCGCAAGAAGATGTCGGTCAAGGGTTTCTCCGGCGACACGGTCACCTGCCGCATGGGTTTCCAGCCGGTCTCGGGCTACCGCACCGACAAGAAGGCGCTGACCTTCCTGCGTGACCGCAGCCGCATCATGGTGACGTTTGCGCCGCTCGGCGAAACCGGGGTATATGCGCCCATCTACGCCACCGTCAGCACGGAGATCGGCACGATCACGGTGAAGGCACGGCGGTTCGAAGCGACCGATTAGACCGGGAGGGGTAAGTGGGGCGCGCGACTTTGATCGGATTTTCGGCAGTCGCCATGTGGGCACTGCTGGCGCTGCTGACCGACGCTTCGGGCTCGGTGCCGCCTTTCCTGCTTTCGGCCATCACCTTTGCCATCGGCACCTGCGTCGGCCTCGTGGCCCGACTGTTCATGGCCAAGCCTGAGAAGGCCGAGAGAATTCCGCCGCAGGTCTGGGTGATCGGCATTGCCGGGCTGTTCGGCTACCATTTCTTCTACTTCACGGCGCTGCGCAACGCGCCGGCGGTCGAGGCCAGCCTGATCGCCTATCTCTGGCCGCTGTTCATCGTGCTGGGCTCGGCCCTGATGCCAGGCGAGCGGTTGCGCTGGAACCACATCGCCGGCGCGCTGCTCGGCCTTGCCGGCACCTTCCTTATCGTCACCAAGGGTGGCGGGCTCGCCTTCGACGCGCAATACAGCTTCGGCTACGCCATGGCCTTCGCCTGCGCCTTCCTGTGGTCGGGCTATTCGCTGCTGTCGCGCCGCTTCCCGTCGGTGCCGACGACAATCGTCACCTGGTTCTGCCTGGCAACGTCGGTGCTGTCGCTTGTCTGCCATCTGGCGCTGGAAGAGACCGTGCTGCCGGCTAATGCCGGCCAGTGGCTTGCCGTGCTCGGCCTTGGCCTGATGCCGGTCGGTGCGGCCTTCTATGCCTGGGATATCGGCGTCAAGCGCGGCAACATTCAGGTGTTGGGGGCGGCGAGCTATGCCGCGCCGCTATTGTCGACGCTGGTGCTGATCGCAGCCGGCTTCGCCGAGCCAAGCTTGCGCATCCTGGCGGCTTGCGTGCTCATCACCGGCGGTGCGGTGCTGGCAGCCAAATCGCTGATCTTCGGCGGGCGCAAGGGGACGGCAGCAGACGGGGTAGGGGCTTAGTCCGGCTTGGGCTCCCAGCCGGGTTCGGCCAGTTCGAACTGGGCGAAATCGAAGCCGGGCGAGACCGTGCAGCCGACCAGCGTCCAGTCGCCGAGGCAACGCGCGGCCTGCCACCAGCCCGCAGGCACGACGCATTGCGGGCGTTCTCCTGCCGCAAGGTTGATGCCGAGCGTCTGGGCGACGATATCACTGCCTTCCCGATGCAGCCTGAGCTCGATCGGTGCGCCGGCATGATAGTGCCATATCTCGGCGGCATCCCTAACCCGGTGCCAGTGCGAGACATCGCCATTTTCCAGCAGGAAGTAGATTGCCGTCGAGTGGCCGCGCGCACCCTGCGGCCCGCCCTCGGGATTGTCGCGAAAGGTCTCGACATACCAGCCGCCCTCGGGATGGCGGCGCATGCCGAGCAGCGCGATGATCTCGGCGGCCAGCATCGCTCAGAAATTGTCCTTGCGCTTGCGGATCTCGGCAAACACATCGACATCCGAGGCCTTTTCCATGCCGAGATGTTTGCGCACGCCAGGATCGGCCCAGCGCAGGAAGGGGTTGGTGGCCAGTTCTTCACCGATGGTCGTCGGCAGCGTCGGCTTGCCGTCGGTCCGCAGCGCCTCGATCTTTTCGGCGCGGGCCCGCAACGCAGCATTGTCCGGGTCGATGGTCAGGGCGAAGCGGGCATTGGACAGCGTGTACTCATGCCCGCAATAGACCACGGTCTCAGCGGGCAGGGCGGCGAGCTTCTTCAGTGATTCGAACATGACCGGCGCCGGGCGCTCGAACAGCCGGCCGCAGCCGAGCGCAAACAGCGTGTCGGCCGTGAAGGCGATCTTCGACTTCGGCAGGTGGTAGCAGACATGGCCGGCGGTGTGGCCGGGCGTCTCGATGACCTCGATAGTCTCGTTGCCGAAGGGAATCACCGAACCTTGCTCGACCGTGTCGTCAATGCCGGGAATTTTGTCGCGCTCGGCCTCGGGGCCGACGATACGCAGCTTGTAGCGCTGCTTGAGCGCCAGATTGGCTTCGACATGGTCTGCGTGATGATGGGTCGTCAGGATCATCGACGGCGTCCAGCCGCTGTGTTCGATCGCCGAAAGGATCGGTGCCTCCTCCGGCGCGTCGACGATCGCCGTCTCGCCGCTCTCGCGTTCGTGCAACAGCGCCCCGAAATTGTCGGTGCGGCACATGAAAAGTCTGATCTCGACCGGCATCGTAAAACTCCACTTCTGGCGGGAACGATAGGGCGCGCGTCAGGCGCTGTCACCCCAATTGGGGCGGGGTCGTTGAAGTCGGCCGTGCGCGCGTCTACGTTCCGGTGATGAATTCCGACATCGTCGACCTTCGCTCGTTCTACTCGACACCGCTCGGCCGCCTGGCCGAGCAGTCGATCACCATGGGGTTGTCGTCGGTGTGGGCAGGCCTACCCAACGAGCGGCTGGTCGGGCTCGGCTACACGCTGCCCTGGCTCGACCGCTTCGGCAGCGATGCCGAGCGGGTCTTCGCCTTCATGCCGGCAACGCAGGGCGCGGTCGTGTGGCCGGCGAATGGCCCGTCGTCGACGGCGCTTGTCTTCGACGAGGAACTGCCGCTTGTCGATTCCTCGATCGACCGGGTGCTGCTCGTCCATTCGCTCGAACATGCCGAGAGCCCGCGCGAGACGCTGAAGGAGATCTGGCGCGTGCTGTCGCCGGCCGGGCGCATCGTCATCGTCGTGCCCAACCGGCGCGGTGTCTGGGCCCGTTTCGAGCACACGCCGTTCGGGACCGGCCGGCCGTTCTCCTCCGGTCAGCTCAACGAGCTTCTGCGCGAAGCCAATTTCACCGTGTCGGCGTGGTCGGACGCGCTGCATTTCCCGCCGTCGCGGCGCAAGTGGATGATGAAGTTCGACCACCTGTTCGAACGCGCCGGTCGTCGCCTGTGGCCGATCTTCTCAGGCGTCATCGTGGTCGAGGCGCAAAAGCGCGTCTACCAGGGCATCCCGGTGGCGCAGCGCGCCTCGCGCCGCGTGTTCATGCCGGTGCTGTCGCCCAGCGGCGCCACGCGCGGCTTTCCTGCCTTGCGGCGCGGCGACGAGCGTGGCGGCTGAGCTTCACCTCACGAAGGGGTGAAGCCGGGGCACTTCCATTCCGGCGCCATTGCCGCGACACTCCAGCGGCCGACAGGGGTGTCCGTCGATGCTGGAAGCGCTGGCGATCGTCTTGTGCCTGGGCTGCGAATTGCCCAAGCCCCTGGCCGTGCCTGTGGCGGGCTTGTCTGTCGATGTCGAGCTGGTGCTGGCCGTCGACGTGTCGCGCTCGATGGACCTGGAGGAGTTCACGCTCCAGCGTGCCGGCTATGTCGAAGCGTTGCGCCATCCCGATTTCGTCGATGCGGTTCTGTCCGGCCAGAACGGCCGTGTCGCCATCACCTATTTCGAATGGGCCGGCACCGTCCGCGAGGAGTCGGTCGTACCCTGGGAGGTCATCGACAGTGCTGCGAGTGCTGCCGCATTCGCGGCCAAACTGGAGGCGCGGCCGTTCAGCGGCTTTCGCGGCACCTCGATCTCTGGCGCCGTCACCTATGGTGCGGCCCTGTTCGACCGCAACGCCGCCGAGGGCTTTCGCCGCGTCATCGACATTTCGGGCGACGGGCCGAACAATTTCGGCTCACCGGTGGTCCGGGCCCGCGACGCCGCGGTGGCGCAGGGCATCGTCATCAACGGCCTGCCGATCCTGATCCGGCCGTCGCGCACGGCCGCCGAGCTCGATCGCTATTATGCCGAATGCGTCACAGGCGGACCGGGCTCGTTCGTCTTGCCGATCCGTGCCGCGGCGGAGTTCGCGATGGCCATCCGGCGCAAGCTGGTGCTCGAGGTCAGCGGCAATACCGACCTGTCGCCGGTCGTCAGGATCGATGCGGCCGCTCCGGTCGACTGCATGGCCGGCGAGCGCGACCGGCGGATCTATTCCGATCCCTATTTTCCCCAACTCGACCGGTAGGTTATCCCTCCTGATTTAGGGGGTGCATCTTAAAATAGTACGGTTTGCTTCCTAGATGACGCGGGACAGACCTGCCTTTCGACAACAACAGGGAATGCCCTCCTGACCGACGTCATCCACCAGAAACGCGCCGTGCAACATTCCAAGGGCAAGCGCGCGATGCTGATCGTCAATCCGCGCGCCCGCCGCGGCGGCGGCTCCATAGATGCTGCCCGTCAGGTGCTTGTCGATGCCGGCATCGACATCGAGGAAATGACGACCAGCAAGGATGAGAACGCCTCCGAGCTGATTTCGCGCCATGCCGACCATTTCGACATGGCGATCGTCGGCGGCGGCGACGGCACGTTGAACAATGCGGCCTCCGGCCTTGCCTATTGCGGCCTGGCGCTCGGCGTGCTGCCGCTGGGCACTGCCAACGATTTCGCCCGTACTATGGGCATCCCGACCGATCCGGTGAAGGCTGCCGAAGTCATCGCCGCCGGTCATGAGACGACGGTCGATCTCGGCGAGGTCAATGGCCATCTGTTCTTCAACGTTGCCAGCATTGGCTTCAGTGCCGAACTGGCGGGCGAACTCACCGAGCACGCCAAGAAGCGCTGGGGCACGCTCGGCTACGGCATCGTCGCGGCGCGGCTGTTGATGCGCTCGCGGCTGTTCACTGCCTATGTCGACCATGACGACACGACCGAAGAAATCCACACCATGCAGGTCTCGGTCGGCAATGGCCGCCATTATGGTGGCGGCATGACGGTCGAGGAGACCGCGACGGCCGACGATGGCTGGCTCGATCTCTACAGCCTCGAGGTCGACCACTGGTGGCGGTTGCTGCGCCTGCTGCCCAGCCTGCGCAAGGGCACCCAAGGCCAATGGGACGATGTCCGGGCCTTCAAGACCACCGAGGTGACCATCCGCACCAAGCGGCCGCGTCCGGTCAACACCGACGGCGAACTGGTCACCTGGACCCCGGCGCATTTCCGCATCCGGCCGAAGTCGGTGCGCGTGTTCGCGCCGAAGGGATAAGGCCGGGCGCCAAGGGGGCCCGGCCCTTGAGCGTCAGATTGCCGACGTCTCGGCCTTCGTCACATCAGTCGACTTGCCGGCCCCGAACAGCGCGAAGCTGATCGCCGCCAGGACCCACACGCCGATGCCGCCATAAAGCATCACCCAGCCGAAGCCATTGACCAGTGCGGCGTGGACGACATCGGCTGGCACTTCAAGCGCGCCTTGCGCGCCCTCGAGCGAAGGCGTCGCGCCGCCGGCGGCGATACGCTCGGCAAGCATCCTCAGTTGGCCGGTGTCGTCAACTGCGGGCAGGGCGCTTCTCAGCCCTGAGAGGATGCCCTCGACCAGCACGAAGCCCATCACGGCAATGTTGACGGCGAGTGCGATCAGCCTTGCGCTGGTGTCTATGCCCGAGGCCATGCCGGCGCGGCTGGCCGGCACCGAGCCGGTGGTCATGTTGGTGGCGGGGGTCGTCGTCAGGCCGAGGCCGATGCCGGCAATCAACGCGCCGGGCAGCACGGCCAGGCCGCTTGCGCCGTCGATGCGGCTGCCCACCCACATGCCGATGAAGCCGAGGCCGATGGTGAACAGGCCGAGCGGGATGACGGTGCGGGCGCTGGTGCGCAGGAGCAGATACTGGGCCACCGGCGGCATCACTAGGAAGGGCACGGTGTAGGCGAGCAGTGCCAGTCCGGTCGCGGTGCTGTCGTAGCCAAGGCCGACGGTGAAGTAGATCGGCAGATAGACCATGAACGGCCAGTAGCTGAAGTTCATGCCGATGCAACCGACGATGGCGCCGGAGAAATCGCGGATTCTGAACACCGAGAAATCGAACATCGGATGGGGATGCAGCCGCTCGACAGCGACAAAGGCGACCAGGCCTACCAGCGTTGCGGCTGCGATACCGATGGCGGTCGGGCTCAGGAAGCCAAGATCGGCGCTCTGGGTGATGTAGAAGGTGAGGCCGAGGACCGTGGCGCTCAGCGTGGCGATGCCGAGCAGGTCGAGCTTCCTGGCCCGCGGGTCGCGCGATTCTTCCACGCCGCTGAAGGTCAGCCCCAGGCACAGCAGCGCCAGCGGCGCGTGGACCAGGAAGACCCACTGCCAAGTCGACAGGGCGACGATCATGCCGCCGATGATCGGTCCGAAGCCCAGGCCGATACCGGCGATCACGCCCCAGATGGCGAAGGCATTGCCGCGCGCCTTGGCATCGTCGAACTGGTTGGAGAGGATGGCGATCGAGCAGATGAACATCGCTCCGCCAGCCATGCCCTGCAGGAACCGGCTAATGATCAGCACTTCGGTGTTGGGTGCAATGCCGCACATCAGCGACGTCACGCCGAAGGCAATGACGGTAATGGCAAAGACAAGCCGGCGCCCGAAGCGGTCGGCAAGCGTGCCGGTGGCCATCAGCACCGTCGTGCAGGCGATGGTGTAGGCATTCATGATCCACTGCATGTCCTTGAAGTCGGCCTGCAGCACATGTTCGAGCGTCGGCAGGATCACCGGCACGCTGGAAATTTCGAGGCCGAACATCAGCGAGGCCAGGCAGACTGCACCGAGCGCTATGTAGTTTCTGCTTGCTTGGTTCATCTGGCACCTCTGCTGCAGGCAGGTGCGATGGGCACTGCCGTACTGTTGCTTTGAGCGTTCCAGATAAGCGACGCTTGTACATATAAAAATGCTATGCAATCCTATTTCAGTGATAACGAAATGGAATAAATGAGATGCTGTGGCTGGATGCTGAAGCGGTGCGGAACTTCGTCATGGTGGCGGAACTGCAGAGTTTCACGCGCGCCGCCGACGCTTTGGGTTCGACGCAGGCGGCCGTCAGCGTCAAGCTGAAGCGGCTGGAGGAGCGGGTCGGCCGCAAGCTGATCGAACGCACGCCGCGCCGCGTTAGGCTCTCGGCCGAAGGCGCTCTGTTCATCGATTCCGCGCGCGCGTTTCTTGTCGCGCATGACAATGCAGTCGCCGGCCTTTCCTGCGGCACGCGCCACTTCGCGCTCGGCATTGCCGGGCATGTCGCCGGGCCGGAGGTGACGACGCTGCTGGCACGGCTCAACCAGCATGACCCGGCGCTGACGATCGAGGTCCAGGTCGACAATTCGAGCAATCTGCTCGATGCCTTCGATCGCGGCAAGCTGGATGCGGCGATCGTCAGGCGCGAGGACGACCGCCGCGATGGCGAGGTCTTGGGACCCGAGCATTTCGGCTGGTTCGCCACTCCGGACTTCCATCATCGCCAGGGCGAGCCGATCCGGCTGGCGACGCTGTCGCGAGCTTGCGGCGTGCGCGACGTGGCCACGCGCAAGCTCGACGATGCCGGTATCCCGTGGGTCGAGGTGTTCGTCGGTGGCGGCTCATCGCTGGTGACGGCAGGTGTCGCAGCAGGGCTTGCGACGTCCGTTTTCCCGAGCAGGCTGGCGCCGCCCGGCACCGTCGAGATCAGCCGCAAGTTCGGCCTGCCGGCAGTGCCGTCATCGGAGATCGTGCTGCACACCACGCTGACCGACCGCCGGTCGCGCGAGGCGCTGCGCATCCTCGCCTGCGCCTTCCGCGAACACCGGGCATCGGCGGGGTAGGGTGCCAGGCCACGCCCGGATGCCGAGCGCGGCCATGTTGCGATCGGCTACCGACCCTTGCCGATGCTTTCCATGTCGTACTCGGTGGTCTGGTAGACCCGGTTGATCCAGTTGCCGAACAGCAAATGGGCATGCGAGCGCCAGCGGTTGAGCGGCCGGCGCTGCGGGTCGTCGTCGGGGTAATATTCGTGCGGCACCGCGATCTCGACGCCGGCGGCCACGTCGCGGTCGTACTCTTCCTTGAGCGAGGTCGAGTCGTATTCGATGTGGTTGAACATGTAGAGCCGGTTGCCGGCCTCTTCGGCCAGCAGGCTCGGGCCCGTCTCTTCCGATTCCATCAGCAGTTCCAGGCCGGAGCCCTCGGGAATGTCTTGGGCACGGACCTCCGTCCAGCGCGACACCGGAATGGCGAAATCGTCCGAGAAGCCGGCGAGATAGGGGGATGCGGGAGCGTTGTTGTTGTGACGGAACACGCCGAAGGCCTTCTGCTCCAGCGTGTGCTTCGGAACGCGGTGGAAATGCCATGCGGCCGCCATCGCTCCCCAGCAGATGAAGAACGGCGAGTGCACGTTGGTCGTCGTCCAGTCCATGATCTGCTTGAGTTCGTCCCAGTAGGTCACGTCCTCGAAGGGCAGCAGCTCCACTGGCGCGCCGGTGATGATGAAACCGTCGAACTTGCGGTCCTTCACCTCTTCCCAGGTCTGGTAGAAGGCAATGAGATGGTCCTCGGAGGTGTTCTTGGCCTTGTGGGTGCCGATACGCACCAGCGTCAGCTCCACCTGCAGCGGGCTGGCACCGATCAGGCGGGCGATCTGGGTCTCGGTCCTGACCTTGTTGGGCATCAGGTTGAGCAGGCCGATCTGCAGCGGGCGGATGTCCTGGCGGAGCGCTGTCTGCTCGTCCATGACGGAGACGCCCTCTTTCACCAGTACTTCGCGGGCGGGGAGTTGATCCGGGATCTTGATCGGCACTGTTGCGAACTCCAAAAAACAAAAACCGGCATTGCTGTCGCAAAGCCGGTTTACGGATCGCAAACGGCCCTTTAGCGACTTGTTTAACGTGGCTGCAAGCCGACCGGCCAAATCACCACGGGTCTATGCCCTGCTATTACGCCTGGGCGCGGATTGCGTCAACCGCGACCCAATGGTCCAGCCAGGACCGCCGTTTCCTTCGGTTTTCCTCGACATTGGCGGCCCCGGGGGGTATTTCCGCTGCGGCCTCCATCCGGAGGCGCCAATCCAGGATTTTCGACATGACCAAGGCACCTGAGCAGATTCGCCCCGAACCCCGCGCCGGCATCATGGACATCGCAGCCTATGTCCCCGGCAAGAGCGCAGCTCCCGCAGGCGTCACCAAGGTCCATAAGCTCTCGTCGAACGAAAATCCGCTCGGCGCCTCGCCCCATGCCATCGAGGCGGTGAAGAAACTCGCCGACAAGATGGAGTATTATCCCGACGGGTCGTCGTCACGCCTGAGACAGGCGATTGCGGCGACCCATGGGCTCAACCCGGCCAACATCCTGTGCTCGAACGGCTCGGACGAGGTGCTCGGCCTGCTGTCGCAGAGCTACCTGTCGCCGGGCGACGAGGCGGTCTACACCGAGCACGGCTTCATGGTCTACAAGATCTACATCCAGGCCGCCGGCGCCACGCCGGTCGTCGCCAAGGAAGACGCCGAGAAGGCCAGCGTCGACACCATCATTGCCGCGCTGACGCCGAAGACCAGGATCGTCTTCCTGGCCAACCCCAATAACCCCACCGGCACCTACGTGCCGTTCGAGGAGGTCCGTCGCCTGCACGCGGCGCTGCCGAAGAACGTGCTTCTGGTGCTCGACGCCGCCTATGCCGAGTATGTCCGCCGCAACGACTATGAGGCGGGTGTCGAACTGGTGGCGGCCAACGAGAACGTGGTGATGACGCGCACCTTCTCCAAGATCCATGGCCTCGGCGGCATGCGCATCGGCTGGGTCTACGCGCCGTCGCACGTCATCGACGTGCTGGAGCGCATGCGCGGACCGTTCAACGTCAACGCGGCGGCCATCGAGGCCGGAGTGGCGGCGATGGAAGACCGCGCCCATGTCGAACGCACCATCGCCCACAACGCCCAGTGGGCTGAGTGGCTGGTGCAGGAATTCGAGAAGCTCGGCCTGCGCGTTACGCCTTCGGTCGGCAACTTCCTGCTGGTTCACTTCCCGGACGATGCCAAGCATTCGGCAGCAGTTGCCGATGAGTATCTCAGCGCGCGCGGGTATATCCTGCGCAGGGTCGCCGGCTACGGCTTCCCCAATGCGCTGCGGATGACCATCGGCACCGAAGAGGCCAATCGCGGCGTCATTGCCGCACTCACCGAATTCCTGAAAAGTTGAAAAATGTCCAAAGCCCTGTTTGACAAGATCGCCCTCGTCGGCATCGGCCTGATCGGCTCGTCGCTGGCCCGCGTCATCCGCCGCGAAGGAATTGCCCGCCACATCGCCATTTCGACCCGTAGCGCGTCAACCCTGGCGCGGGCCGAGGAACTCGGCCTCGGCGACAGCTACTCGACCGACGCCCAGGAAGCGGTGAAGGATGCCGACCTCGTCATCGTTTCGGTGCCGGTCGGCTCCTCCGGTGCCGTGGCCGCCGAGATAGCGCCGGCGCTGAAGCCCGGCGCCATCCTCACCGACGTCGGCTCGACCAAGGCCTCCGTCATCGCGCAGATGGCCCCGTACGTGCCCGTGGGCGTGCACTTCATCCCCGGCCACCCGCTGGCCGGTACCGAGAAGTCGGGACCCGACGCCGGCTTCGCCGACCTGTTCGAGAACCGCTGGTGCATCTTCACGCCGCTGCCGGATACCGATCCCGTGGCGCTCGAAAAGCTGTCGGAGTTCTGGCGCCGCTGCGGCTCCAACATCGACACGATGGATCCCGAGCATCACGACATGACGCTCGCCATCGTTTCGCACCTGCCGCACATCATCGCCTACAACATCGTCGGTACCGCCGACGACCTGGAGTCGGTGACCAAGTCGGAAGTCATCAAGTATTCGGCTTCGGGTTTCCGCGACTTCACCCGTCTCGCCGCCTCCGACCCGACGATGTGGCGCGACGTTTGCCTGCACAACAAGGACGCGATCCTGGAAATGCTGGCGCGCTTCTCCGAGGACCTCGCCTCGCTGCAGCGGGCGATCCGCTGGGGCGACGGCGACAAGCTGTTCGAGATGTTCACCCGCACCCGCGCCATCCGCCGGTCGATCATCGACGCCGGCCAGGAGGTCGACGTGCCGAACTTCGGCCGCGAGGCGATCGAACATCCGGTGAAGAACTAGGGAATAGCGGATAGGGAGTAGTGAGTAGCGAATAGTGACATGCATCTGCCGCACGGGCTGACATTGTCGCTATTCGCTATTCGCTCACCTCACTCCACCGCCGGCACCATGCCCAGCGGAATGAACCCCAGCGTCGCCTTGCCCTTGACGATCTTGAGCGGCAGGGTCGGTGCGTCGCCGAGAATTGCGAGGCCCGAGAAGGCGGTCTCGAACTGTTGGCGCTGTTCCGGCACGATCTCCGAAAGGATGCGCGACAGCTCGCGCGGGTTGCGGATCGTCACCTTGAGGTCGGCGTCCAACAGCCCGTCTTCAGCGATCGACCATGGCCCGCTGATCGCAGCACCCGCGTTGCCGCCGGTCGACAGCGTCATCGAACGGATCGTGCCTGCCTGGCCACGCAGGCTTCTCGCTTTGTCTGCAAGCAACTCCACGCCGTTCTTGAGCGAGGTGTCGGCGCTGCCGTCCAGCGGCGGCAGCTGACGTCCATGCGTTGCCTTGGGGTCGATCGCCAGGCCGGTGAAGGTGCCGGCAATGTCGATATCGGGGCCGTTCGGGCGCAGATGCAACTGGGTGTCCTCGGCGGTGAACAGCGGCATCGGCGTGCCGTCGCTGAAGGATGCCTGGCCGACGAGCTTGCGCGTCTCGACCGACAGCCGTTCGGGCAGCGGCTGGGCGATGCGAGCGCTGGCATGCAGCAGTTCCCAGTCGAACTGGAGTTGCGGCAGGTCCGGCGCCGTCAGGCGCAGCGGCCCGTCGATTTCGAGCACCGTGCGCATCGGCTGGTAGACCTGGGCCGCGGTGCGCAGGCTGCCGGCGCTCACCGAAACCCGCCGCGTCGCGTCCTCGAATTCCAGCCTGTCGCAGAACAGGCCGATCCGGAACGGGAAGCCCTTGATCTCAGGCTTGGCGCAGGTGGCGGATACGCCGTCGCGGTTGACTTCGGCGATACGCTGGACCACTTCCTGCTGCGCCCGCCCGGCAAACCAGAACCAGCCGGCGCTGTAGCCGCCGAACAGCACGATGATGAACAGCGCCAGCCACAGGAAGCGGCGGCTTGAGTTCGGTTTCCGGTCCTGGCTTGACGTCATGCTAAGGCTCTCGCTAACGCGGTTCGACCGCGAACCACCAACAGGCTTGGCGATATGGGCGATTTTTGGGTTTTTGGCTATGGCTCGCTGATGTGGCGTCCGGGTTTCGCCCATGTCGAAACGCGCCGCGCCCGGTTGATGGGCTTTCGCCGCGCGCTGTGCATCCGGTCCTGGGTGCATCGCGGCACCGAGCAACGGCCCGGGCTGGTACTCGGCCTCGACCGCGGCGGCTCCTGCGTCGGCCTCGCCTTTCGCGTGCCTGGAGATCTGCGCGACGAAGTGCTTGCCTATCTGCGCGACCGGGAACTCGTCACCAGCGTCTATCTCGAGCGCCGGCTATCGATCCAGCTCGACCGGGGCGAAAAGGTGGAGGCGGTCTGCTATATCGCCGACCGCAAGCATTCCCAATATGCCGGCAATCTCGATGCCGCTCATGCCGCCGAGATCGTCACCGGGGCGGTCGGACAGTCCGGCCGCAACGAGGACTACGTCGCAAGCACGGTCGAGCACCTCAAGGCGCTCGGCATCCGCGATCACTGGCTGGAAGAGGTGGCGCATCTCGTCGGCAAATGACCTGTCAGCAGCGAAAAATGCGCGCCCGATTTTCGGCGCACCAGGAAGAGGACTCGCGCTAAGCATTGGCCATGCTTTTCCAACGCCCCAGCGATGATACGCTCTACGTAGTCCTGATCGCGCGCGATCAGGGCTACGACGGCTTTGCCTATGTCGGGGTGCGCACGACGGGCATCTTCTGCCGGCTGACTTGTGCTGCCCGCAAGCCCAAGCGCGAGAACGTGCAGTTCTTTGATACCACGGCCCAATGCCTGCATGCCGGCTTCCGGCCGTGCCAGCGTTGCCGGCCGATGATGGGCACGGGTGCTCCCGAACCAGTCGTGTCGACCCTGCTCGACGCGCTCGAACGCGAACCGGAGCGGCGCTGGCTCGAAACCGACATCATTGCGATGGGCTTCGATGCCTCGACCGTGCGCCGCGCCTTCAAGCGCCGCTTCGGCATGAGCTTTCTCGAGATGGCGCGGCTGCGCCGGCTCGGGCAGGCGGCGGAGCGGTTGGCCTCGGGCGACAGCGTCATCGATGCGCAGCTTGATGCCAGCTTCGATTCCGGCAGCGGCTTTCGCGCGGCGGTGACCCGACTCCTCGGCGAGGCACCGGCCAGGCTGCGCGGCAAGATCATGCTCAAGGCCGACTGGATCGAAACGCCCATCGGTCCGTTGATCGCCATCGCCGACCGGCACGCCCTGCACATTCTCGAGTTCCTCGAACGCAAGGCCCTGGCATCGGAGGTGCGCAAGCTGCAGGCTGCCACCGGCTCGGCCATCGCCTTTGGGCGGGCCACACCGATCGACCAAATCGAGGCAGAGTTGGGCGCCTATTTTGCCGGCAAATCTGCCAATTTCACCACCCGGCTGGCGCCGCAGGGCACCGCTTTCGAGCGTCAGGTCTGGGATGGTCTACGGCGCATTCCGGCGGGTACATCGGTGACCTATTCCGGTCTTGCCGCTGAGATCGGCAATCCGGCCGCCGTGCGCGCGGTCGGGCGCGCCAACGGCGCCAATCCGATCGCCGTGGTCATTCCCTGCCATCGCGTGGTCGGCGCCAGCGGCGACCTGACCGGCTATGGCGGCGGCCTCTGGCGCAAGCGCTGGCTGCTCGAGCACGAGCGACGGATGACCCAGGGCTAGCCGACTTCGATACCCAGTTCCCTGAGCCGCTTCACCGCCGTGGGCGGCATAGGCGGCGGGTTGTCGGACCTGGCGGCCTCGATCAGGAATTGGTCGCAGGCGGCTTCGGTTTCAGCGACCAGTCGCGACATGAATTCTTCGCGGCTCAGCCCGGCAGGGATAGGCGGCAGGAAGCGCGCCTTGATGGTGCCGGGAAAGCGCAGGAACTTGCGGCGCGGCCAGTAAAGGCCGGCGACATGGGCAACCGGCACCACCGGCATGTTGAGTGCCGCATAAAGCTCGGCGATGCCCCATTTGTAGGCCGGTTCGTCGCCCGGTGCGCGGCGCGTGCCCTCTGGATAGATGATCAGCTGGCGGTCGTGCTGCATCTCCTTGCGGGTCGCCACGACCACCGCCTTCAGCGCCGCCGAGCGCTTGCCGCGGTTAACCGGGATCATCTTCATCTTGGCGATGTACCAGCCGAAGAACGGGATCCACATCAGCTCGCGCTTGAGGATGTAGAGCGGGTCGCGCAGGTAGGGGAAGAAGGCGATGGCGTCCCAGAACGACTGGTGCTTTGGCGCCAGGATGAACGAGCCTTCCGGCAGGTTCTCCATGCCTGATATCTCGCTCTTCGTGCCCGCGATCTTTTCCTGCAGCCACAGGCTCGTGCGCGCCCAGAACTTCGGCACGAACCAGGCGCGATGGCGCGGCGACAGGAAGTAGTAGGGCGTCCACAGGATCATCTGGACGACCAGGCTGACATAGAAGACGAAGTTGAATGCCAGCGAGCGGATTTGGAGCATTGTCGGGGAACGCCTGAGGACGGAAGTTGCCGTTGGTTACACCAAGCTGCCGAAAAAGGAAAACGGCGCGTCGCGCCGTTTACGTCGATAAAGCTGAGAATGAAAAGCTAGTCGGCCGCCTGGGCCTGGACGACAAGCACGCCGTCGGCCGTCGGCTTGACTGGCACGATGCCGCGGGCAAGGGCCAGCAGGTACTTGTTGTATTCGGTGAACAGGACGCGGAACGCTTCGGGCTTGGTCAGCCAGCGGCCTTCGTCCAGCTTGGAATTGACGACGGGATAGGGCTCCAGGCTGGCGTTGCGCAGCAGCCGTCCCATTTCCAGCAGGCTGCGCGGCATGTGGTAGTTGTTGGTGACGAGGATGACGCGCTCGTAGTCGTGGCTGACGACCCACTTGGCGCTTTCCTCGGCATTGCCGATGGTGTCGAGCGCGGCGCGATCGATGTCGACCCGGTTGAACAGCGACTTGTCGCTGCCGGTGGCCAGTTGCAGCTGATGGCGCGTCGCAGAGGGGTGGACGCCGCTGATCAGCAGGCGCTCGCCCTTGCCGGCCTTGAGCAGGTCAAGTGCCGCGTCGAGCCGCGACTGCCCGCCGGTCAGGACGATGATGGCGTCGGCCTTGTCGGGGTTCGCAGGCGTGCTCATGCCGCTGACATGGACGGCAAAGAAGCCGAATCCGCCGGTGAAGATGACGGCGAACGTCACAAGGATGAACAGAATGCGGCGCAAAAAGATTGTTCTCCGGCGCGGCGAGCGCCCGGCCGGGTAGAATCTCGTTCCTGAAACCGTCCCCGATGCAGCGAGCGCGTTCTGTCCCATCACGAAGCCATGGTTAAGCAGGGAATGCGGCATTTACAGAGCCCCATTATGCACATTGCGTGACGTTTTGACATGATCCGTGATAGCGGCATGGTCTACATCCCGTCCGGCTGGTGCAGATCCATGTCGCCGAGGTAGCGAACCACGGTGAAATGCGACGTGGCGGCGGTCAGCCCGCCGATGACGGCGACGATGACCGCGACCCCGAGATAGCCGTTGGCACCAATGGCGAAGTTGCCGAACAGTGCCGTCGCCTGGTCGGCTTCCGGCGTCGCCAGGTTGCGCGACGACCACCAGGAAAAGATGATGAACACGATGACCGCGGCAGCGCCGCCGGCGGCCGCGCCCTTCATGCCGGTCAGCAGGAAGTGGCGGCGGAATTCGCTGGCGATGAAGCGCGCCTCGGCGCCGACGAAATGCAGCACCTCAATGATGTGACCGTTGCCGGCCATGGCGCCGCGCGTGGCAAACACCACCGACAGCACGGTCGCTGCCAGCATCAATACCAGCACGCCGATGCCGATCGTGACAGTGGTGCGCGCCATCGCCACCAGCCGGTCGACCCAGGTGCGATGGTCGTCGAGCGAGGCTGTCGGCACCTTCGGCGTGATGGCGGCGCGCATGGCGCCGAAGTCCGGCGGGCTGGTTTCGTCGATGGTGACGATGATCAGCCGCGGCACCGGCAGTTCGTCGATGTTGAGCCCCGAACCGAGCCATGGTTCGAGCAGGCGGGCGGTGGCCTCGCGGTCGACGATCCTGGTCGAAACCACGCCGGCAAATTCACCGGCGATGCGGGCGGCAGTCTCAAGCGCTGCATCCATGTCGAGCCCGTCGACAGGCTTGATCTGGATCGTGGCCTCGCGCGAAATCTGGTTCTCCCACACCGAGGCGGTATCGCGCACCAGCGTCACCGCGCCCAGCGTCAGGCACGACAGGAACGTCATGATGGCGATGACCAGCACCAGCGCCCGGCCGGCGACGTTCTGAGACGGCACGATGGGTGCCGTCTTGCGCTGCAGGCGCGGTGCCGGCTGTTGCATCGGCGCATCTTCGAATTCGTCCTCGAATTCCTCGTCGTGGTCGCGGGTGTCGGCGGGGGCTTCAGTCATAGATGTCGAGCTTTCCGCCGGCGAGAATCATGCGCCGGGCGTCGACCTGGTCCATCAGGCCGAGATCGTGGGTGGCAATGACCACTGCGGTGCCGAGCCGGTTGAGTTCGATGAACAGCCTGAGCAGGCGTCGCGCCAGCGGCGGATCGACATTGCCGGTCGGCTCGTCGGCCAGCAGGATCTCCGGCTGCTCGATCAGTGCGCGGGCAATCGCGGCACGCTGCTTTTCGCCGCCCGAAAGCACTGGCGGCAGCACATGCATGCGTTCGCCCAGGCCGACCCATTTCAGCAGTTCGATGACGTCGGTGCGGTAGCTCGCCTCCTCGCGTCCGCGCACGCGCAGCGGCAACGCCACGTTCTCGTAGGTGGTCATGTGGTCGAGCAGCCGAAAATCCTGGAACACCACTCCGATGCGTCGGCGCATCAACGGCAACTCGGCGCGCGAAATGCGGGTGCGATCCTTGCCGAAAACGCTGATCAGCCCGCGCGTCGGCTTGAGCGACAGGAACAGCAGGCGGAGCAGGGTGGTCTTGCCCGCGCCGGAAGGCCCGCTCAAAAACTGGAACGAGCGCTCGGGAATGTGGAAGGAGACATCGCGCAGGATCTCCGGTCCCATTCCGTATCTGAGGCCGACATTCTCGAATCGGATCACGTGCTGCAGACCTTGGGTTTATCGATCCCGATGATTTTTCTCGGGACCCCGGTCGCCCGTTTCTATGAAACGACCTTGGGTCCGCATGGTTAACGGACGGTTAAGTTTCCGTCCGGGGTGGGGCTCGAAAGCACCTCGGTGGCGAAGCATTAACCATTTCCGTTTACCCCCTCTCGGCAAAATGTCTAAGGGGTCTGATGGCTGAGCAGCGGAAAGCACGCCCGGTTTCCGGCGAAATCATGGCCGCCGACGCCCGCGACACATTCGCCCAGCCGATAGCTGTGGATTCGGCAGACATCGTCGACGCCGATTTCGAGGTCATTGAACCTTCCCATACCCGCAACGAATCAGCTGACGACCCGCCGGCCTTCCCCGGCTCGGCGGCTTCGGCCGGCGGAATGGAGATGCTGCGGGCGACAAGAGCACGTCGGGAACCAAGTCCCGTTCGTGGTGGTCCGATCTTCTGGCTCGCCGGCATCTCGTTGGCGGCAATGGCATTCTGGGTGTCCGGCGGCCATGCGGTCGTGCGTGCGGCGGCGTTTCCGCTGGCCTGGCAGGCCTCTTCCTTGCGCATTGCCGAGGTCACGTCGCGGGTCGACAGCTCCGGCCGCAGGCCGGTGCTGCTCGTCGACGGGACTGCGTACAACGATGGCAAGGCGGCTACGCCATTGCCACCGATCGACATTGCCGTTGCGGCAAACGACGGCAAGATCCTGCGCTACAGGCTGGGGAAAGGCGCCGATCCGGTGGCGCCAGGCGCAAGATGGGCCTTTTCGAGCCGGCTCGAGGTGCCTATGAACGGGATAAAGACCGTCACGGTCGCTTTCTCGGAATAGGATGAAGTCATGCCAGTTGTGCGCGACAAGGAAATCGAAGTGCTGTTCTCCGCTTCGGCGATTGCGCGGCGCAATCTCGAACTCGCCAAGGATATCGCGGCGCACGACTACACCGACCTGCTGGTCATCTCGGTGCTCAAGGGCTCGTTCATTTTCGCCGCCGACCTGATCCGCGCCATGCACGATGTCGGCCTGTCGCCGGAAGTCGAGTTCATCTTCATCTCGAGCTACGGCGCCGGCACGACCAGCGGCGAGGTCCGCGTGCTGCGCGACATCGACAACGAGGTCAAAGGCCGCGACGTGCTGCTGATCGACGATATCCTCGAATCGGGCAAGACGCTGAAGTTCACCCGCGAGCTGATGATGTCGCGCGGCGCCAAGAGCTGCTCGATCGCCGTGCTGCTCGACAAGCGCATGCGCCGCAAGACCGACCTTGATGCCGATTATGTCGGTTTCGACTGCCCGGATTATTTCGTCGTCGGCTACGGCATGGATGTCGCGCACGCATTCCGCGAACTGCCTTTCGTCGGGGTGGTCAAGGGCGAGGCCTGATCCCAAGACGGGGCACAAATCTCGCCGGCCTTCAGAAATCGTCAACCTGTCGCGGCAAATATCGCCGCCATGGCAAAGCTTCTGATCGTTGAGGACGACGAGTCCGTCCGTACCCTCGCTGCCCGCGCGCTCGAACGCGCCGGCCATATTGTCGATGTCGCCTGCGACGGTGCGCAGGGGCTCGACTGCATCCATGCCGAAAAGGGCGTCTACGACCTTGTTGTCTCCGACATCCGCATGCCGGAGATGGACGGCATCGAGATGGCGCAGCTGGCGGCACGCTCCTTCCCGGGGCTGCCGATCCTTTTGATGACAGGCTACGCCGACCAGCGTGAACGCGCCGAGGAGCTCGACGCGTTCATCATCGATGTCGTGCAGAAGCCGTTCACGCTTGCCGACATTCGCGACCGGGTGTCGCTGGCATTGGCAAGGACGGGTCAGTCGGCCGCGGCATTCGCTGGCGCGGCCTGAGGCGACCGGCCGCCGACATTCAGCGCGAAGATGCCGGCGCCGACGATCAACAGGGCGCCGATGACGGTTCCGCTGTCCGGGATCTCAGTGAAGAACAGGAATCCCCACAGGGGCGCCCATAGCAGGCCGGTATATTCGAACGTCGCCGCCTTGTTGGCGGGCGTAAGCCGGTAGGCCTGGCCCAGAAGGATCATGCCGACCGCGGCAATGACGCCGCAGGCTCCCATCATCAGGAAATTGCGCAGGCTCGGCCAGACCCAGGGACGCATCAGGAAGTCGAGGCTGGGGTGCCCCGTGTGGGTGAAGCCGGTTGCCGAGAACGTGGCGCCGATCGCGACCGCGCCGACGAGATAGGCGGCGTTCTGGTAGAAGGCCATGGTGGTAGCACTTTCGGTGACCCCGATCTTGCGCGCCATCAGTTGCGAGAAGCCGTAGAGGAAGGCCGAGACCAGCGACAGCAGCGCGGCCCATTCGAAAATTCCGGCACCCGGATTGACCATCACGATGACGCCGAGCAGGCCGACAGCGCCGGCAACGAGGCTCTGCCACGGCACCCGTTCGCCGAGATAGGGGCCTGCCATCGTCATGATCAGCAGCGGTGCCAGGAAAAACAGTGCCGCGGCATCGGCGATCGGCAGGGCGGGGATCGCCAGGTAGTAGGCGCAGTAGGAGATGAACAGGATCGACGAGCGTGTCGCCAGGAAGCGCCAGTTCGGTGACGCCAGCGCGCCCAGGCCAACATCACGATGTACGAGAAAAAGCAGGATCGGCAGGGCCACGACGGCGCGGATCAGCAGCGCTTGGCTGACCGGATAGGTGCCGGCCACGGCCTTGATCAGCGCATCCTGGATCGAAAACACCAGCACGCCCAGGCACAGGCACAGGATGCCGAGAAGCGTTCTGTTCTGCATGGTCTCCGTCGGCCTGTCGCATGAGATCGTCGGACAGTTCTACAGCGAGACGCGGCGGATAGAGAGCGCTTGTCGCAGCCGGCTGTTGGTCCAGCGGTCTACAGCTTTGCGCGTCCCATCGGACGCGCAAAGGACGTCGCAGCATTTTGAATCGGGCAAAAAAATACCCGCCGTGAAAACCGCGGCGGGTGAAAGTGAGGACGGTACTTACCAGTCCGTAGCCGCATCTAACGGCCACCTTCCAATGGGTAGGCGGACTATCCATTGGCGTTTGACACGATGCAAACGAATTGGAATGATGGCAGTCATTAGAATTCCTTATGACTGGTGGTGAAATGCCATGACCGTTCGCCTCGACAGCGACCTCTTGCGTACGTTCCTGGCGGTAGCGGACAGCGGCAATTTTACCCGCGCGGCGGAAGCCGTCGGGCGCACCCAGTCGGCGATCAGCATGCAGATCAAGCGGCTCGAGGAGGTCGTCGGCGACGTCCTGTTCGAACGCGGCGCGCGCGGCGTGACGCTGACGCAGCGAGGCGGCGATCTTGTCGACAATGCCCGCCGCATCATCGCATTGCTCGACGAGACGGCCTCGTCGATGCGGTCGGCGCCGCTCGGCGGCCCGGTCCGCATCGGGCTGCCGGAGGAGTATGGGCAGCCCGTCCTGTCGCGTGCGCTGGGAGCATTCGCCAAGCGCCACGCCCAGGTGGAAGTGACGGTCCGGTTCGGCTATTCGGTCTCCCAACTGGCGGCTCTTGCGGCTGGAGAGCTTGATCTGGCGGTGGTTTTCGAATGGCAGGCGCCTACGGGCGTCGAGGTGCTGATGCATGACCCGACTGTCTGGGTCACCTCGAATCATCATGACCTGCATCGGGAACGGCCCTTGCCGGTCGCCATCTACACCCGCGAGGGCTGGTGTCGCGAATTGGCACTCCGCTCGCTCGAACAGCGCGGCATCGACTACCGATTCGCCTATACCAGCGACACCACGAACGGGCTGACCCTTGCCGTCACTGCCGGCCTGGGCGTGGCGCCGATCGCGCGCAGCAATATCCCGGCCGACTGCCGGGAGTTGACGGAAGCCGAAGGCTTCGGCCCGATCGATACGACAAGGGTCGTGCTGCATCGTAACCCGCGCGCCATCAGCGAAGCTGTCGACGCCATGGCGGATGCCATCCGCGACGCTTTCCATCAGCGGCGCTGATCTCGGGTCGGATGGAGGGCTCCTGCCATCCATCCTGACAAAGGGCTGTCAGGAGGGCAGTGCTATGGTGGTGCCATCTGAAGCGAGGAGGAAGCCATGATCATTTTCTACCATGCTCCGTGGTCGCGCGCGTCGAACATGCTGTGGCTGCTCGAGGAACTTGGCGCGCCCTACCAGATCGAGAAGGTCGATATCCGCGCGCCTGGCGGGGTGCCTGAGGAATACCGGTCGATCCAGCCCAACAAGAAGGTCCCGGCGATCGTCCATGACGGCGTCGTGGTCACAGAGCGGGCGGCGATCTGCACCTATCTCTGCGACGCCTTTCCCGAAGCGGGTCTCGCGCCCGCTATCGGCGACAAGATGCGCGCAGCGTACCTGACCTGGCTTGTCTATGCGGATGGGGTGTTCGACCCGGTCCTGGCGGCCAAGGCGCATGGCCACGAGTTCATGGGCAGCGGCTATTCCTACGGTTCGTTCAGCGAAATGATCGCCAATCTGGAACGCACGCTGTCGTCGCGGCCCTACATCGCCGGTGACCGCTTCACCGCGGCCGACACCCAGATCGGCGGCGGCATCAACTTTGGCACCCAGGTGCTGAAGGTCCTGCCCGAGAAGCCGGTGTTCAAGGAATATCTCGACAGGCTGACCGCCCGGCCGGCCTTCCAGCGAGCCAGCCAGAAGGACTTCGCCATGGCGCGCGAAGCGGGGATGGTTCCAGGCTGAAGATCCCCGATCTGATGCAGCCGGCCAAGCGGAGGCCGGCTACTTCAACTCGAGCAGCCGTTCGAGATAGCTGCGCTCCAGCTCGGGGCTGAGCGCGTTGCCGAGCCGCTTGCGGATGGCGTCGAGGATCTGGCGCGCGCGCTGGACGTCGATCTCGTCGGGCACCTTCACCGAATCGCCGAAATCGGGGCCGGTGGTGGCGCGCGGACGGCCCAGCGGGTCGCGGTCGGCGTTCTGCTGGCGGCCGCCTTCCTCGCTGCCGCCCTGGTCGCCCTGCATGGCCTGCATCTGCTGCATCATGTCCTGCGCGCCCTTGCGCAGGGCTTCCAGCGCGCGACCCTGGTGGCCGACGGCGCGGTCGCCTTCGCCCTTGCCGAGTGCACCCTCGGCCTGGTTCATCGATTCGCCGGCATCGCCGAAACCTTCGCCCGGCTTGATGCCCATGCCTTCCAGGCCCTTCATCAGCGCTTCGAGGTCCTTCTCCAACTGGCCCTGGCCCTGTTGCAACTGCTTGAGCGCGTCGGCAAATTCCTGCGGCGTCATCGGCCGGCCCTGCTGGCCTTCGCCTTGCTGGCCCTGTTGCTGCTGCTGGCCGGGCTCGCCATTCTCGCCGAACGGGTCGTCCTGCTGCTGCTGGCCACGCTGCATCTGGTCCATGCGGAACGTCTCGTTCATCATCTCCTGCTGGCGCCGCATGATCTCGCCGAGCTTGTCCATCTGCTGGCGCATCTCGGAGTTCTGCTGGCCCTGCTGGCCTTGCTGGCGCCGGCCTGCCTGCAGGTTGTTCATCATGTCCTGCAACTGCGACAGCAACTCGCGGGCCTGGTCGCGGTTGCCCGACTTGGCCAGGTTCTCGATCTGGTCGAGCATGCGCTGCAGGTCGCTCTGGCGCAGCTCCTGACCCGGCGCCTGGTTCTGCGCGGTTTGATTCTGCTGGTTGCGTTCGGCAAACTCGCGCAGGAAATCGTTCATGGCTTCGCGCAGCTCGGCCATCAGCTTGTCGATCTCCTCGTCGCTGGCGCCACGCTCCAGCGCATCCTGTAAGGCCTGCTGGGCTTGGCGCAGGCGTTTCTCCGCCGCCGACAGGTCACCCTCCTCGATGCCGAGCGCGACCTGCCAGAGATAGGTCACGACCTCGCGCAGCTGGTCGTCGGAGCCGGCCATCTTCAGCCGCGCACGCGCGCTCATGAGGGCGAGATAGTGCGAGAGGTTGTCGATCGTGTCTTCGGGCCTCAGCGTGATGGCGTCCATCAGCTCGAGCACGCGCGGCTTGGCGTTGGCGTCGAGGGCCAGCAGCCGGCGCTGCTCGATCACCGCCCGGGCAAGCGGGTTGGTGAAGGGCTTTTCGGGCAGGATGATCGTCTTGGTTTCGCTTTTCGCTTCCTGGCCGGCGTCGTCGACGGCGTGCAGCGTGAGCCTGACGGAGGCGCCGGCCCAGACATGCTCGGTCAGGTCGCGCGTTGCCTTCACAGGCTTCTTCGCGGCGCCGCGGCGCGGCAGCGAAAGAGGCATTTCAGGCGCACCGTAGAGCGGGCGGGCATCCGGCGCCTGGTCCTCGGCAAGGGCGAAATCGGCCTTGGCCGAAGCGGCGCCGTAGTCGTCTTCGATGTTGTAGGTCAGTTCCAGCGTGCCGTTGACGGCGCGCTTGGGCTCGCCGACGAAGCTGATCTTCGGCGGATTGTCCGGGACCACGGTGAAGGCCCAGCTGTCCAGTTCGTCGTCGCCGGACTTCAGCGTAAGCCGGCCCTCGGCGGTCAGCTTGTCGGCAAACTGCCGCACGGCGGCAACCGGGCCTGTCATTGCCGGCTTGGCCGGATCGGCTTTGGCTCCGCTCGGCGCAATGTCACGGACCTCGCCTTTGGCATTGGTGTAGGCAAGCGTTTCCTCGCCGCTGCCGCCGGTCACCCGCAACGACAGTTCGCTGCCTTCCGGCACGCTGATGACGGGGACGTCCTTGCTGGCGTCGGCGGTCAGGAAGATCGGTGCCTTGCCGGTGTAGGTCGGCGGCGTCACCCAGGCGTCGATGCGCGGCGGAACGGCGTCGCGCGCCGCATGCGCCCGGAAGGCGTCGCCCAGCCGGCCGCCCATCGGGCCGAACGAGAAGGCGAAGGCACAGACCAGCAGCAGTGCCGCCGCCGCCCGCAGCGCCCAGGGGTCGCGCTCCGGCACGTTGGTGCGCGGCATGTCGCCGCCAAGGGTGCCCAGCCGCTCGGCCATGCGCTTTTGGTGCTCGCGCCACAGGGCGTCGGCAAACCCGTCCGCCTTGCCCGATGGCCGGTCGGTCTGGACCTGCACCGGCGCGTGCAGCAGCTGGTTGGCGCGTTCGAGGCGGCTGTCGATCTCGGACCAGGAAGGGAAGCGGAAAAACCGCAGAGGATAGAGCGACGCGAGCCCGGCGATGGCGAAGGCCACGATCAGCGCCAGTCGCGCCATGTCGGGCAACAGGCGGAACAGGCCGAGCCATGACAGGCTGAGGAACAGGCTGGCTGTGACGAGCAGCGGCAGCACCAGCGGCCAGCCACGCTCGACGATCATGGCCGCGCCTATGGCCAGGCGTGTCCTGCCCAGTCTGGCGGCGATGTCTCGATGCAGAGCTGATCTGGTCGGTTCCGTCATCGGCCCTTCCGCTTGGGCGGCGCGGGATGCGGCCACCTGCCTATGGCAGAATACCATCAATCACGGCGAAGGCGAGGCGACCAACGCAATCGTGAAATAGCCACCCAGGTTTATCTTCGCTGATTGTTGATCGAGTTAGTGCGGTTGCTCGATCGTGCGTCCTTCGACAAGCTCAGGATGAGGACCGTTGGTGCTGGTGGCGCTCACGTTGAAAGAGTTCGATCTGAACGGTTCGACGATACATCGCTGGCGCTGACCATCCTCATCCTGAGCTTGTCGAAGGACGCACGGCCGACCGACCGCACCAGATACGACGCTCCTACGCCAGCCAGTCCGGTACAGAATCGAGGCCGATCAGTTCGTCATAGGTCTGGCGCTTGCGGATGACGTGGAAGCGGTCGCCGTCGACCAGAACTTCCGGCACCAAGGGACGGGTGTTGTAGGTGCCCGCCTGGACCGCGCCATAGGCACCGGCGGTGCTGACCGCGATCAGGTCGCCCGACCTGAGCCTTGGCAGGTCGCGGTCAAGGCCGAGGAAATCGCCGGTCTCGCAGACCGGCCCGACGATGTCGACAGTCATGCGCGGCGCATCGGCCTTGGCCTGCACCACCGGGCGGATGTCGTGATAGGCGTCGTAAAGCGTCGGCCGGATCAGGTCGTTCATCGCGGCGTCGACGATGAGGAAGTTCTTGGCGTCGCCTTCCTTCACGAAGATCACTTCGGACACCAGGATGCCGGCATTGCCGACGATCAGGCGGCCCGGTTCGAACATCACCTTGAGGCCGAGCTTGCCGACATGCTTGTGCACGATCTGGGCATAGGCGTCGGGCAGCGGCGGCGGCGAGTTGTCGGTCTTGTAAGGAATGCCCAGCCCGCCGCCGAGATCGACATGGTCGATGGCATGGCCGTCGGCGCGCAGCGTCGCGACCAGCTCGACCAGCAGCGCAAAGGCGTCGTCGAAGGGCTGCAGCTCGGTGATCTGGCTGCCGATATGCATGTCGATGCCGGTCACCTTGAGACCGGGCAGGGCGGCCGCGCGGGCATACACCTCACGTGCGTGCTGCCTTGGAATGCCGAACTTGTTTTCGGCGAGACCTGTCGAGATCTTCTTGTGCGTCTTGGCGTCGACATTGGGGTTGATGCGCAGCGACACCGGTGCAATCTTGCCGTTGGCCACTGCGCGTGCGGACAGAAGCTCGAGTTCCGGCTTGGATTCGACGTTGAAGCACAGGATGCCGGCCTGCAGCGCGAAATCCATCTCGCGGGCGGTCTTGCCGACGCCGGAAAACAGGATCTTGTTCGCCGGAATGCCCGCGGCCAGTGCACGCCGCATCTCGCCTTCCGACACCACGTCGGCGCCGGCGCCGAGCCGGGCCAGCGTCTTCAGCACCGCCTGGTTGGAATTCGCTTTCATGGCGTAGCAGACCAGCGAGTCGAGGTCGGCAAAGGCCTTGGAGAAGACGTTGAAATGTCGCGTCAGCGTCGCCGTGGAATAGCAATAGAACGGCGTGCCGACGCTCCGCGCGATGTCGGTTAGCGCCACGTCTTCGGCGTGGAGGACGCCGTCACGATAGTCGAAATGGTTCACGGCAACTGCTTTCGAAAGGTGGAACGCGGCTCAGAGCAGCGGGTCGAGGATGAAAGGCTTGTCCTCGACCGGTTTCTGCGGCGTGGCGGTCGCTGGCTGGCCGGCCTTTGCAGCATCTTTTTGCGCCTGCACGGCTGCATCGTAAGGGGTGTCGAGGTCGCCCTTGCGGCCGCAGGCCGAAACCATGCCGACCGCCGCGATCAGCCCAAGCGTCACCAAAATCCTGCCAGCGGTCATGACCCATCCATCCGAGAAAAATTCCCCGCCGCTTGTAGCGGAGATTTTTGCTCATTGCACCCCGGATCGATCAAGCTTTCGTCAAGCGTTTCTTCCAGTAGCGGATCTGTTTCTTCACCTCTGCGGGTGCCGTGCCGCCGAAGGAGGTTCGGCTCTTCACCGAGTTCTGCACCGACAGCACCGAGAAGATGTCGTCGGTGATGCCGTCGTGGATCGACTTGAGGTCGTCCAGCGTGAGCTTTTCCAGCCCGACCTTCTTGCTTTCGGCCAGTGCCACGGCTCGGCCGGTGACGTGGTGCGCCTCGCGGAAGGGCAGGCCGATCTCGCGCACCAGCCAGTCGGCGAGGTCGGTCGCCGTCGAATAGCCCGAGCCGGCGGCGCGCTTCATTGCCTGGTCGTTGATGGTCATGTCGCCGACCATGCCGGTCATCGCGGCGAGCATCAGGTCGAGCGTCTCGGCGGCGTCGAACACCGCTTCCTTGTCTTCCTGCATGTCCTTGGAATAGGTCAGCGGCAGGCCCTTCATCACAGTCAGAAGACCGATCAGGTGGCCGTTGACGCGGCCGGTCTTGGCACGCACCAGTTCGGCGGCGTCAGGGTTCTTCTTCTGCGGCATGATCGACGAGCCGGTCGAATAGCTGTCGGACAGGCGCACGAAGCCAAATTGCGGCGTCGACCAGATGACGATCTCTTCGGCAAGCCGCGACATATGCGTGGCGCAGATCGCGGCGATCGACAGAAACTCGAGCGCGTAGTCGCGGTCCGAGACGCTGTCGAGCGAGTTGCGGGTCGGCTCGCGGAAGCCGAGCGCTGCGGCGGTCTTGAAACGGTCGATCGGGAAACCGGTGCCAGCGAGAGCGGCGGCACCCAGCGGGCTCTCGTCCATGCGCTGAACCGCGTCGCGGACGCGGCTGAGGTCACGCGCGAACATCTCGACATAGGCCATGCAGTGATGGCCGAAGGTCACCGGCTGCGCCGTCTGGAGATGGGTGAAGCCGGGCATGACGGTTCCTGCGTGCTGCTCGGCGCGTTCGAGGAAGGCCGCGATCAGCCCCTTCAGCGCCTCGACGATGCGGTGGAATTCATCCTTGACCCAGAGGCGGAAGTCGACCGCTACCTGGTCGTTGCGCGAGCGGGCGGTGTGCAGGCGCCCGGCGGCCGGACCGATCAGCTCGGCCAGGCGCGACTCAATGTTCATGTGGATGTCTTCGAGCCGGGTCGAGAAGGTGAACTTGCCGTCTTCGATTTCTCGCAGGATCGTGTTCAGCCCGTGAGCGATTTTCTGTTGATCTGCGACGGAAATAATGCCCGTTTCCGCCAGCATCTCGGAGTGGGCGACGGAACCTCGGATGTCTTGGGCGTAGAGCTTCTTGTCGAAGCCTATGGAGGCGTTGATCGCCTCCATGATCGCGGCCGGGCCCGAGGCAAAACGTCCGCCCCACATCTGGTTGCTGGCCTTCTTGTCGCTCATCGTGATACCGGGCTCCGGAGAAAATTGATTAGATGTCGGACCGCAGAAAAATGATCCCCGCGCCACGCCATATCGTCCTAGCCGCCGTTGCAGGCGTGATCGCCGGCGCGGTCGCGGTATATGTCAGCAGCACCCTTCCTGGCAACAACGCCTCTACGCCTCAGCTCGCCACTGATACGAGCGCGGACGCAAGCGCCGAGGACAAGGTTTGTGCCGCCAAGGCAGACATCGCCAAGGCGGTCGAGGCCGCAGCCACCGGCCAGGTGGCGGCAATGATGCCGGCCGATCCGCCGCAGTCGCTGAAGAAGCTCGCCTTCAACGACCCCGAGGGCAAGCCGATGACGGTGGCCGATCATGGGGGCCGCACGTTGCTGATCAATCTCTGGGCGACATGGTGCGCGCCCTGCCGCGCCGAAATGCCGGCGCTCGATGCGCTGGAGCGCGAGATGGGCAGCGAGAATTTCGAGGTCGTGGCGGTCAACGTCGACACCGGCGACGACACCAAGCCAAAGAAGTTCCTCGACGAGATCGGCATCACCTCGCTCGGCTACTACAGAGACAACACGCTTGCCGTCTTCAATGACCTCAAGAAGCGCGGCCTGGCGCTGGGCCTGCCGGTGACGCTCTTGGTCGACGGCGAAGGCTGCCTGCTTGCCAACATGAACGGCCCGGCCGAATGGGCCAGCCCCGACGCCAAGAAGCTCATCGAGGCGGCGCTGGCCAAATAAGCCCGGCGTTTCCACACGCAGTTGTTTTGCCGGCTGCAATTCCAGATTGCAAAGCGAAGGCGAAGCCTTTCGCGCCATTCGTACGCGAAAGGCTTTTTCGTTGTCTGACGGCGTTGGCCGTGCCTTTCGTTAGCCGGCGTTGCCGGTAATTCAGATGCGCCTAATTGTCGGCAATTCGGTTTCGTTTTCAAACAATCCGAAAATTCATTGCCAGGTTGCAACGCAAGTGAAAATGAAGTGCGCCAAATGCGCCCTTCATACGATCAATACAAAACTGTTGTAGCGCTGTCATAATCCGACAATACTGCTCCCCGCGGAACTAAACATTTCGCCAACCAGAACGGGAGCGAGACAATGAAGACCCTAGGCTTCGCGGCCGGTGTTGCCGCCACCATGACGCTGTTGTCCAGCACCTCCGCCTTCGCCGTCACCGAGATTTCATGGTGGCACGCCATGACCGGCGCGAACAACGAGGTCGTCGACCAGCTTTCCAAGGAATTCAACGAGAGCCAGAGCGAATACAAGGTCGTTCCGGTCTTCAAGGGCACCTATCCCGAGACGCTTAACGCCGGCATCGCCGCGTTCCGCGCCAAGCAGCCGCCGACGATCATGCAGGTCTTCGATGCCGGCACGGGCACGATGATGGGTGCCGAAGGCGCCATCAAGCCGGTCGCCGAAATCCTGTCGATGGGCGGCCAGGCCTTCGACAAGAGCCAGTACCTGCCGGGCATCGTCGCCTATTATTCCAAGCCCGACGGCACCATGTTGTCGTTCCCGTACAACTCGTCCTCGCCGATCCTCTACTACAACAAGGACATCTTCCAGAAAGCCGGCCTCGACGTCGACAACCCGCCCAAGACCTGGGGCGAGGTCTGGGACGCCGCCAAAAAGATCAAGTCGAGCGGTGCTGCACCTTGCGGCTTCACCTCGACCTGGCTGACCTGGATCCACACCGAGAATTTCGCCGCCTGGAACAACCTGTCCTACGGCACCAATGAAAACGGCATCGGCGGCACCGACGTCGAGCTCAAGATTAACGCTCCGGCCTTCGTCAAGCACTTCCAGGAGCTCGCCGATCTCGCCAAGGACGGCACGTTCAAATATGGCGGCCGCACCTCCGAGGCCAAGCAGATCTTCCTCGCAGGCGAATGCGGCATCTTCACCGAGTCCTCCGGTGGTCTTGGCGACATCGTCAAATCGGGCATGAACTACGGCACCGGCCAGTTGCCCTACGAAGCCGATGCTGCGGGCGCGCCGCAGAACACCATCCCCGGCGGCGCATCGCTGTGGGTCTTCGCCGGCCTGCCGGAAGAGCAATACAAGGGCGTCGGCGCCTTCTTCAACTTCCTGTCGCAGACGCCGATCCAGGCGCGGCTGCACCAGGTCTCGGGCTACCTGCCGGTCACGCTCGCGGCCTACGAGGAAACCAAGAAGTCGGGCTTCTACGACAAGAACCCGGCCCGCGAGATTCCGATCAAGCAGATGATGGGCAAGGCGCCGACCGAAAACTCGAAGGGCGTCCGCCTCGTCAACCTGCCGCAGGTCCGCGACATCCAGAACGAAGAGTACGAGAAGATGCTCGCCGGTCAGCAGACCGCCCAGCAGGCACTCGACAACATCGTTGCGCGCGGCAACAAGGCGATCCAGGAAGCGATCGGAAATTAAGCCGGACGTCAGGCCCAGAATGCCCCTCACCCTTACCCTCTCCCCGTGAAAAACGGGGAGAGGGGGCATCCACGTTCCCGCTTGTCCCTTCTCCCTGTCTTTCACGGGGAGAAGGGACAAGCGGATGAGGGGCGGCATTGACGTTCGACGTTCGTCACGAGGCTCTCATTGTCCCCACGCGTCGTCTTTCCCAACAAGATCCTGCCCTACCTTCTGGTCGCCCCCCAGCTGGCGATCACGCTGGTCTTCTTCTACTGGCCGGCCAGCCAGGCGCTGCGCCAGTCGATGCTCCGGGAAGACCCGTTCGGCCTGTCGTCGAAATTCGTCTGGTTCGCCAATTTCAAGAAGGTCCTGTCGGACCCCAACTATCTCAACTCGATCCAGGTCACGGCGGTGTTTTCGATCGCCACCGCAGCCGTCGCCATGGGCACGGCTTTGCTGCTCGCCGTCATGGCCGAAAAGGTCATCCGCGGCCGCGGCGTCTATCGCACGCTGATGATCTGGCCCTATGCGGTCGCGCCGGCGATTGCCGGCATGCTGTGGCTGTTCCTGTTCAACCCGTCGATCGGCTCGCTCGCCTATGGCCTGCGCTGGCTCGGCATCAACTGGGACCCTCTGCTCGACGGCGAGCAGGCGATGGTGCTGGTCGTCGCCGCCGCCTCGTGGAAGCAGATCAGCTACAATTTCCTGTTCTTCGTCGCCGGCCTCCAGGCGATCCCGAAGACCTTGATCGAGGCGGCAGCCATTGATGGCGCCAAACCGTTCAAGCGCTTCTGGACGATCGTCTTTCCGCTGCTTGCGCCGACCACCTTCTTTCTGCTGGTCGTCAACACCGTCTACGCCTTCTTCGACACCTTCGGCATCATCCACGCCGTCACCGGCGGCGGGCCGGGCAAGGCCACCGAGACGCTGGTCTACAAGGTCTACAACGACGGCTTCGTCAATCTCATCCTCGGCGACTCTGCGGCCCAGTCGGTGATCCTGATGGTCATCGTGATTGCGCTCACCGCCGTCCAGTTCCGCTATGTCGAGAAGAAGGTGCATTATGGGTAGTGATTGCGCTCCTGCCCTTCTCCCCTTGCGGGAGAAGGTGGATCGGCGCGGAGCGCCGAGACGGATAAGGGGTGTTGGCAGGATCGCCGGCGTCTCATTCCGTCCAGCACCCCTCATCCGACCTCGCTTCGCTCGGCCACCTTCTCCCGCAAGGGGAGAAGGGCAGGAGCTGCGCCCATGATCGACAATTCCCCCATCCGCACGTTCATCGCCCACCTGGTGCTGGTGCTCGGCATCCTGATCGTGGCGTTCCCGATCTACTACACCTTCGTCGCCTCGACGCATTCGCTGCAGACGATCCTGCGCCCGCCGCTGCCGCTCCTGCCCGGCGATCGTTTCGTAGAGAACTATTCCGAGGCGCTGTTCGGCGGGGTGGGGCGCATCGGCGGGGTCAGCGTGGCGACACTGCTGTTCAACACCACTGTCGTCGCGCTCGGCATCGCCATCGGCAAGATTATCATTTCTCTGCTGTCGGCCTATGCCATCGTGTTCTTCCGCTTCCCGCTCAGGATGACGTTCTTCTGGCTGATCTTCATCACGCTGATGCTGCCGGTCGAGGTGCGCATCCTGCCGACCTACAAGGTGATGGTCGATTTCGGCCTGATCGACACCTATACCGGGTTGATCGTGCCGCTGATCGCGTCGGCGACGGCGACGCTTTTGTTCCGCCAGTTCTTCCTCACCATCCCGGGCGAGCTGGTCGAGGCCGCGCGCGTCGATGGCGCCGGGCCGTGGCGCTTCTTCTGGGATATCCTCCTGCCACTGTCGCGCACCAATATCGCGGCGCTGTTCGTCATCCTCTTCATCTATGGCTGGACGCAATATCTCTGGCCGCTGCTCGTCACCAACCGCAACGACATGAATACCATCGTCATTGCGCTCAGGAAGATGATCTCGTTCGCCGATGCCGACACCGAATGGCATCTGGTCATGGTCACTTCCATGCTGGCCATCGTGCCGCCCATCCTGGTCGTGGTGCTGATGCAGCGCTGGTTCGTCCGCGGCCTCGTCGATACGGAGAAATAATGGCAACCGTCGATCTCAAGAACGTCAAGAAGGTCTACCCGGGCGGGGTCGAGGCGGTGAAGGGCGTTTCCATCGCCATTCCCGACAAGGAACTGTGCGTGCTCGTCGGGCCGTCCGGCTGCGGCAAGTCGACCTTGCTCAGGATGATCGCCGGCCTGGAGACGATCTCGGCCGGAACCTGCTCGATCGACGGCAAGGTGGTCAACGCCATCGGCCCGACCGAGCGCGACATCGCCATGGTGTTCCAGAACTATGCGCTCTACCCGCATATGAAGGTCTACGACAACATGGCCTACGGTCTGCGCAACCGCGGCATGCCGAAGGACGAGATCGACAAGCGCGTCCGTACCACTGCCGAGACCCTGGAGCTCGCCCATCTGCTCGAGCGGCGCCCGCGCGAACTGTCGGGCGGCCAGCGCCAGCGCGTCGCCATGGGCCGCGCCATCGTGCGCAGCCCCAAGGTCTTCCTGTTCGACGAGCCGCTGTCCAACCTCGACGCCAAGCTGCGTGGCCAGATGCGCGTCGAGATCAAGAGCCTGCAGCGCAAGCTCGGCGTCACCTCGGTCTACGTCACCCACGACCAGCTTGAGGCCATGACGCTGGCCGACGTGCTGGTCGTGATGAATGCCGGCCTCGTCGAACAGCTCGGCGCGCCGCTCGACATCTACGAAAAGCCCGCCTCGACATTCGTCGCCTCCTTCATCGGCGCGCCGCCAATGAACCTCCTGCCGCTGCGCAGTGGCCAGCTCGAAGGCGCGGTGTCGCTGCCGGCGATTCCCGCCAATGCTGCGACGATCGGCTTCAGGCCGGAGGATTGCGAAGTCGGTGCGGATGGCGCCGCGTCGGAAGGCGGGCTTCGGCTCATGGCCCGCGTCCTGGGCGTCGAGCCGGTCGGTGCGGAGAGTTTTCTCTACTGCGAGGCCGCCGGCGGGCGGATCGTCGTTCGCGTGCCCGGCCGCACTGCCGTGGCCGTCGGCGACCAGTTGCCGATACTCGCGCGGCGCGAGAAGGTGCATTTCTTCGGCAGCGACGGCAAACGAGTCTGATGCTTTGCGCTTGCGCGGGCCAGCAGTGTGGTCGTGTCGTCTTGCGTCCTTCGACAGGCTCAGGGTGAGGGAGGCTTGCGCTGACGTTCGCCTGAGATATCTGCGCGGAGATTGCCGGCGGCACCAACGGTCATCATCCTGAGCCTGTCGAAGGACGCAACCCAACAACCGCAACCAACAACCGCAACCGATCGCCACATCGCTTGCATTTGAGTGCCGGCGATAACCTGTTGTTCATGCCGCTCGACCGAAGATCGGTGCAGGATCAAGGAGGTGGCGGCATTGCGGGCATCGTGGAAGAAGCTGTCGTGGAGCGCGTGGCTGCAACTGGCCGGCTGGACGGTGTTCGGAACGCTTGGCTGCGTCGCGTTTTCGCTCGCTGTTACCTTCGTGCTTTTCCAAAATGCCGGCGCCGAGGTCTTCGACCTGGTGCTGATCGAGGCGACCGTGGTTCCGATCCTGCTGGCGGCGCCGCTGTTCTTCTACCTGACGCTGAAATTGCGCGAACTGGCGATCGTCAACCACAAGCTCGTCGTCGCTGCATCGACCGATGCCCTGACCGCCTGCCTCAACCGGGGTGCATTCTCCAGCCGCGTCAACGACGTGCTGGCGCGCGAGATCGCACGTCGCAACCAGCGCACCATGGGCGCGCTGCTGGTCATCGATGCCGACCACTTCAAGACGATCAACGACAGTTTCGGCCATGCCGAGGGCGATGTGGCGCTGCGCGTCATCGTCGCCGCGATCCAGCCTTGCCTGCGCTCGGACGACATGCTCGGCCGCCTCGGTGGCGAGGAGTTCGCGGTCTTTCTGCCGGGAGCGTCGCCGGTCAATGCCGCCGACATCGCTGAGCGCATCCGCCGTTCGGTGGCGGAGGCTCCGTTCCAGCCTGCCGGCCGGCTCCATCGGCTGACGGTCAGCGTCGGCGGGGCGGTGTTCAACAGCCCGGTCGGCTTCGAGGAGCTTTTCCGCGTCGCCGACCTGCATCTCTACGAAGCCAAGGGCGCGGGGCGCAATCGCGTCGAGCTTGCGCCGATGCCGCCGGACCTGACGCCCGGCTGGCTTGCGCCCTTGAACTGAAGGCGATCAGCGCGTCGGAACGGGGTGCTCGCCGCGGTAATCGTAGAAGCCGCGCCCGGTCTTGCGGCCGAGCCAGCCGGCTTCGACATATTTCACCAGCAGCGGGCAGGGGCGGTATTTCGAGTCCGACAGGCCGTCATGCAGCACCTGCATGATCGACAGGCAGGTGTCGAGGCCGATGAAGTCGGCCAGCTGCAGCGGGCCCATCGGATGGTTGGCGCCAAGCTTCATGGCGGTGTCGATGGCTTCGACGGTACCGACGCCCTCATAGAGCGTGTAGATCGCCTCGTTGATCATCGGCAGAAGGATGCGGTTGACGATGAAGGCGGGAAAATCTTCCGACACCGTCACCGTCTTGTCGAGGTGGCGGACATAGTCCTTGGCGGCCTCGAAGGTCTTGTCTTCGGTGGCGATGCCGCGCACCAGCTCGACCAGCTTCATCACCGGAACCGGGTTCATGAAGTGGATGCCGATGAAGCGCTCCGGACGGTCGGTCTGGGCGGCCAGGCGGGTGATCGAGATCGAGGAGGTGTTGGTGGCGAGGATCGCCTCGGGGTTCAGCTGCGGACAGAGCTGCGCATAGATCTTGCGCTTGATCGTCTCGTCCTCGGTCGCCGCCTCGATGACAAGGTCGGCGCTGGCGAGGTCGGCCATGGCAGGCGCCGAGCCGATGCGGGCCATGGCGTCCTTGCGGGCCTGGTCCTCGAGCTTGCCCGACGCGACCTGGCGCGCCAGGTTGCCGTTGATGGTGGCGATGCCCTTTTCGATGCGTTCCGGAGAAATATCGTAGAGCAACACGCTGTAGCCGGCCAGCGCGGAGACATGTGCGATACCGCCGCCCATCTGGCCAGCGCCGACAATGCCGATCGTCTCGATCTTACCCGTCATCACACCTATCCCGTCGCAGGCTTTTTAGTTTTGTGCAATGCAAACTAAATGGCCGGGGTAGCATCGTCTACCCCGGCCATCACATTTTAGTACGTCACTCGTTGGGGCGTCAAAGCGCCTTTTCGAGTTCCGGCAGGATGACGAACAGATCCCCGACGATGCCGTAGTCGGCAACCTGGAAGATCGGGGCCTCCTCGTCCTTGTTGATGGCGACGATGACCTTGGAATCCTTCATGCCGGCGAGGTGCTGGATCGCACCCGAGATGCCGCAGGCGATGTAGAGGTCGGGCGCCACTACCTTGCCGGTCTGGCCGACCTGCCAGTCGTTGGGGGCGTAGCCGGCGTCGACGGCAGCACGCGAGGCGCCGACGGCGGCACCGAGCTTGTCGGCGACCGGCAGGATGACCTCCTGGAACTTCTCTGAACTGCCGAGCGCACGGCCGCCCGAGATGATGATCCTGGCCGAGGTCAGCTCCGGACGGTCGCTTTCCGACAGCTTGTTCTCGACAAACGAGGACAGGCCGGGATTGGCTGCAGCCGAAACCGTCTCGACCGAAGCCGAGCCGCCTTCGCCAGTTGCCTGGAACGAGGCGGTGCGCACGGTGATCACCTTCTTGGCGTCGGTCGCCTGCACCGTCTGGATGGCGTTGCCGGCATAGATCGGGCGCTTGAAGGTGTCGGCCGAGATCACCTCGATGATCTCCGAGACCTGGGCGACGTCGAGCAGGGCCGCGACGCGCGGGGCGACGTTCTTGCCGGTCGAGGTCGCGGCAGCGACGATGGTGTCGTAGTTGGGCGCGAGCGAGATGACCAGGGCCGCCATCGGCTCGGCCAGGCGCTCGGCCAGTTCGTCGGCTTCGGCCAGCAGAACCTTGCGCACGCCCTTGAGCTTGGCGGCAGCGTCGGCCGCGGCCTTGGCGCCCTTGCCGGCGACCAGCACGTCGATGTCGGAACCGATCTTCTGTGCTGCCGACAGCGCCTTGGCGGTCTGGTCGGAGAGCGAAGCGTTGTCGTGTTCGGCGATGAGGAGAATTGCCATGTTTTTGATCCCTTTCGCTTCGCTTACAGCACGCCGGCTTCGTTACGCAGCTTGTCGACCAGCTCGGCCACCGTCTTGACCTTGACGCCTGCCTTGCGGCCGCCCGGCTCCTCGGTCTTCAGAACCTTGAGGCGCGGCGTGACGTCGGCGCCGAAGTCGGCGGCCGACTTCTCGTCGAGCGGCTTCTTCTTGGCCTTCATGATGTTGGGCAGCGAGGCATAGCGCGGCTGGTTCAAACGCAGGTCGACCGTCACGATCGCCGGCATCTTGAGCTCGACGGTCTGCAGGCCGCCGTCGACTTCGCGCGTCACGCTGGCCTTGTCGCCGCCAAGCTCGATCTTCGAGGCGAAGGTGCCCTGTGCCCAGCCCAGAAGGGCAGCCAGCATCTGGCCGGTCTGATTGCTGTCGTCGTCGATCGCCTGCTTGCCGAGCAGCACCAGGCCCGGCTTCTCTGCGTCGACCACGCCCTTCAGCACCTTGGCGACGCCGAGCGGCTCGACCGCCTCGTCGACCTTGACCAGGATGGCGCGGTCGGCGCCCATGGCGAGTGCCGTGCGCAGCGTTTCCTGGGCCTGGGCAGGCCCGATCGAGACCACCACGATCTCCTCGACCTTGCCGGCTTCCTTGAGCCGGATCGCCTCTTCGACCGCGATCTCGTCGAACGGGTTCATCGCCATCTTGACGTTGGCAAGCTCGACACCCGAGCCGTCGCTCTTCACGCGCACCTTAACGTTCGCATCGACAACCCGCTTCACCGGGACGAGAACTTTCATGGGTTGGTACCTCTCTGAACAGCGATGTTAGGCGCGCTATAGCAGCGCTCGGGCCGACGCAATTGTCGATTGCCGACATATTGGGCGGAAAAACAGACTTGATCTCGCGCTTTTGGTGGCGGGAGGGCTGCCGCAAGCGGGCGGAACGTAGTTGTGGCTGACGTTAGCGTCAATATCTGCTTCAAGCTCAAATCGTTTGAAACAAGCTGCGTTTTTCCCGCTATTGCCGGCCCCAGCGCGGTGCCGGTTGCGCCGTCGGCGGTTCCGGCGTCGCGGGCTCGGGCATGGGGGGCGCTTCGGTCTTTTCGGGGCTTGGCACGGCCGCTTCCGCATCTGCAAACAACGGCACGTCGCGCCGGCGCAGCACCAGCACCAGGACGGCGCCGGCAACGATGCCGCCGACATGGGCCGCCCAGCTCACTTCGTCGTCGCCGCCGATGGCGATCATCAGGAACTGGAAGAGCACCCACAGGACGAGCGGAATCCAGGCCGGGATGCGCAGCGGGATACGGGCGAAGGCCAGCACCCACACCTTCACGCGAGGGTAGAGGATCAGATAGGCGACGACGATGCCGGCGATGGCGCCCGACGCGCCGATCAGCGGCGTCTGGGAGTCGGGCAGGATCAGGCCGTGCAGGAAAGCGCCGGCAACGGCGCAGAGCAGGTAGAACACCAGGAAGCGGAAGTGCCCGAGTGCATCCTCGACATTGTCGCCGAACACCCACAGGAACAGCATGTTGCCGCCGAGATGCAGGATGTCGCCATGCAGGAAGGAATAGGTGACGTAGCTCAGGTCTTCCGGGATGATGATCAGGTCCGGCGACAGTTCGGCAAGGTCATGCACCACCGAGGGGATGTAGCCCAGGCCGAGGACCGCGGCGGTTGCGAACTCCTCGCTGCCGAGCGACGTCACGAAATAGGCGATGACGTTGATGGCGATCAGGCCCAACGTCACATATTGCATCCGGATATGGCGCAGGCGGTTCGAATCGTAGAGCGGAATGAACATGCGGCTCGCTTCCGCCTCCCGGCGACTTTATCTGCTGATCAGCGGTTCTTGCCGGGAACCCATAGCACATCGGCTTTTCCGTTGTCATTGACCACGCGCGCGGCGACGAACAGCAGGTCGGAGACGCGGTTGATGTAGCGGATGCCTTCGCGGTTGACGTGCTCGGCCGGGTCCTGGGCCAGCGCCACCATCACGCGCTCGGCGCGCCGGGCGACCGTACGGGCGAGATGGAGCGCCGCAGCCGCCGGCGAGCCGCCATTCAGCACGAACGACCTGAGCGGGGCGAGGTCGGCGTTGAGCCGATCGATGTCGGCTTCGATGCGCGCGGTCTGGCTGGCGACGATGCGCAGCGGCTCGTAGCCAAGGTCCTTGCCGGTGTCGGGCGTCGACAGGTCGGCGCCGAGGTCGAACATGTCGTTCTGGATGCGACCGAGCATGGCGTCGATGTCGGCATGCTCGGTTGCCGTATGAACCCGTGCCATGCCGATGCAGGCATTGGCCTCGTCGACCGCGCCGTAGGCCTCGACACGCAGGTCCGATTTCAGGCGTCGCTCGCCGCTGCCGAGCCCTGTCGTGCCGTCGTCGCCGGTGCGGGTGTAGATCTTGTTGAGCTTGACCATTTCCGCTCAGCCGCGCGTGAAATAGAGGGTCAGCAGGATGAACACCAGCGCCACCGCCTGCAAGAGCACGCGTGCCTGCATCAGCTTGTTGGAGGTGTTGCCCGAGCCGCCGCGCAGCATGTTGATGAGGCCGCGGATCAGGACGACCACCACGGCAAACATGAGGACGACGGCAATGATATTGAATACGGTAGCCATTTGAGTTCCAGTTCGGTTGGCCGCCGGTCAGGCTTGGCGGGCCAGAATGCGATAGAGCAGCGAGGCGGGCAGGAGGCGTTTCAGCACGACGCCGATTCTCGCCGGGGTCGTGACAACATAATGCGGACGCGGGCGCGGCGACAGCAGGGCGTGTCGCAATACCGCATGAACCGCTTCCGGCCCCAGTTTCATCCGCGATTTGGAGCCGCCGCTGGACAGCCTTGCGAGCTGGGCACGATAGGCTTCATGGTGGGCCGAGCGTTCGTGATCGATGTAACGCAGGAACCAGGTCAGCCCGTTGGTGGCGATCTTCGATTTCACCGGGCCGGGCTCTATCATCGAGACATGAATGCCTGTCCCGCCGAGTTCCTGGCGCATGCACAGCATCAGGCCCTCTAGCGCGTGCTTGGAGGCGGCATAGGCACCGCGGAAGGGCACTGGCGTCAGCCCGAGGATCGAAGAGCAGTTGACGATGCGGCCATGTCCTTGGGCGCGCATGATGGGTACGATGCGGCGGGTCAGGTCGTGCCAGCCGAAGAAGTTGGCCTCGAACTGGTCGCGGAGTGCGGCCATCGGCAGGTCTTCGACCGCGCCGGGCTGGGCATGCGCACCGTTGTTGAACAGCGCGTCGAGCCTGCCGCCGGTGCGTTCGAGCACGGTTGCCACCAGCGCTTCGATCGATTGCGGTTCGGCGTAGTCGAGATAGAGTGCTTCGATGCCATCTGCCTCTAGGGCTGCGATGTCCTCCGGCTTGCGCGCCGTGGCGAACACCCGCCAGCCCTCTGCATGCAGCGCACGGGCGCAATGCGCGCCGATGCCTGACGACGCGCCGGTCACGATTATCGTGCGTAACTCCTTGATCGGGTTCACTTCGCTGCCGCCAACACTTGCCAACCGGGGCAAACCCTTCCCATATTCGCGCCCTGGAAACAATCGGACGGAGCGGTAAACTGGAGCTGATGCGCAAGATCGTCGCCACAAGGCGCGTGCTCTTTGACGCAGCCGGCCACTTCCATGACGACGACGGCTGGGCGATGGCCAGTCATCTCGCCATCTCGACGCTGATGGCGCTGTTTCCGTTCCTCATCTTCGCCACCACGCTTGCCAGCTTCCTCGGCGCCGACGCCTTTGCCGAAACCGCAGTGCATCTGGTGTTCGACACCTGGCCCGAGCAGATCGCGGCACCCATCGCCCGCGAGGTGGTCAACGTGCTCACCGTGCCGCGCACAGACCTTCTGACTTATGGCGTGCTGCTCGCCGCCTACTTCGCCTCCAACGGCGTCGAGGCGCTGCGCACCTCGCTTAACCGCGCCTACCGCGTCGCCGAAACCCGCACCTTCTGGTTCCGCCGCACCCAGAGCCTGATTTTCGTGCTCATCGCCACGATCGGCTTCGTTGCCATCTCGGTGCTGCTGGTGTTCGCGCCGATCATCGCGCGCATCCTCGAGGCCAAGTTCGAATGGATCCAGCCCTACATGGGCACCATCACCGTCTGGCGCTTCATCATCGCCTCGGCGGTCATCGTGTTCGGGCTGTTTGCCGTGCATATCTGGCTTCCGGCCGGCCGCCGGCGCTTTATGAGCATTCTACCCGGCATCGTCTTCACGCTGCTCGCCTGGCTCGTCGGATCGACGATCTTCGCCGCCTATCTCGACACCTTTTCGTCCTATGTCACCACCTATGCCGGCCTCGCCTCGATCATGATCGCGGTCGTGTTCCTCTACATCGTCTCGGCGATCTTCATCCTCGGCGGCGAGCTCAATGCCGCGATCAGCCGCTATCTCGAGGCCCGCGCCCGCGTGCCCGGCTGAGCCGTGGCAAGGCCGACGCCCAGCGTGGCGATCGCCATGCCGACAAGCTGGATTGCCGACAGTTGCTCGCCGAACAGGGCCCAGGCGATGACGGCCGTCACCGCCGGCACGAGGTAAAACAGCGAGGCGACCTTCGACATGGCGCCGTCGCGGATCATCACCATCAGCAGGAAGATCGCGCCGATCGACAGCACGAACACCAGCCAGGTCATGGCGAAGATCAGCTCGCCGTTGATGGTCATCTGCCACGTCTCGAACACCAGCGAGGCGATGGTCATCAGGATCGCCGCGCCGACATACTGCCAGAAGGTGCCGGTCACGAGATCGCCGGTCGCGCCGACGCGCTTTTGCCAGATGGTACCGGCGCTGATGCCGGCCATGGCGATGACCGATGCGGTCAGCGTCTGCCAGGTCACGCCGCCGCCGAGCGTGCCGAGCTTCGGCGACAGCACGATCACCACGCCGACGAAGCCTATGGCGAGCCCGACCCAATGGCGCGGGCGGATCTCTTCGCCCAGCAGCTTGCCGGCCAGCACCGCGGTCACCAGCGGCTGCAGCCCGGCGATGAGCGCCGACAGCCCGGCCGGCAGGCCCTGGTGGATCGCCCAGAACACGCCGCCGAGATAGACGCCGTGCAGCAGCATGCCGATCAGCACGGCATGGAGTGCGGCGCGTCGTGAAAGCCGCCCGGAGCCCAATACGAGCATCACGCCGCCGAGGAGGAGGAAGGCGAGCACGAAACGGATGGCGAGGAAGGTGAACGGCTCCGCCCACGGCATGGCATAGCGCGCGCCGATGAAGCCGGTCGCCCACAACAGCACGAAGGTGGCCGGGATCAGCCGCTTTGGAGAGGATGTCATGGGTGCACCGCGCGTCGCCGGACGCCGCGCCCGGTAGGAGTTCATGCGATCGCTCTAATGCCGAATATTCGCGCAAGCAAAATGAAACGATTGATCCATAGATTCACCGAACCTGATCTGACGATCCGATCTGGGTGAGCGCACCCGGGAGGCGGCCCGGTAGAAACTACACAGTCGGCCTCTGAAAGGACCGAGGATGTTGTGGAATCTCGACCCGGGCTGGTTGATGATGGCAATCGCCTTCGTCGCCGTCATGGCGTTCTTCTTTGGCGCTGCACTCGACGCCATCATGAAGGACGACGGCTTCGGCCCGACCGGCAACATGTTGCTATTCACGGTCGGCTTCTTTGGCGCCGTCCTGGTCGCCAACAGCTATGGCATTACACTGCGCGACCTGAACCTCGCCGTCGCCTGGGGGCTTGGCGGCGCGTTCGTCTTCATCAGCGTGCTGGCGCTGGTCAAGGCGGGATTTGCCAGGTTCTAGGTCTGTAGCATCCGCATCACCGATTGCGGTGACTCACCGGCCTCGCGCAATGCCGCGAGGCCGGTGTCGCGTTGGCTTTTCGACAGCTTGCGGCCATCCGGCCCGAGCACCAGCCTGTGGTGGAAATAGGTCGGCGGCGGCAGCCTGAGCATCTCCTGCAGCAGCCTCTGCACCGAGGTTGCGAAATAGAGGTCGCGACCGCGCACGACGTGGCTCACTCCCTGCAGCGCGTCGTCGACAACCACCGACAGGTGATAGCTGGTCGGAATCTCGCGGCGGGCGATGACGACGTCGCCCCATTGCAGCGGGTCCGCTGCCACGTCGGTGGTCGTGCCCATCGTTTCGTCGGTCCATTCAAGCCAGTTCAGCCGGCCATCGAGCCGCGCTAGCGCTTCTGCCGTGTCGAGCCGCCAGGTAAAGGGTGCACCTGCATCTATGCGTCGCTTGCGCTCGCGCGTCGAAATGGTCCTGTCGGTGCCGGGATAGTGCGGCGCGCCGTCGGGATCGCGCGGCCAGGTCTTCCCCGTGGCCTCGAACGTCATGATCGCGGCGCGGATATCGCCCCGGCTCATGAATGCCGGATAGACCAGCCCCTCGCGCCTGAGGCGGTCGAGCGCGGCTTCATACGCGCCGAAATGCTCGGACTGCCTGCGAACCGGGTCCTCCCAGGTCAGCTCGAGCCAGGACAGGTCGCGGAAAATGCCGGCCTCGAATTCCGGCGTGCAGCGGGAGACGTCGATGTCTTCGATGCGCAGCAGCAGCCGGCCGCCGACGGCCTTTGCCATGCGCTGGTTGGTCAGAGCCGAAAGCGCATGGCCGAGATGCAACTCACCATTCGGACTGGGGGCGAAGCGGAAGACAGGAGCAGTCATGAGCGTTGCGGTTTCGCATTGAAGGTTTGCGTTGCCGATTGCTACGTTGCCCGACGCAACCTAACAAGTGACGCCATGCGCCGGATCTCCAATCTCGACGACGTACATCGCGGTCTCGACGCACTCTGTGCGCTCGACCCGCGGCTGGAGGCCGTGCGTGGCATTGCCGGCGAGGTGCCGCTCAGGTTGACCGAGCCCGGTTTCGCCAGCCTCGCCTCGATCATTGTTTCGCAGCAGGTCTCGACGGCAAGCGCCAAGGCGATCTTCGGTCGGCTGACCACACTTGTCGACCCGCTCACACCCGCGGCGCTGCTCGCTGCCGGCGAGGACATGTTCCGCGAAGCCGGCCTGTCCAGGCCCAAGCAGCGCACGCTGCTGGCCGTCGCCCAGGCTGCCGCCGACGGCCTCGACCTTGATGGTCTCTGTCGCCTCGAAGCGCAGGAAGCCATGGCAAGGATGGTCGCCATATCAGGCATCGGGCCGTGGACGGCGGAGGTCTATTTGCTGTTCGCCGCCGGCCACCCCGACATCTTTCCGGCCCGCGACGTCGCCCTGCAGTCGGCCGTCGGCCATGCGCTCGGCATCGATCCGCGCCCCGGCGAGAAGGCGCTGATTCGGCTTGCCGAATCATGGGCGCCGTGGCGGGGGGTCGCGTCGCGGCTGTTCTGGGCGTATTATCGCGAGACCCGGGGCCGCGATGGCGCGCCGCCGGCCGGAAATCCCGCCTGAATGCGCAAAATCGCGTATTTTTGACGGGCTTTGTGACCGACAAGGCGCTTCACATTCCTGTCACCTCGGGCTTACAGTATCCGCACCGTTAGGTTCGGGAGCCAAGGAGGTACACGAAGTGACGGTTGCCGTGTCTCCGGATGGGCTCCCAGCACTAGTGCTGAATGCGGATTATCGTCCGCTCAGCTACTACCCCTTGTCGCTCTGGTCCTGGCAGGACGCGATCAAGGCGGTGTTCCTCGAGCGCGTCAACATCGTCGCCGAATACGAGCACGCCGTTTCCTCGCCGACCTTCTCGATGAAGCTGCCCAGCGTCGTCAGCCTCAAGACCTATGTGAAGCCGTCGCGCTATCCGGCCTTCACCCGCTTCAACGTTTTCCTGCGCGACCGCTTCCAGTGCCAGTATTGCGGCACGCCGGAGGATCTGACCTTCGACCATGTCATCCCGCGCCACAGCGGCGGGGCGACGACCTGGGAAAACGTCGTCGCCGCCTGCTCGCCCTGCAACCTGCGCAAGGGCGGACTGATGCCGGCCAAGGCCAAGATGTGGCCGCTGCAGAAACCGTTCCAGCCGACGGTGCACGACCTGCACAACAACGGCCGGCTGTTCCCGCCCAACCATCTGCACGAAAGTTGGATGGATTATCTCTACTGGGATGTCGAACTGGAGCCTTGATGAAGGCTGATCTGATCTCCCCCCTTGCGGGGGAGATGTCCGGCGGGACGGGGCGCGACGGATCGCGAACTCCACAACGCCGTCACCCCTTCCTGAACGCACCGCGCAGCGCCACGACCGCCAGGAATGCGCTGGCGAGCACGTTCCAGCCGGCGAAGGACAGGCCGAGCACGCGAAGTGCCGCATCCTCGCAGCGCGGCGGCACGACCTCGTTGAGCACGTCGAGCAGGCCCTTGCCGCCGGTGTCGATGGTGCCGCTCACCGCCGCGCAGTCGGTCGGGCCGGCCCACCAGCGCCATTCGACGCCGGCGTGGAAGGCGCCGAGATAAAGCCCGTACAGCATCAGCAGCCCGCCAAGGGCCAGCAGCGCCCGGGTCATCCAGGCCGGCCAGTGCATGGCCGACGAAAGGGCGGCCAGCGCCATCAGCGGCACGCCGACATAATAGGGCGTGCGCTGCTCGAGGCAGAGCTTGCAGGGCATGTAGCCGCCGATGTGCTGGAAGCCGAGGGCGGTGCCGACGACGACGGCCATGGCAACGGCGAGGAAAAGCGCCGTCAGCGTCTGGCTGCGGCCGGTCGGGGAGGCGAGGGTGGTCATGTCTGTTGCCCAGCTGTTGTTACGGCAGGTGCCGTTCAGTGGAGGTATTTGACGAGAAGATAGAGCAAAATGAGGGCAGCGGCTGCGATGCCGGCCAGCAGGCCGAGGCGCTTTTCGATGAAGTGCTTGATCGGCTCGCCATAAGTCCTGAGCAGCCAGGCCAGGAACAGGAAGCGGGCGCCGCGGGCGATGATCGCCGAGACGATGAACCAGCCGAGCGGGAAGCCGACGACGCCGGCAAGGATCGTCACCACCTTGATCGGCGGCAGGTGCGAAAGGCCGGAGGTGACCAGCATCAAGAGGATGATGCCGGTGCCGGACGCGAGCTTGAGCGCTTCGAATTCGTCATACTTGCCGTAGAATTCGAGCACCGGCTTTGCCACCGCCTCGAAGGCGTAATGGCCGAGGAACCAGCCGGCGATTCCGCCGAGCACGGAGGCCACCGTCGCCACGATCGCGTAGCGGTAGGCGCGGTCGGGCCGCGACAGCGCCATCGGCAGGTACAGCACGTCGGCCGGCACCAGGAAGATCGAGCTTTCGATGAAGGCGATGAAAGCCAGCCACCATTCGGCGGATTTCCTTGCCGCGAGCGACAAGGTCCAGTCGTAGAGTCGGCGAAGCATCTGGCCCCCTAGGATAACGCGCTGCCTGTTTAGGAAGAAATGCTGTGGCGCACAATGCGTGAGGAGTTCACGAATGCGAAACGAGCTTTACTTGCACAATCTGTCGCACAATCGCATGCCGGGGCAGTTGACGGACGGGTGGCTGACCGTATAGTCCGCGACCGATCTGTCCGTTTAGGGCAGGCCCCTATGGCGGAATTGGTAGACGCGCTCGACTCAAAATCGAGTTCCGCAAGGAGTGCTGGTTCGATCCCGGCTAGGGGCACCACTAACTATGGTGGAAAGCCAATAAATCAGCATCGTACCTGAAGGGACCCGCTACGCGGCCCGCAGGCAGGCTCTCATAGTATATCCCCTTCTTTCGTGATACATTAGTCATTGCTAATACTGATCGCGAGATTGGGAGGGTTGTGTGATGAAATTCCGGCTTAGTGTGACTGCGCTTTTCTTTACATGCGTACCACTGTCAACGACGCTATCTGCGACATTGCCGGAAGGTGCGACTGAGCTATCGTCTCAAGAAGTCCGCAGCATGTACGAGGGTAAGTCGTCTGACTGGAAAAGTGTCCGCATCTTCTTCGCTTCCGATGGCTCTGCGAAAATGGTGCGTAAAGACAAAAAGGCCTACGGCGAAGGCAACTGGAAAGTGTCTGGCAACAAGATGTGCCTGACCATTGAAACCGTTCAAGTGGCATCCGGAAAAAAGCAGAAGGTCGATGACTGCTACACGTGGCACAAATCGGGCGAAAAGTACTTTATGCGCTGGTCCGGCGATGAAGCGAAAGCGGACGCATATCGAGACAATGAGCCATCGCGACTTTCCAAGGGCGACAGGGTCTCGAAAGAATTCGCTGCATTGAAGAAATGACCTTGAGTGTCAGGGGGGCTCGGCCCCTCTGACAGATGACCAATGCGTTGACACTCCGTCTTGCGGGTATGGGGCCGCCACCAAAGATGGAAGTGCATATGCCGATCATGACGGGGCCGGCGTCAGAACTTGTAGGCGACTCCTAAGCGGAAGTCGTGCGACGACAGCGTGATGTTTGCATCATCGATACTGAAGAAGTCCGGCTGCGCGAAGCTTTTGGAGCCATAATCAGAATAGCGATACTCGGCGCGCAGAACGAGATTGTCGGTGGCCGCATATTCGGCGCCCAGGCCGACATTCCAGCCGACCATGGACTTGCTTTCTTGATAGTATACGAAGCCGGTACTATCCCTGACGAAATCGAAGTCGTATTTTGCCGCGGAAAGCCCGCCGGCGACATATGGCAAGAACCGACCCACTGCATAGCCGAGACGCGCACGAAGCGCGGCTGAGTACTTGATCTCGGCGCTTGCTGTCGGAACCGGGATTCCGCCTACCCACCAGTAGTCATTGGTTCCCTTGATGCCCGTGAAGTTCAGGTCACCGTCAACGCCCAGAACGACATTGTTTGACATCTGAAAATTGTAGCCCGCGTAGACGCCACCAAAGAAGCCGTCAGGATCGTAGTTGACGTATTCGGTGGGGAAGTCCGTGTTTGTGTAGAGGGATTGACCCACGGCATACCCGGCCTGCACACCGACATACGCTCCCGACCAGTCGTAAGCCTGATCCTGCGCGGCAGCGGTTCCGGCACCAAGCGCCAGCGCGCTCGTGGCAAGCAATAGCTGTCTCATAGGTCCCCCAAGTACAATTGTCCGTGGGGGTCGATAACACGCTTCCTGCAATCTGAAAAGTAACCGCCCTTGCCACAACAGCGCCGGCTATGGGTATCAACCTTTATTAGAGATGCCGGATACAAATGCTTTTCATCGCACCGCATTTTGATCCATCCAGGCTCGATATTCTGAGAGTGCTCTTCACCAGATTCTCGGTCAGGCGCCGCCGATCTGCCGCTTTTCCCTGGCGTAGCGAACCAGGGCCAGGAACCGGTAGATGCCGTGGACGAACTTGCCGTAGGGCATGGTGACGAAGAGGCTGAAGACGACGCCAAGGTGGAGGGCGAGCAGCAGGCCCATGGCAGGCGTGGCCCGCAGGACGAGCAGCAGCAGCCCCGTCAGGCTGGTCAGGAACAGCATGGCGAGGAAGGCAACGTCCATGCCGGTGCGCGAGCCGTCCTTGAGGACGGGGTCGCGCCGCCATTTCGCGTGAAGAAGGCCGGCAGGCCCGACGAGGAGGCCGATGCCGCCGATCGTGCCGAGCACGACAGGGAGATCGTAGACCGGGTAGGGCGCTTCCATGCCGAGCACGTAGTGGTAGAGCGTCGCCGTGGACGTGGCGGCGAAGCAGAGTATGAAACCGTAGAACGTCATATGATGATAAAGACGCCGGCGGTCGGTCGGGGCCTCGTCCTCGTTCATGCAGCCGACACCGCCGCCGTCGAGATGGCGCAGGCTGCACGCATCCTTGATCGCCTGCCACAGCGAGGCAGGTTCACCGAGCGTTGCCAAGGGTTCGCCGATGTCCTTCCAGAAATTGCGCACGCCCATGGCGAGAGCGACGATGGCGTAGGCAAAGGCAACGCCGAACAGCAGGGCCATGACATCGTGCGGCATCAGCTTGTAGAAGGCGCCCGGGCCGGTATGCACGCCGAAGACCACGGCCGGGTCGTGCCAGGCGGCAAAGCCGGCGACGAAGACAGCGACGCTCGCTGCGGCGATAAGGCTGATTGTCAGCCCGTTGCGATGGAAAAGGCCCGAAAAGGCGCGCGGCCAGGCATAGGCGCGGTAGGAGTCGTTGCGCACGATCGCCAGCGTCTTAGGCACGTTCACGTCGAACTCATGCGGCGGCGAGAACTGGCAGTCGTGGAAACAGGCGCTGCAACTGTGGCAGAGATTGGCAAGGTAGTTGAGATCGCCGTCCGAGAAGGCGCGCCGCATCTCCATTGCCGGAAAGACGGCGCAGAGCCCTTCGCAATAGCGGCAGGAGTTGCAGACCGTCATCAGGCGATCCGCCTCGGCGAGGCTTGCCGTCGCATGCGCCGGCTCAAACGGAGCGTGGATGTTCATGCGGCCTCCGACGACGGGCAGGTGGACGAAACGAGTGCAGCGGCTTCGCGGCCGGCGATGCGTCCGAAGACGCTGCCGATGGTCATGCCGATCCCTGCGGCATAGCCCTGGCCGAGCACGTTGCCTGCCATGATCTCGCCGGCGGCGAACATGTTGTCGGCAGGCCGTCCGTCTTCCATCACCATGCGCGCCCGGCGGTCCACCTTGACGCCGAGATAGGTGAAGGTGATGCCCGGCCGGACCGGATAGGCATAGAAGGGCGCCTGCTCGATGCGCCGCGCCCAATGGCTCTTGGGGGGCTCGATGCCTTCGGTGCGGCAGTCGTCGAGGCTCGTGTGGTCGAAGTGGCCGGGCCGAACCGCGTCGTTGAAGGCGGCGACCGTGCGTTCGAGCGCCGTGGCCTCGATCCCGAGCTTGCCGGCAAGCTCGCCCAGCGTCGACGCCTGCACCGGCGGAAAGAGGGACGGCATGAAGAGCTCGAGCGACGAGGCGTCGAAGACGATATAGGCGATCTGGTCGGGCTGGGCGGCGACAAGACGGCCCCAGATGGCGTAGCGCTTCGGCCAGACGTCCTCGCCCTCGTCGTAGAACCGCTCGGCATGCTTGTTGACGACGATGCCGAAGACCACGCAGTCGAGACGCGTGATGATGCCGCCGTCGAACTTCGGCGCGCGCGCGTCGATCGCAACGGCATGGCATTGAGTCGGGTCGCCGATGTGCCTGACGCCGCTGTCGATCAGCATCTTCAGCACCGTGCCGCGATTGTAGGGCGTGCCGCGGATCAGGAAGTTATCGGCGATCTCGCCCCAGCCTTCCTTCAGCCATTCGATGTTCGCCTCGAAGCCGCCGCTGGCCGCGACGAAGGTCCTTGCCCGGACGGCGGTTTCCCTGCCGGCGTGCCGGACCCGAGCCGAGCGGAATTGCGGGCCTTCAATGTCGAGGCCCACGACCTCCGTGTCATAGACGACCTCGACGCCGAGGCTCTCGGCGGTCCGGTAGAGGGCGTTGAGCATGGCCCGCCCGCCGCCGAGGAAGAAGGAGTTTGTCCGCCCAAGGCTGAGCGTGCCGCCGAGAGAGGGTTGGAAACGCACGCCTTGTTCGGCGATCCAGGTCAGCATCCGCTTGCTTTCGGAGATCATCATTTTCGCCAGATCCTCGTCCGTCTTGCCGCCGGTCACGCGCAGCAGGTCGTCGAAGAACTCGTCCTCGAAATACGGGCCGGAGAGCGTTTCCGTCGCCGCGTCGTGGGCGCAGCGCATGTTGCGGGTGTGGCGGGTATTGCCGCCCCGGTAAAAGCGCGGGGCCGCTTCCACGACCAGAACGCTTGCGCCCGCGCGCCTGGCGCTGATTGCCGCGCACAGGGCGGCATTGCCGCCGCCGGCGACGAGCACGTCGTATTCTGTCGATGCGCCAATCATCCCTGGAACCGATCCGCCTCTGCCGTTGATTTGACCTCCAGCGTCTTATTGCACACATTTGTATACAGTCAAGTTGTCCGGGGCTGGGTGACTGCCTTTCGATCGATGAAAATGAAATGAAAACAAGGCTTCGCCATTGGAGAAGCCCCCAATCGCCTAATGGCAGTATGCAAATGGATACATTCTTGTGGCGGGATTTCGGGAATCCGCTATATGCCAGTTCGACCATGCCAGCGGTCGGCATGGAAAGCGAATATGCGCCGAACCAGCGCACGCGCCGCCTTGAACGGCTCGGGTTGCTTGGGGCCGGACAGCGGAAATGGCCGTACCCGCACCTTTGCGCGTGATTGCATGCCATCGGAGTCCGTTCCCGTGTAGGCTGAACAGACAAGGATGGATCGCACGTGTCCAAATCACTCGACAGTTTCAATTGCCGCCGCACGCTGACTGCTGCTGGCACCGACTATGTCTATTACAGCCTGATCGAGGCCGAAAAGAACGGCCTGACCGGCATCTCGCAGCTGCCTTATTCGATGAAGGTGCTGCTGGAAAACCTGTTGCGTAACGAAGACGGCCGCACCGTCACCAAGGAGGCGATCCAGGCGGTCGCCGGCTGGCTGACCGACAAGGGCACCGCCGGTGTCGAGATCGCCTACCGCCCGGCGCGTGTGCTGATGCAGGACTTCACCGGCGTCCCCGCCGTCGTCGACCTCGCCGCCATGCGTGACGGCCTTGCCTCGCTCGGCGGCGACCCGCAGAAGATCAACCCGCTGGTCCCGGTCGATCTGGTCATCGACCACTCGGTGATCGTCGACGAGTTCGGCACGCCGCTGGCGTTCGCCCGCAACGTCGAGCTCGAATACGAGCGCAACGAAGAGCGCTACAAGTTCCTGAAGTGGGGCCAGCAGGCGTTCCGCAACTTCCGCGTCGTGCCGCCCGGCACCGGCATCTGCCACCAGGTCAACCTCGAATACCTGGCACAGACGGTGTGGACCAACACCGAGGACGGCGAAACCACCGCTTATCCCGACACCTGCGTCGGCACCGATTCGCACACCACCATGGTCAACGGCCTTGGCGTGCTGGGCTGGGGCGTCGGCGGCATCGAGGCGGAAGCGGCGATGCTCGGCCAGCCGGTGTCGATGCTGCTGCCCGAGGTCATCGGCTTCCGCCTGACCGGCAAGCTGAAGGAAGGCGTCACCGCCACCGACCTGGTGCTGACCGTCACCCAGATGCTGCGCAAGAAGGGCGTCGTCGGCAAGTTCGTCGAGTTCTTCGGCCCGGGCCTGTCCAACATGACGCTGGCCGACCGCGCCACCATCGGCAACATGGCGCCCGAATATGGCGCGACCTGCGGCTTCTTCCCGGTCGATGCCGAGACCATCCGCTACCTCAACATGTCGGGCCGCGCCGAAAACCGCATCGCACTGGTCGAGGAATATTCCAAGGCGCAAGGCATGTGGCGCGACGCCTCGTCGGCCGATCCCGTCTTCACCGACCTGCTCGAGCTCGACCTCGAAACCGTCGTGCCGTCGATGGCCGGCCCGAAGCGTCCCGAGGGCCGCATTCCGCTCGAAGGCATCGCCGCGGGCTTTGCGACCGCGCTCGAAGCCGAATACAAGAAGACCGTCGACCAGTCGAAGCGCTATGCCGTCGAGGGCGAAAAGTTCGACCTCGGCCATGGCGACGTGGTGATCGCGGCGATCACGTCGTGCACCAACACCTCGAACCCGAGCGTGCTGATCGGTGCCGGGCTGCTCGCCCGCAACGCCAACCGCCTCGGCCTCAAGCAGAAGCCGTGGGTCAAGACCTCGCTGGCGCCCGGCAGCCAGGTGGTGGCCGAATATCTCGAGAAGGCCGGCCTGCAGAAGGAGCTCGACCAGATCGGCTTCAACCTCGTCGGCTTCGGCTGCACCACCTGCATCGGCAATTCCGGACCGCTGCCGGCCCCGATCTCCAAGACCATCAACGACAAGGGCCTGATCGGTGCGGCGGTGCTTTCGGGCAACCGCAACTTCGAAGGCCGCGTCTCGCCCGACGTGCAGGCCAACTACCTGGCCTCGCCGCCGCTGGTCGTCGCCTATGCGCTTGCCGGTTCGGTGACCAAGGACCTGACCACAGAGCCGCTCGGCGAGGACCGCGACGGCAAGCCGGTGTTCCTGAGGGATATCTGGCCGACCAATGTCGAGATCGACCAGTTCATCGCCGAAAACGTCACCCGCGAGCTGTTTGCGCGCAAATATGCCGACGTCTTCAAGGGCGACGAGAACTGGCAGAACGTCCAGGCGCCGGAAGGCCAGACCTATGCCTGGGACGACCAGTCGACCTATGTGCAGAACCCGCCCTACTTCGTCGGCATGGGCGCGCGCCCGGGTGCGATCGGCAAGATCGAGGGCGCACGCGTGCTCGGCCTGTTCGGCGACAAGATCACCACCGACCACATCTCGCCGGCCGGTTCGATCAAGGCGGCCTCGCCCGCCGGCAAGTACCTGACCGACAATGGCGTCGGCGTCGCCGACTTCAACCAGTACGGCACGCGCCGCGGCAACCATGAGGTGATGATGCGCGGCACCTTCGCCAACATCCGCATCCGCAACCACATGCTCGGCGAGAACGGCCGCGAGGGCGGCTACACCTTCCACTACCCGTCGAAGGAAGAGATGCCGATCTACGATGCGGCGATGCAGTACCGCAGCGAAGGCACACCGCTGGTGATCTTCGCCGGCGTCGAATACGGCAACGGCTCGTCGCGCGACTGGGCGGCCAAGGGCACCAACCTGCTCGGCGTGCGCGCGGTCATCGCCCAGAGCTTCGAGCGCATCCACCGCTCGAACCTGGTCGGCATGGGCGTCATCCCGTTCACCTTCGAGGACGGCACGTCGTGGAAGACGCTCGGCCTCAAGGGCGACGAACAGGTGACGATCGAGGGCCTGGAGACGATCAAGCCGCGCCAGAAGATGGTCGCCAAGGTCACCTTCGCCGACGGTTCGACCAAGGACGTGCCGATCCTGTGCCGCATCGATACGCTCGACGAACTCGACTACTTCAAGAACGGCGGCATCCTGCAATACGTCCTGCGTGACCTCGCAGCGTAAGCGCGGACAACACGAAGTGGGCGCCGGCGATCAATCCGGCGCCCATGCCATGAGACGGCGGCAGATCCTGCCGCCGAACGACCCCGCGCCGGCGCCTCCGCCCGGACAATCCCGGACCGATCCGTGACCGCTGTTCTCTTCGCCTGCATGACGATCACCGTGTTCCTGACATCGCTGCTGTCGGGCATCTTCGGAATGGCTGGCGGGATGATCCTGCTCTGGGTCCTGTTCTTCCTCGTGCCGGTGGCGACCGCGATCGCGGTCCACGGCATGGTGCAGATGGTCTCGAACGGATCGCGGGCCTGGTTCTCGCGCGACTACCTGGACCTGCGCATCCTGGCCATCCTGAGCGCCGGGCTGCTCAGCGCCGCTCTCCTGCTGTACGTCGTCGCCTACCGCCCGAGCCTCGTCGTGGTCTCCATCGTCATCGGCCTGATGCCGGTTCTCGTATGGGTGCCGGTCAAGAAGCTCGAACTCGATGCGTCGAAGCCGCTGCATGCCTACGCCTGCGGCTTCATATCCGGCGGCCTGGCGATCAGCGTCGGGGTTTCTGGACCGAGCATCGACATCTTCTTCATCCGTACCGCAATGGACAGGCGGACGATCATCGCCACCAAGGCCGCGATCCAGTTCCTCACCCATGCGACCAAGGTGGCATTCTATTGGGACGCCGCGCTGACGCTCTCGTCGGAGGGCTGGCTTGCGGTCGTCGCGGCGGTGCCCATTGCTGTCCTCGGCACACGGTCCGGAAACATCATCCTGCAGCGCATGACGGATGCGAATTTCCGCGCCTGGACACGCTGGATCGTGACCGGGATCGGCGCCGTCTATTTCGTCTCGGGACTGATGCAACTCGCCTGAGCGTTCTCGGCCGGGGGCCCTGTCTGGCGCGAGGCAGGCGGCCGAGCGGCTTCAGCTATCGGTCTTGGTGATGATCAGGCGGACTTCGAGCGCGGCCTTGATGTGGTCGACGGCGGCCTTCTCAGCGCCTTCCGCATCGCGGCGGCGAATTGCCTCCATAATGGAGACATGCTCTTGGGTCGCGGTAGCCGTGCGGCCTTCCTGGATGAAGGTCGTGTCGGGCAGCAGCGCGATCGTTTCCTGCAGGTCTTCGACGGCCTGGCGAAGGTAGCGGTTGCGGGCAGCATCGTAGAGCCGGGCGTGGAACTGCCGGTTCCATTGCGCGGCGAGCTTCGGATCGTCGGCCGCGGCGGCGAATTCGGCGTTGAGGCGTTCGAGATTGGCGATCTCGGCTTCGGTTGCGTGTCGCGCGGCGTAGCGGGCGACGATGCCCTCGAGCTCCTCGCGCATGGCGTAGAGTTCGAAAATCTGCCGCATGGACAGGATCGACACGGCGACGCCGCGACCGGGTGCCGCCTCGAGAAGGCCTTTCTCCTGCAGCCGGCCGAGGGCCTCGCGGACGGGCGTCCGGCTGACGCTCAGGCGTGCCGCCACCTCTTCCTCGCGCAGCGGGTCGCCCGGCCGGTATATGCCGTCCCGGATGGCCGCCAGAATGGCCTGATAGGTGCTCTGGCCGCGGGTCTTGGACAGCAGATCCTTCGATGCGGTCATCGCATGCTCTCTCCAGTGTGGACATTCCGGCTATAGAAGGAACTGGCCATTGTCCACGGTCTTGCTGTATTGCATACAATTGGATGCAGAATAGAGCGACGTGATTTGGCGCCTGCCGATGTATGACAGCCGGACAATGCGCGGGGGAGGCCAGGCCATCCCTCTGTTCCATACGCTGCGCACGCTTGCCTTCGGCACGGCCGGCGGAGCGTTGGGCTATTTGCTCGGCCTGCCACTCGGCTGGATGCTCGGCGCCATGGCGGCGACGACGGTGCTTGCCATTGCCGGCGTGCGCGTGAACGCCTCGCCGAAGCCCCGGGCGGCCATGATCGCCGTCATCGGGCTCATGGTCGGAAGCGCCTTCAAGCCCGAGGTCCTGCGCCAGGCAGGCGAGTGGTCGGCAAGTCTCGCCGCCGTCGCCGTCTACACCATCACCACCGCCGCTTTCGGTATTTTCATCTGCCGCCGCCTGGGCAGGCTCGACCCGACCACGGCGGCCCTGAGCGGCATGCCGGGCGGCCTGAGCGAACTGATCGTGATGGCCTCGTCCTTCAAGGCCGACGTGCGCAGCGTGAGCATGGTTCACGCGACGCGCCTGGTGCTGCTGATCACCACCGTGCCGCTGTCGCTCAGCCTGTCGGGGGCGCTTGCGGCGATCGGCGGGGGCACTGTCGACCGCACGGTCGACTGGACCATGGCCTTGCCGCTCGCAGACGCGGCCGTGCTGGTCTTCTGCGCCGTCGTTGGTGTCCTGCTCGGCCGCCGTCTCCGCCTGCCGGCCGCAAATCTGACCGGCCCGCTGATGCTGAGCGCCCTGGCCCACGTCACGGGCCTGACGGGTGCGGGAGTGCCCGGTCTGGTGATCGCGGTCGCTCAGGTGGTGATCGGGGCAACGATCGGGCAGCATTTTATCGGCGTCGAGCGGCGGGTGCTGGTCACCGGCGTCATCCTCGGGACGGTGCTCACCTGCTTCAGCCTGGCCATGGCGGTGATCTTCGCCATCGGTTTCGACCGGTTTCTCGATATCCCCTTCGCCATCGGCCTGCTCGCGCTGGTGCCCGGAGGCCTGCCGGAGATGAGCCTGATTGCCATCTCGTTCAATGCGGACCCCGCCTTCGTGAGCCTGCACCATCTCAGCCGCGTGGTGATCATCGTTGTCGCCACTCCCTTGATCCTGCCGGCCTGGTTGCGGCTGGCAGGAGCGACGGGTAAGGGCTGAAGAAGATGGCGGGTGTTGCCCAACCGAGATGCCGCCCTCGCCAACCGTCGCTACACGGCAGCAACAGGAGCCGATAGACCATGGACACAGAACAATCTCCAGTCGGTGGAGCGTGCCGTGGCACTGGTCATCCTCACCAATTCTATAGTGGCTATCGAGCGGTATCTGGCATTCGTCCGGCGCTGCGCCGACTATCGGCTGCACCGTTTCGACGACCGGCTGCTCGGGCGGATCAGGCGCGACTTTGCTCTGTCCGACCACACGGCCGTGCCGGCACTGACGGAGGGGCGACATGCCACCGTTCGATCCAGTGACCGCGCGCCTCGTCGTCGCGGTTTCCCGGTACGGGTCCATCGGGCGGGCGGCAGAGCATGAAAACATCGCCGCTTCGGCTGTCAGCCGGCGGATCAGCGAAGTCGAGGCCCGGCTCGGGGTCGCGCTCTTCGACCGCTCCCTGCAGGGGGTGCGCCTGACCCCGGCGGGAGAGCTCTACGTTTCCGGTTGCCGGGAGATCCTGAGGGAGATCGCCGATCTCCATACGCAGATGGTCGATTTTGCCACCGGCACCCGCGGATCGCTGCGGCTTGCCTGTACCAGTTCCGCCTTGTCGGGCAGGCTTCCAGAACTGCTGGCGACCTTTGCGGAAAGCCATCCGGGCATCAGCCTCGATATCCAGGAGATGTCGGCCGGTCTTGCGCTTGCGGCGATGGACGACGGACAGGCCGATATCGCTTTCGTGGCCGACAACAACGATGTCGCCCGCTTCGAGACCGAGATATTCGAGGACGACAATGTGATCGTGCTTTGCGCGCCGGACCATCTTTTGGCGGAGCGCTTGCGATCGGGAAAGCCGATTGCCTTCGACGATGTCGCGCAACACGAGGTGGTGGGTATCCACCACAGCGGCGCGCTGGATCGGCTGCTGAGCGCTGCTGCCGCCCGCAGCGGCCGGGCGCTCGGCGAGCGGGTGCGGGTCGAAACCTTCCCGTCGCTGGTGCGGATGGTGGAAGCCGGTTTCGGCATCGGCTTCCTTCGCTCGACGAGCCTGCATCTGCTTGCCGGAACCGATGTCATCAGCGTTCGCCTTTCGGACGACTGGGCGATCCGCAAGCTGCTCGCCGTGCGCCGCAAGTCGAGCCCGCTTTCGAGGCCAATCCGCGAATTCCTGACGCTCGCGCGCAAGAGCTACATCCCGTTGGGGTAGGCGGGCTCGCGATGCCGGGCGGGCAGGCATTTCCCTTGATCCAGACGCGCTTGGAAAGGTCTGAACGCATGCTCCGTATCGCGATCCTCGACGATTATCAGGATGTGGCGCTCTCGCTTGCCGACTGGGCCTCGCTCGGCGACGATTGCGAGATCGTCCGTTTTGGCCGGAACCTCGCAACGGAGGACGAAGCCGCCCGCGCGCTCGCCGGTTTCGACGCGCTCTGCCTCATGCGGGAGCGCATGCCGCTGCCGGCCTCGCTGCTCGGCAGGCTGACGGCCCTGAAGCTGGTGGTTGTCACCGGCGCTCGCGTGCGCACCATCGACATGGAGGCGGCGGTCGCTCGCGGCATCACCGTCTGTCACACCCATGGGGGCGAATCCGCCCATGCAACGCCGGAGATCGCCTGGGGGCTGATCCTGGCGCTCGCCCGTTCGATCCCCGAGGAGGACGCCCGCATCCGGGCTGGGGGATGGCAACAGACGGTCGGCACGATCCTCGGCGGCAGGACGCTGGGCCTCGTCGGGCTTGGCAAGCTGGGCAGCCGCATGGTGATGATCGCCAGGGCGTTCGGGATGGAGGTGATCGCCTGGAGCCCGAACCTGACGGACGAACGCGCCGCCGAGACCGGCGCACGCCGCGTCGACAAGGAGACGCTGTTTCGTGAGGCCGATGTGGTGTCGCTGCACCTCGTCCTCAGCGAGCGAAGCCGGCGTGTCGTCGGGGCCGTCGAACTCGGACAGATGAAACAGGGCGCGTGGTTGATCAACACCGCGCGCGGGCCGCTGGTGGACGAGGTGGCCCTGGTGCAGGCGCTTCGGCAGGGGCGGATCAAGGCCGGACTCGACGTCTTCGACATCGAGCCCCTTCCGGCCGGCCATCCGTTGCGCACGGCGCCCAATACCGTGCTGACGCCGCATCTCGGCTATGTGACCGAGGGTGCCTATGGGGCCTTCTATCGTGATGCGGTCGAGAATATTAAGGCCTGGCGCGCCGGCGCGCCCATACGGCTGCTGGCCGAGCCGAAGAGGGAGGAAGATCGTGACGGACATCGTTAAGACGGCGGACCTGGTCGATAGCAACGACGCTGAGGTGCGCTTCTGCGAAATGCAATGGAAAACATACGGCAGGCGCAAGGGATTTCATGGCGAAGTCGTCACGCTGAAGACCTTCGAGGACAATCGGCTGCTGCGGGCAACGCTCGAAAGCGACGGCGCGGGCAGGGTTCTCGTCGTCGACGGAGGCGGATCGCTGCGCTGTGCCCTGGTCGGCGACCAGATCGCGGCCCTCGGCCTGGCGAATGGCTGGCGCGGGCTGCTGATCCACGGCGCGATCCGCGACAGCGCCGATATCGATGCCATGGACTTCTGCGTGATGGCGCTCGGCCAGGCGCCGAAGAAGAGCGGCAAGACGGGCCACGGTGCACGCGACGTGCCGCTTGCTTTCGGCAACGTCGAGTTCCGCACGGGGCAATATCTTTATGCCGACGCGGACGGCGTTCTGGTGGCCGACAAGGCCGTGCATCAGGCGGGCTGACTGGGCTAGGGCCACATGGTGACCCATCGATCGCGACGGCGCGAGGGCAAGGCCCACGCGCCGTCTTCGTCTCCAGTTCAGCCCAAAGCGGCGATGAGGGTGTCGGTGAACGCCTTCGTGCCGAGTGGCCCGCCGACGTCGCCGGTACGGGTCGCAGCGTTGGAGATGACCCGGTCGACGGTGTGCTCGATCAAGGTCGCGGCCTCGATGTGGCGCGGGTCGCCCGAACGCTCGCCGTGCCAGCGCAAAAGCATCGCCGCCGACAGGATCATGGAGGTCGGATTGGCCTTGTCCTGGCCGGCGATGTCGGGCGCTGAGCCGTGCTGGGCCTGGGCGGCGGCATTGTCCGTTCCGGCATTCAGGGAGCCTGCCAGGCCCAGGCTGCCGGAGAGTTCGGAAGCCAGGTCGGACAGGGTGTCGCCGTAGAAGTTGGTCGTGCAGATCACGTCGTAACGGCTCGCGTCGCGGACCAGCAGTGCGGCCATCGCGTCGATCAGGACCTCCTCCAACTGCACGTCGGGATAGTCGGCTGCGACTTTGCGCACCTCCTTCAGGAACAGTCCGTCGGTCAGGACGAAGGCATTCGCCTTGTGCACCGCCGTGACCTTCTTGCGGCGCCTCCGCGCCAGTTCGAAGGAAGCCCTTGCGATGCGCTCGCTTGCCGTTGCCGTCACCTTGCGCATCGAGATCGCCATGTCTTCCGTTGGCATGTATTCGCCGTTGCCGGCATACATGTTGCGGTCGGGATACATGCCCTCCGTCGCCTCCCGCATGATGACGAGGTCCATCGCCGTGCCGCGATGGAAGACGCCCTCGCGGGTGCGTGCGGGGCGGATGTTGGCAAAGAGGTCGAGCTGGGTGCGGAAGGCAGCCGAGACGTTGATGCCGCCCTTGTCGCGGGGCGGATAGTCCAGAGTGGAAATCGGGCCGAGCAGGGTTCCGTCCATTCGGCGCGCCTGCTCGAGCAGGTCTGGCGGCAGCGTCGTGCCGATCTTTTGCAGCGATGCGAAGCCGATGTCGCGCGTCTTGTAGCTGAAGCCGAGCGAAAAGCGGCGGTCCACCGCGTCCAGGACCGCCACGGTCGCGCCGACGATTTCAGGGCCGATGCCGTCGCCGGGAAGGACAAGCAGTTTCATGATGTTACGGACTCCAGAAGCGGGTATGCGGTTGTTTGGGCGGCCAGCGGGTCAGGCCGCCGGCGTCGATGCCAGCGTGGCGGCGGGCACGAAGACGGTGCCTTCCATCAGCTTGCGCGCAGTGCGCACGACGCCGCCGCTGATGATCTCGACGGAGTTGCCGTCGGGCCTCGTCGTCATGGCGACGTCGATGACGCCGGTCGGATGCTCGATTATCACCGTGCAGTCGTCGCCTTCGGGCCGGTTGGCGATGCCCGCTGCCACCGTGCCGGGAACCAGCACGCAGGAGGAGACGCACAGCCCGCCGGTGACGGCGAAGGCCGCGTGGGTCTTGTGCGGAACGAAGTAGCGGGCGGCGACGCTTCCGCCCTCGCGCGGCGCTGCCAGCATGGCCATCTTCGGCACGACCTTGCCGGTCACGTCGCCGAGGCCCATGCGCCGGCCCGCTTCCATGCGCATCGCTTCCATGCGTGCGAAGAAATCCTTGTCGGCATCGAGTTCCGCGGCTGACTCATAGCCCGTCTTGCCGAGGTCGGCGGCGCGGACGATCATCATCGGCACCGCGACGTCGATGAGCGTGGCCTTGACCCCGTCGATCACCTCCACCGGCTTGCCCGTCGGCAACAGGGTGCCCGTCTTCGAGCCGACGATGTCCATGAAATTGAGCCGGATCTCGGCCGCCGTGCCCGGGACCCCGTCGATCCGCCCGTTGCCCTCGTAGTTGACGACACCGTCCGGCGTCTCGACGATCGCCTCGATGCGGCTCTGGCTGTTGATGTCGTAGATGACGACGCTGGTCTTTTCGCCGTTGACCGGCACCATGCCCATCTCGATGGCGAAGGGGCCGACGCCGGACAGCATGTTGCCGCAGGAGGGCGAGGTGTCGACGATCGCCTTGTCTACCGAAACCTGTGCGAAGAGATAGTCGACATCGACGCCTTCCCGGTCGGACGGGCCGACCATCGCGACCTTGCTGGTCAGCGTATCGGCGCCGCCGATGCCGTCGATCTGGCGGATGTCGGGCGAGCCCATGGCGGCCAGCAGCACCCGCGCGCGGACATCTGGGTCCTGCGGGATATCCTGCATCTTGAAATAGGGTCCCTTCGATGTTCCTCCGCGCATGAGGATACAGGGAATGGCGTGTTGTGCGGGCAAGGTGACCTCGTTCGGTAATGTCGACAATTGGATGCAATTGCACACTTTGAAAATTGGCATGCAAAAGCCCCGGCGTTGCCGCCGGGGCGGAAGTTCAGCGCAGGGGCCAGGCCAGCTGGCTGTAGAAGTAGTGCTGCAGCAGGCCGCCCGGCAGGTTCATGTTGAGGATCGACGTCAGCACCAGCACCAGGCCGACGGCTGCAGCGGTCAGGATGATGGCTTGCAGCCAGCTTGACCTCGCGACGACCTTCAGGAACGCCAGGAAGAAGCCGACGAGCGCTAGCGTGAAGCCGAGAAGGCCGATCGCGATAACGAAGCCGACCAGCCAGCCGACGAACCGCCACAGGCTGCCGCTGCTCGCACCGTCATCGAGGTCGAAATTGACGGTGCCTGCCGGCCCACGTCCCGTCGCGCCCCTGACCTGCCAGAACAGCACGAAGGCGGCAGTGAGAAGGCCGACGATGCCCACCGAGACCGGGAACACCGCGTCGAGGAACGAGTTCTGCGCACCTTCGGCGATCGTGAAGATGAAGAAGCCGACGGCGATCGCGGTGAAGATCACCTGCGGCCACAGGTTCTTGGCGGCGGCCGTTTCGTCTTCCTCGCGCTCGAAGTCGATGTCGGTGGTGATGCCGCCGGGGACGGTTTCCTCCTTTGGTGCCTGGCGCGACCGGCTGGTGAACCAGAGCGAGGCGATCGTTATCAGTGCGATCGCGACGGCGATGGGCCGAAGCGGAAAGCCATAGCCGTAGAACTGGACCGCCTGGTAGAAATAGGTCTCGACCTGGCCGGCAAGCACGAAGCCGATGAGGAAGGCCGGTCGGGGCCAGCCGAAGCGCTTCAGGAAGATGCCCGTCAGCGCGATGACCAGCAGGGCCAGGATGTCCTCGAAGGAGCGGGTCGACTGGAATGCGCCGAAGACGATGATGAGGATCATGAACGGCGCGAACAGCACGAAGCGGATCGTCGTGAGGCGCGCGATGCTCGGCGATAGGGCGATGCAGGCTGCGGTGCCGACGACGTTGGCGAGCGCTAGCGTCCAGACCACGGTATAGGTGAGGTCGAGGTCGCGCTTCGGATCGGCCATGCCGGGACCTGGCTGCAGCCCGATCAGGATCATCGCGGCGAGAAAGATCGCCATCGAGCCGGAACCGGGGATGCCGAAGAGCAGGGTCGGGATCAGGTTGCCGCCGGCACAGGAATTGTTGGCCGCTTCCGGGCCGATGACGCCACGGATGTCACCCTTGCCGAATTGCGACTTGTCCTTGGCGCTTTGGACTGTGTGGCCGTAGGAGATCCAGTCCGAAACGCTGCCGCCAAGGCCCGGCATCAGGCCGACACAGGCCCCGATCGTCGCGCAGCGCAGCGTCAGCCACTTTTCCCGCCAGGTATCGCGCACGCCGGTCAGCCAGCCTTGGCCGAGCTTGCCCGTGCTCGAGATGCTTGCCTGGCCGCGCAGCAGGTCGAGCACTTCCGGCAGCGCGAAGATGCCGAGGCCGATGATGGTGATCTCGAGGCCGCTCATCAGGTACAGCGAATCGAAGGTCATGCGTTCGCCGCCATTTGCCGGAGCGGTGCCGATCGCCCCGAAGGCGAGGCCCAGCGCACAGGCGGCCACGCCCTTGGCGAGGCTGCTGCCCGACAGCACGCCCACCATGGACAGGCCGAAAATGGCCAGCATGAACAGTTCGGCCGAGGTGAAGCTCAGGATGAGCGGACGCGCCACGATGACGATGGCGGTCAGGCACAGCGCGCCGAAAAGGCCACCGATCATGGACGCCGAGAAGGAGGCGCTCAGCGCACGTGCCGCTTCGCCCTTGCGGGCGAGGGGGAAGCCGTCGAGCACCGTCGCCTGCGAGGCGGACGATCCCGGGATGCCCATGAGGATGCAGGAGAAGGTGTCGGAGGTGGGGATGACCGCCAGCAGGCCGACCATCATCGCAATCGCGGCGGTCGGCTCCATGCCGTAGACGAATGGCAACAGCAGCGACATGCCGGCAATGCCGCCGAGCGCCGGCAGGATGCCGACGACGAGGCCGATCGCAACGCCGATCATCATGTAGCTGAGGTGGTGGAGGGTCAGCAGGTTCTGGAGCGAAGTGACGAACACATCGATCACTGTGGCTGTCCTTTCGATGGGCAACAGTTGCTGGGCGGCGCCCTCGCGCCAGCCTGGTCAATGTCGGCAGGTGGATGTTCGAGCGCCGACAGGCGTCGTGCAGGCTTGCCCGCCGCCTGTCGGCGGCGGGCACTCTGTCGATCAGAGCTTGACCTGGTATTCCGTGTTCAGGAAGTTGCGCACCCAGTCACGCGCTTCGGGCTTGATCGTCGTGGCGACCTTGTAGAGCTGCTCGATGTCGCTGCCGACGGCCTGCGTGTAGTCGCCGAGAACGTCGCCCTTGGCCTTCTGTAGTTCCGGATCGGCCACGGCGTCGGCAAAGGCCTTGCGATAGGTCGCAACGATGTCGTCCGACGTGCCTTCCGGCAGCATGCAGGGCTTCTGGGCCGCGAAGCCGGAGCCGAAGAAGGCGAGGTAGGCGTCATATTCGATGCCGGACGGCTTCTTGCCATGCATCATCTCATAGGCTTCGACGAAGTGCGGCAGGTCGGGGAACGTCGGATCGCGGGCGACGTTGCCCTGGGCGTCGAGGACCCCCCAGGAGAACATTGGAGCGGCCGTGCCGGCCTCGACGAGCGGAGTGACGTTGGTCAGGTAGGCGGAGGAGGTCTGGTAGTCGATCGTCGCTTCGCCGCGTTCGAAGGCAAGGCGGCCGTCGCCGCGCCCCTGCATGCCGAACACATGGCGGACCTTGAGGCCGAGCAGGCGGAAGGCAAGCATCGGCACGAGGTCGAGCGAGGTCGCGCCCTGGCTGCCGTAGACCAGGTCCTGGTCCTTGATCTTGTTCAGTTCGGCCGGCGTCTTCACGCCGAACTTGGCGGGCAGGTAGCAGACGCCGCCCGTCGGCGAGACGAGTACGGGAATAAGCTTGGCGTAATCGTAGCGCACGCGCGGATCGCCGAGCAGGAACGGAAACTGCGTCGATCCCGACGTGCCAAGGATCGCAAGCCCATCGGGCCGCGCGCGGGCGACGAATTCGTTCGACCCGGTGATCGACCCGCCGCCGGGCACGTTCCGGACCACGACGTTCGGGTTGCCCGGAAGATATTTCGAGAGATAGGGGGCGAAGAATCGCGCCCAGACGTCCGAACCGCCGCCCTCGGAGAAGGGCATCCACCATTCGACGGTCTTGCCGGCGAAATCGACCGAGGCCTGCGAAAATGCCGGGCGCACTCCGCTTAGTCCAAGTACCGCTGCGGCGGAGCCGGCGGCAAGCAGTTGACGACGCGTAAAATCAGCCATGTTTTTCCTCCCCAAAATAGCTATGCGTTCAAATGTATACAAACGTACACATAACGATTGGAAACGCCAAGTCCCATGATCGCCATCGGCGGGCATGATCTTCGTCGTTTCACCCTTGAGGCATATGCGCCAACTGGATTATTAAGTTAAGTGCAAAATTTTGGAGCAGTGATGCGTCATGAGCATCAATTGTGAAATCCTCGATCTCAGGGCTTTTCTCGGCGTCGTCGAGCTTGAAAGCTTTCACCGGGCGGCCGATGCCCTGAACCTGTCGCAGCCGGCGCTCAGCCGCCGCATCCAGAAGCTGGAGGCATCGATAGGTGCGCCGCTTCTCGAGCGCACCACCCGGCATGTTTCGCCCACCGCGCTCGGCCTCGAACTTGTGCCGCTGGTGCAGCGCATGCTGGAGGAGTTCGACAGCTCCCTCTTTGCGGCCCGCGGTCGGGGCGTGCGGCGAAGCGAGCTGGTGACGATCGCTTGCCTGCCGACTGCCGCCTTCTATTTCCTGCCGACGGTGATCAAGCAGTTCAACCAGGAATATCCGGACATCCGCTTCCGCATTCTCGACCTGACGGCGACGGAAGGGCTGCAGGCCGTCTCGCGCGGCGAAGTGGAATTCGGGATCAACTTCATCGGTACCTCCGATCCGGAGCTCATCTTCGATCGCATCGCCGAAGATCCGTTCGTGCTGGCGGCGCGGCGCGATCATCCCCTGGCGATGCGGCAGGAGGTCGGCTGGATGGATCTGGCGCCGTACCCGCTGATCACCGTGCACCGCTCCAGCGGCAACCGCACCATGCTCGACGCGACGCTTGCGCGGTCGAACATCGAACTGCGGTGGTCCTACGAGGTGACGCACCTGTCGACCTCGCTCGGCCTGGTGGAGGCAGGCCTCGGGATTTCCGTGCTTCCGCGCACGGCGACACCCGGACCCGATCATCCCATCATCATCACGAGGCCGCTGGGCAACCCGTTGATTTCGCGGACGATTGGCATCGTCCGCCGGCGCGCCGCCACGCTTTCACCCGCTGCCGAACACTTCCGTCGCATGATCATGGGGGCATGGCAGGGCGGTCAACAGGGGGATTGATCCGAACTCCGGAGGCGCGGTAGCGTGATCGGCGGCACGAGCCAAGTGTTTGTATCGTCGTGCGCGACGTTATCCCTAAACCGTGGAAGAGAGCCTGGCTTGCGAGGGCCCGACTACGCCGTGGCGCAAGCGCACCCGCTCACCCCGTCTCGCGCTCGGCAAGCTCGATCAGATTTCGAAGGGCCGCCACGCCCAGGCTGTTGATGTGCTTGCGGCCGAGCGCAATGTCGATGCGGAGCGCGATCTCGGCGGCATCGGCGCCGCGAAGATCGGCCAGCCGCTCGATGCCGATCTCTTCGAGATAACGGATCATTGTCGGGCCGATCGAATGGGCCCGCAACATCGACTTGCGCTCATCTTGCGAGATCATGCCCGGCATCTCCTGGCCACAACGTTGCCGCCCAACCGTTTCTTAATCGCTGTCCAGTACATCCTGTCAGCGAAATTCGCGGAAGATGGAGTGTGTTGAGTTGCGTTTTTCCGCAGCGATGACGGCCGAACGGTGGCTGCCGGGGCAGATCGCCTCGCGCATCGCGCCGCTGCTGCGTCGCGTCGACGCCGTTCTTTTCAGCGCCGACGAGCGCGGCGAAGCCGGCCGCATGTCGCTGATCGCCTTTGCCGTGCGCATTGTCAGCGCCGCCATCGCCTTCGTCAGCCAGGTGCTGCTGGCCCGCTGGATGGGCGGTTTCGAATACGGCATCTTCGTGCTCGTCTGGGTGTCGATGATCATCGCAGGTTCCCTGTCCTGCTTCGGTTTCCACACCTCCGTCATCCGCTTCATCCCCGAATACCGCGAAAAGGGCATGCTCGCCGAACTGCGCGGCGTGCTTGTGGCGAGCCGGCTGTTCGTGCTCGTCGCCTCGACCGTCATCACCGCCTTGGCCATGGCCAGCGTCTGGCTGCTCTCGGACAAGATCGAGAGCTACTACGTCGTACCGTTCTTCCTCGGCATGTTCTGCCTGCCGATGCTGGCGCTGTCGGACGTGCTGCAAGGGCTGGCGCGCGCCAACGCCTGGGCGTTCCAGGCGCTTGTGCCGACCTACATCGTGCGGCCGCTGCTGATCCTGTTGTTCATGGCGGCGGCCGTGGTGTCGGGCCTTGCGCCGACCGCCGAGACTGCCGTCAGCGCCGCGATCGCCGCCACCTACGTCACCACGATCGCCCAACTCGTCCGCGTCACCTCGCGGACCGACAAGCGCATTCCCGCCGGGCCGCGCACTATCCTGCTCGGCTACTGGTTCAAGATCTCGCTGCCGATCTTCCTGGTCGAGAGCTTCTTTTTCCTGCTCACCAATGCCGACGTGCTGATGGTCGGCTTCTACATGGAACCGGACCATGTCGCGGTTTACTTCGCGACTGTGAAGACGCTGGCGCTGGTCCACTTCGTCTATTTCTCGGTCAAGGCGGGCGTTGCCCAGCGCTATGCCCATATCGCCCATGGCGAGCCGGAAAAGCTGGCCGGCTTCGCCCGCGAAACAGTGTCCTGGACGTTCTGGCCGTCGCTGCTGATGGGGCTTGTCGTGCTGGTGCTCGGCAAGCCGCTGCTCGGCATGTTCGGCCCCGGCTTCGACGAGGGCTATCCGCTGCTGTTCCTGCTCGTGGCTGCGGTAGTGGCGCGATCGGCGGTCGGCCCATGCGAAAGCGTGTTGACCATGAGCGGCTACCAGAACGTCTGCGCCATGGTCTATGCCGCGACACTCGCCCTCAACATCGGCCTCAACGTCGTGTTCATCCCTACGCTCGGCCTGTGGGGCGCGGCAATCGCCACCTCGGCGGCGATGATCTTCGAGGCGACCGCGCTGTCGTTCACCGTATGGCGCAAGCTCGGCATCGTCATGGTGCTATTCATCCCCGTCCGACGCACATTGGAGAAAGCCTGATGGTAGCCATCCCGCTTCTCGAAGAGACCAGCGGCGGCCCGGCCGGTTCGATGATCGCCGGCATTGCCGGCGTTCCGACCGACCTTGCCGACCTCGCCCAGCTTGAATTGACCGCCAGCGAGCGGCCGCTCAGGCGGCTCGCCATCTATCCGGCTTCGGCCGGCTTCGACCTGGTCGAGGAGCTCGACCACCTCTGCGCCCGTACCATCGAGCCCAACGTCTTCTTCAACCCGCGCTTCCTGGCGCCCGCCATGCCGAGGCTCGAGGACCGCGAGGTGCGGCTTGCCGTCATCCGGGACGGCAACGAGTTTCGCAGCCGGCTGCGCCTGCTCGTGCCCTATTCGATCGAGAAGCCGGCGGTGCCGCTCGGCGTGCCGGTGATGCGGACCTGGTCGAGCCCGTTCGGCCCGCTCGGCACGCCGCTGCTCGACCGCGACGACCCCGAAGGCGTGATCGCCGATTTCTTCGCCATGCTGGCGCGGCCGCATCTCAAGCTGCCGAGGGTTTTCGTGCTGCCCGACATGCGCCTCGATGGCGCCGTCGCCCGCATGCTGAGTGCGACGGCCGAAAGCCGCGGCTTGCCGCTGGCTATTACCGGCCAGTTCGAGCGCCCCTTCCTCGAAAGCGAGCGCGACGGCGACGACTATCTCAAGGCCGCGCTCGGCAATCGCCACTACAAGGAGTTCCGCCGGCTTGAGCGCCGGCTCGCCGAACAAGGCGTGCTCGAGCACAAGGTTGCGCGCACCCAGGACGATGTGCGCCATGCCATCGAGCAGTTCCTGACGCTGGAGGCGTCCGGCTGGAAAGGCCGTCAGCGCACCGCCATGGCGATCGACCGCTATCGTGCCGCCTTCGCCCGCGAGGCGGTGCACCGGATGTCGGAACAGGACATGTGCCGCATCCACTCGCTGACGCTCGACGGCCGCACCATTGCCAGCCTCGTCGTCTTCGTCGAGGCGGGCGTCGCCTATACCTGGAAGACCGCCTACGACGAGATCCTGTCTGCCTATTCGCCGGGCGCGCTGCTGATGATGGCGGTGACCGCGCAGCATCTCGAAGACCCCAACGTCATGGTCACCGATTCCTGCGCCGTGCCCGACCACCCGCTGGTCGGCCGGATGTGGAGCGAACGCAAGCCGATGGGCACCATCGTCGTCGGACTGACGCCCGATGCCGACCGTGTCACCCGCCAGGCCGCCTCGCAGCTGCATCTCTATCGCCAGACGCGCAAGCTTGCGGTCAAGCTGCGCGACCGCATGCGCAGCCTGCTAAAACGCTAGAGCGTTTTCGCCTCGCGCTTGGCCCGGTCGCGGAAAATGCGGCGGATGACCTTGCCGGTGGTGGTCAGCGGCATCGAATCGACGAACTCGACCTCGCGCGGATATTCGTGCGCCGACAGGCGCTCGCGCACCCAGAGCTTGATCTCGTCGGCCAGCGCCGCGTTGCCCGCAACGCCGTCCTTGAGCACGACATAGGCCTTGACGATCTCGGTGCGCAGCGCGTCGGGCTTGCCCACGGCAGCGGCCAGCGCGACGGCGGGATGGCCGGTCAGGCAGTCCTCGATCTCGCCCGGGCCGATGCGGAAGCCGGCGGAGGTGATGACGTCGTCGTCGCGGCCGAAGAAGGTGACGTAGCCGTCCTGGTCCTCGATGCCCTGGTCGCCGGTCGTCATCCACTCGCCGATGAATTTCTTCTCGGTCGCTTCGGGACTCTGCCAGTATTCGAGGAACATGACAGGGTTGGGCCTGGCGATGGCGATCTGGCCGGGCTCGCCGGCAGGTACGCGACGGCCGTTGTCGTCGATGATGGCGACCTGGTGGCCGGGCACCGCCTTGCCGATGGCCCCGCCGCGGCTCACACCGAGGGCCGCGCAGGAGGCGAGCACCGCGTTGCATTCGGTCTGGCCGTAGAACTCGTTGACCGTGAGCCCGAGCTCGCCAGCCGCCCAGTCGTAGGTCTCGCGGCCGAGGGCTTCGCCGGCCGAGCCGATGCTGCGCAGGCCGAGCCGGAAGCGCTTGCCGATGTCGGGCACGGTCTTCAGCATGCGTAGCGCCGTCGGCGGGATGAAGGCATTGCGCACCCCCATCTTCTCGACCAGCACAAGCGCTGCCTCGGGATCGAACTTATCGAAGCGGGCCGATACCACCGGCAGGCCGAAATAGAGGCCCGGCAGCAGCAGGTTGAGCAGCCCGCCGGCCCAGGCCCAGTCTGCCGGCGTCCACATCAGGTCGCCCGGCTGCGGCAGGAACTCATGGGCCATCTGGATGCCGGGCAGGTGCCCGAGCAGCACGCGATGGCCATGCAGCGCGCCCTTGGGCGGCCCCGTGGTGCCCGAGGTGAAGATCATCATCGCCGGATCGTCGGGACCGGTATCCTCGGCGGTAAAGTCAGGCGCATGCGAAGCGACAAGGCGCTGGAAGTCGTCCAGCCCGCCGCTGCCGACAACGACGATGGTTTCAAGCTGCGGCAACCGGCCGGCGATCTGGCCGACCTTGGCGAAACCGGCCTCGTTGGTGACGATGGCCCGCACACCCGCCGTCTGCAGCCGGTATTCGAGCGCCTCGACGCCGAACAACAGCGCCAGCGGCACCGCTATCGCGCCGAGCTTGTAGATGGCGACATGGGCGATGGCCGTCTCGAAGCTCTGTGGCAACAGCAGCGCCACCCGGTCGCCTCGCCGCACGCCGCGGGCGCGCAGCGCATGGGCAAAGGCGTTGGAGCGGCGGGACAGCTCGCCGAAGGAGAATTTTTTGGCCGCCCCCTCGACATGGTAGTCGAGGAGCGCCGTCCGCTCGGGATCGACCGCAGCCCAGCGGTCGGACACGGCGGTGCCGATGTTGAATTTCTGCGGGATGTTCCAGCGGAAGTCGCGGTAGAGGGTGTCGTAGGTGTCGCGCCGTTCGAGCATGGACGGTCGTCTCCGCTCCTCCGCGAGTGGGACTGGCGCCGGGCATGAGCTCCAGGCGCCGTGGACAGGCCTGTCGCGTAGCTCCTGCCCCTGGCGGCGTCAAGTGACTTGGATCAGCGGTGCGCGCCCTGGTAGCTCGGGACCGCGTTGCGTTGGCTGGTCTGCGGCGGCAGATACAGCTGCAGCAAGAACAGCAGCACCAGCACCGGCAGCCACATCTCGTTGATTTCCTCGAGCGCGCGGGCGTATTTCAGAGCCGTTGCAGGCAAGGCGCTATCGGCCTCCCGGAACCAGCGGGGGATGGCGTCGAGGATCTTCAGCGCCGGCAGGTAGGCGACAAGCACGATCGCGCCATAGGCAGCCGGCGGCCTGCGCGTCACCAGATGCTTGATGTGATCCAGCGATCTTATCAGCAACGCCACCACCACCGTGCCGATCAGGAGGACGGTCCCCGCACTTGCGAGTTTCTCCACGATTGGCACTTCCGGCCTGAGATACTGGCGCAGATTGAAAAGGCCGTATGTCGTGAAGGCGTGATGCCAATCCAGCTCACGAACGCCGAGGAGCAGCGCGCCAAGCGCGATCAGCCCAGCCAGCCCGCCCCGACGAAACCAGATGCCTGCCGCAACGATCGCGACGACGAAATGCAAGACGGCACTTGCCATCTCTACCGGCCCGTTCTCTCGGAGCAAAGCAGCAGCCATATCCGCCGACATCACTGCGGCGGCGAGCAGGCTCACGACAAGTCCAGATAACGCGACCCAGAAGAGCAAAAAGGGAGACGCAATGAAATTAGATGAATTCGAACCGGTATCGGAAGGCAATGAGATTTCTCTTCGGAATATCATTAAGGAATCCCATTCTAGCCAATCCGTCGGGCAAAGCAAACTACCGGACCGTCGCTTGGAATCACAATGTGGTCACCGCCGGTTGGCAAAGAAGCACTTCCGCCTTTCGGGATGGCGGTAACCGGTTGTCTCGCCAGCGTCTCCTGCGCCATTGGCAGATCTTCACGCGACCACGGTGCAAGCATTTCTTGCGATGCTTCAAAAGCTGTTTGCCCGCAAAACCAGACCGAGCTGCAAATCTGAAAATGGCGCTTGACCTCAATAATGGTTGAGGTTGCACAAGTCCTTTCTGTCAAGTCGAAGAGAGGAGGACGAGATGGGTCAGGACGCCAGCAAGGCGCAACGTATCTACAGGGTCGACAGGTTCACCGTTCCAGACGGTGCGCGCGCCGAGTTTCTCGACAAGGTTCGGCAGACGCACGAGTTGCTGAGAGTGCAGCCGGGCTTCCTGCAGGACATGGTTCTGGAGCAGCCATCGATGCCTGGAGAGCACAATGTCATCACGATCGTCGAGTGGGAAAGCGAGGCTGCGATCGCATCGGCCAAGGCCAAGGTGCAGTCGATGCACGCGCAAGCGAATTTCAACCCGCAGGAGTTGATCGCACGGCTGGGCATCAAAGCCGACATTGCCAGCTACAGGCACATTTAGGAGCTGAAGGCTTCGGAAACTGTAACGGCGACCCAATGGGCCGCCGTTCAATGTTCGAGGCTGGATTGTCCCAGTCGCCGGTCAGGCGAAGGTGCCGTGGCAGTGCTTGTATTTCTTGCCCGAACCGCACGGGCAGGCCTCGTTGCGCGAAACCTTGCCCCAGGTTGATGGATCGTTGGGGTCGCGGTCTTCGGCCGCGACGACGCGCGAATCCTGCAGGACTGCGACCGAGCCTTCGCCGAAATCGTCCTCGCCGGTGGTGCCGTCGATGTGGTGGCCAAACATCTCGGGCGCTTCCGGTGGCGGCGCGTCGGCTGCCTGGCGCACCAGTTCGACCCGCATCAGCTGTGCGGTGACCGCCTGGCGCAGGTTGCCGAGCATCGCCTGGAACAGCTCGAAGGCCTCGCCCTTGTATTCGTTGAGCGGGTCGCGCTGGGCGTAGCCGCGGAAGCCGACGACCGAGCGCAAGTGGTCGAGATTGACCAGATGCTCGCGCCACAGGTGGTCGATCGTCTGCAGCACCACCGAGCGTTCGACATAGGTCATCACCTCGGGGCCGAAGCGCTCGGCGCGGTCGGCGGCCGCCTTGTCGGCTTCGGCGGTGATGCGCTCGCGGACCTCTTCCTCGGCGATGCCTTCTTCCTTGGCCCATTCCTCGATCGGGAGATCGAGGTTGAGCGACTGGATCACGCCTTCCTTGAGGCCAGTGACATCCCACTGCTCGGCATAGGCGTTTTCGGGGATGTGCTTGGCGACCAGATCCTCGATCACGTCGTGGCGCATTTCGGCGACCGTATCGGTCAGGCTGGTCGCGTCCATCAGCTCGATGCGCTGCTCGAACACCACCTTACGCTGGTCGTTCGACACGTCGTCGTATTTGAGCAGGTTCTTGCGGATGTCGAAGTTGCGGGCCTCGACCTTCTTCTGCGCCTTTTCCAGAGCCTTGTTGATCCAGGGGTGGACGATCGCCTCGTCTTCCTTGAGGCCGAGCTTCTGCAACATGCCGTCCATGCGCTCGGAACCGAAGATGCGCATCAAATCGTCCTGCAGCGACAGGAAGAACTTCGAACGGCCCGGGTCGCCCTGGCGGCCGGAGCGGCCGCGCAGCTGGTTGTCGATGCGGCGGCTTTCGTGGCGTTCGGTGGCAAGCACGTAGAGGCCGCCGCCGGCGAGCGCCTTTTCCTTGAGGCGGGCAACGTCCTCGCGGATCGCCTTTTCCTTCGCGTCGCGCTCGGGGCCTGCCGGCATGTCGGCCAGTTCCTCGGCAATGCGCATGTCGGCGTTGCCGCCGAGCTGGATGTCGGTGCCGCGGCCGGCCATGTTGGTGGCGATGGTGATAGCGCCAGGCTTGCCGGCCTGGGCGACGATCGCCGCCTCGCGCTCGTGGTGGCGGGCATTCAGGACCTCGAAGTCCTTGAAGCCGTCCTTGCGCAGCCGCTCGGCCAGCTGTTCGGATTTCTCGATCGAGGTCGTGCCGACCAGCGTCGGCTGGCCCTTGGCGTTGGCTTCCTTGATCTCGCGGACGATCGCCTTGTACTTCTCCTCGACCGTCCGGTAGACCTCGTCGTCCTCGTCGATGCGGCTGACGGGCAGGTTGGTCGGAACCTCGGTGACGTCGAGATTGTAGATGTTGCCGAACTCTTCCGCTTCGGTCAGCGCCGTACCGGTCATGCCGGCGAGCTTTTCGTACATGCGGAAATAGTTCTGGAAGGTGACGGAAGCCAGCGTCTGGTTTTCCGGCTGGATCGACACGTGTTCCTTGGCTTCCAGCGCCTGGTGCAAGCCTTCGGAGAAGCGGCGGCCCGGCATCATGCGGCCGGTGAACTCGTCGATGATGACGATTTCGTCGTCCTTGACGATGTAGTCCTTGTCTTTCTGGAACAGGCGGTGCGCCTTGAGCGCATTGTTGACGTGGTGGACCAGGGCGACGTTTTCGATGTCGTAGAGCGACTCGCCCTTCAGCAGGCCCGCTTCGCGCAGCATGTTCTCCATCTTCTCGGTGCCTTCTTCGGTGAAGATGGCGGTCTTCTGCTTCTCGTCGACCTCGTAGTCGGACGGAACCAGATGGAGAAGGAAGGCGTCGACCGTGTTGTACATTTCCGAACGGTCCTCGAGCGGACCGGAAATGATCAGCGGCGTGCGGGCCTCGTCGACCAGGATCGAGTCGACCTCGTCGACGATGGCGAAGAAGTGGCCGCGCTGCACCATCTGGGCGCGCTCGTACTTCATGTTGTCGCGCAGATAGTCGAAGCCGAGTTCGTTGTTGGTGGCGTAGGTGATGTCGCAGGCATAGGCCGCGCGGCGCTCTTCGTCCGACAGTCCGTGCACGATGATGCCGACCGAAAGGCCGAGGAACTTGTAGAGCCGGCCCATCCATTCGGCGTCGCGGCTGGCGAGATAGTCGTTGACGGTAACGACATGCACGCCCTTGCCGGTCAGGGCGTTGAGATAGACGGGCAGGGTGGCGACGAGGGTCTTGCCTTCGCCGGTGCGCATCTCGGCGATGCCGCGGCCGTGCAGCACCATGCCGCCGATCATCTGGACGTCGAACGGACGCATGCCAAGCGCGCGCTTTGCGCCTTCGCGAACCGTGGCAAACGCCGGGATCAGCAGGTCGTCGAGGGTTGCCCCGTTGGCAAGGTCCTGACGGAACTGCTCGGTTCGCGCCCGAAGCTGGTCGTCGGTCAGCGCCTGCAGTTCATTTTCCAGTGCATTGATCGCTTCCACCCGGGGTCGGGTCGATTTGACGCGACGATCGTTGGAGGAACCGAAAATCTTACGGGCGAGACCGCCGAGACTGACCATCAAGTGGCCCTTTCAATTCGAATGAAGCCGACTGTCCGCCGGCCGAACCTGCCGGGGACAAGGCGGTGGCAGGTTCAACGCGAAAAGCGCCCGGAAAACGGTTCTGGACGCGAAGACGTTGGACAGATAAGAGGGGGCACAACTTATGTCAACGTTGCAGAGAGCCTGCCGAAGACGCCAAATTCCGCCACATTCAGGTTGATTTGGAAGTGCGTCATCCCCCATCGGAGAGTTTAGATGTCTTTTTCGTTCCGTAGCGCCTCGCTTGCCCGCGTCGGGCTTGCAGCCGGGCTCGTGGCGCTGTCGTCGCTGCCTCTCGCCGCCCAGGAAGCTGCTGCGCCAGCAGCCCAGCCAGCGGCTCCCGCAGCGGCACCGGTAGATCCCAACACGATCGTTGCCACGGTCAATGGCCAGGACGTCACTGAAGCCGACATCTCGCTGGCCGAAAGCGACCTCGGCGCCCAATTTGGCCGCCTGCCGCCGGAGCAGCGCCGTGCCGCGGCGCTGTCGTCGATCATCGAAATCAGGCTGATGGCGGCCCAGGCCGTGGAAAAGGGTCTCGACAAGGACGCCGACTTCCAGCGCCGCATGGCCTTCCTCGACCAGCGCGCGCTGCATGGCGAACTGGTCGAAAAGGAAGTCGCGGGCAAGGTCACCGACGACGAGATCCGTGCCCGCTACGACAAGGAAATCGCGGCACAGAAGCCGGTCAACGAGGTTCATGCCCGCCACATCCTGGTCAAGACCAAGGAAGAGGCCGACGCCCTGATCAAGAAGCTGGATGGCGGTGAGGATTTCCAGAAGCTCGCCAACGAAAACACCACCGATCCGAGCGGCAAGACCTCGGGCGGCGACCTCGGCTTCTTCGGCCCCGGCCAGATGGTGCCGGAATTCGAGAAGGCGGCTCTCGCGCTCGAGGTCGGCGCCTACTCGAAAGAGCCGGTGCAGACGCAGTTCGGCTGGCACATCATCAAGGTAGAGGACAAGCGCTCGCAGCAGCCGCCGGCCTTCGACGCGGTCAAGGAAGAGGTCAAGTCGCTCGTCATCCGCGAGAAGTACATCGACCTGGTCAAGCAGATCCGCGCCGCCGGCAAGGTCGAAGTCACCGACCCCGAGCTCAAGAAGGCCATCGACGCCATCGACGCATCGAAGTAGGCCTTTTCAACTCGATTTCAGAAGGGCGGCGTCAGTCGGCGCCGCCCTTTTTTGTTTGCGACGCTCGCAGTTTGACCATCTGGCGCGTTCTCACCTCGCCGGTGGCTGAATGACGTTGGGTCCGATGGTCGCCAAATTGGGACTTCTCATGGGGGTTGAGCGGAGCACCCCGTTTCCAGGAGCATCGCATGCCGTCTGCCGACCTGATCCTCGCGTTCCTTGCCACGGCGGCAATCTTCGCCTTCATCCCCGGTCCGGCCATGCTCTACGCTGCGGCCCAGACGATGGCGCGCGGGCGCCGTTCCGGTTTCATGGCTGCATTGGGCATCCACATTGGTGGCTATGTGCATGTCGTTGCGGCTGCAGCCGGGCTGTCATTCCTGTTCCACGCGGTTCCGTGGCTCTACATGGCGGTCAAGCTTGCGGGCGCCGCCTATCTCGTCTGGCTGGGCATTTCGATGTTCCGCGGCCGCAAACAGGGCGATTTCGACCCCTCCGGCATGGGACAGAAGTCCGGCCGTCGTGCCTTCGTCGAGAGCGTTGCCGTCGAGGTGCTCAACCCCAAGACGGCCATCTTCTTCATGGCCTTCCTGCCGCAGTTCATCGACGCATCCGCGACTTTCCCGGTCTGGCTGCAGTTCCTCATCTTCGGAATTCTGGTCAACACCATGTTCACGGTTGCCGACACTGTCGGCGTTGTGCTGGCCGGCCTCCTGATCGGCCGCCTGCAGCGCTCGAGCCGGGCGCAAAGGCTTATGCGGCGCGCCGGCGGTGCAGTGCTTGTCGGTCTCGGCGTGCACGTCGCGCTCCAGCGCAGCTGAATCGCCCGGCGGCGTTGCAGCCAGTCTTCAGCGATGCCTCAAGCTTCAGCGATGCCTCAGGCCTTGATGCCGTTCACGATCATGCGGATCGCCCGGCGCAACGTGGCGTCGTCCTCATCCAGCCGGCCAGTCAGCAGGTGCACCCAGGCGTAGGAAGCGACCATGTCGGCGACCTGTTCGGGGTCGACATGTGCTGCGACCTCGCCTCGCGCCTTGGCCCGGGCGACGATCTTGCCGGTGTTGGCCCTGCGCCCGGCGGCATATTCGGCCAGCGCTTCGGCTGCTGAAGCATCCGACTGGGCCTCGGCCAGCAGAGAGCGGAAGATGCCGCCAGATGGCGTCTCGCGCCAGTGGACGAACAGGCTCCTGGCAAAGCCGAACAGGTCTTCCTCGATGCTGCCGGTGTCGGGATAGTCGATGTCGCGCTTCTGGCGCTGGTAGACCTCAAGCAGCAGCGATGCCTTGTTCGGCCACCAGCGATAGATCGTCGGCTTGCCGGCGCGGGCACGGCGCGCCACGGCCTCGATCGAGAATCCCGCATAGCCGTTTTCGATCAGCACCGCCTCGGCCGCTTCCAGAATCGCGTCGGCGCTTTCGGGGCTGCGCCGTGCGCCGATCGATTTCCGCGCCGCGTCTTGCTCAGTGCTCATCTCGTTCTCCGGTTCGTCGACAAATCCATACACCAGCTCTTGACGAAACGAAACGGCCCGTTTTATATAACGAAACGTTTCGTTCCGATGGAGATTGGAAATGACTGCCTCCCAAACCCGCTTTTCCCGCCCGCGCTTCGCCCTGATGGTCCTGATCGGTGTCTATCCGCTGATCACGGTCCTTCTTTACGTCGTCATGCCGCTGACCGATGGCTGGACGATCTGGCAGCGCACCCTGCTGATTGCGCCGCTGATGGTGGCGACGATGATCTGGGGGCTGATCCCCGCCGTCCAGCGGCTGTTCCGCGGCTTCCTCAATCCGGCGGTGCATTGAGGCTGGACCACGCCTTCGTGAGGTGAAACGCCTTGCGAAGCCTCGCGCTATCGGGCAAACGGTGCCAACCCTCACCGTTTCCCGAGCCCGCAGAGGTTCCCTGATGTCGACTGCCGTTTCCCCGCTTGCACCGAAAAAATATCCCAAGATGCCCGCCATCGATGGCGTCCGCATTGCCACTGCCGAAGCGGGCATCAAGTACAAGGGTCGCACCGACGTGGTGGCCATGGTGTTTGACGAAGGCACGGCGGCGGCAGGCGTCTTCACCCGTTCCAAGTGCCCCTCGGCACCGGTCGATTTCTGCCGCCAGAACCTTTCGGGCGGCAAGGCGCGTATTCTGGTCGTCAATTCCGGCAACGCCAATGCGTTTACCGGCAAGAAGGGCCGCGAGACCACCACGCTGACCGGCCAGGCCGCTGCCAAGGCCGCCGGCTGCACGCCTGGCGACGTCTTCCTCGCCTCCACCGGTGTCATCGGCGAGCCGCTCGACGCCGGCAAGTTCAGCCATTTGCTTTCCGGCATGGTCAAGGACGCCAGGTCCGACCAGTGGATCGAGGCCGCCAAGGCGATCATGACCACCGACACCTATCCCAAGGTGGTGACCGCGACGGTCAAGCTCGGCGACACCGACGTCACCATCAACGGCATCGCCAAGGGCGCAGGCATGATCGCGCCCGACATGGCGACGATGCTGTCCTTCGTCGCCACCGACGCGCCGATTGCCGCTGACGTGCTGCAGGACATGCTGTCGCGCGGCACCGCCAAGACCTTCAATGCGGTGACCGTCGACAGCGACACCTCGACGTCCGACACGCTGATGCTGTTTGCCACCGGGGCCGCGGCCAAGCGCGGCGCGCCGAAGATTTCCGATCCCAAGGATGCGCGCCTCGGCGCCTTCCGCCGTGCGCTCAACAAGATGCTCAAGACGCTTGCGCTTCAGGTCGTGCGCGACGGCGAAGGCGCGCGCAAGCAGGTCGAAGTCACCGTCACCGGCGCCAAGTCGGCGCGTTCGGCCAAGCGCATCGCGCTCTCCATCGCCAATTCACCGCTGGTCAAGACCGCCGTAGCCGGCGAGGACGCCAATTGGGGCCGCGTCGTCATGGCCGTCGGCAAGGCTGGCGAGCCGGCCGACCGCGACCTCCTGTCGATCTGGTTCGGCGACAATCGCCTTGCCCACAATGGCGAGCGCGACCCTGGTTATTCGGAAGCGGCGACCTCGGCCTACATGAAGGGTGACAACATCGTCATCCGCGCCGACATCGGTCTTGGCCGCGGCAAGGCGACGGTATGGACCTGCGACCTGACCAAGGAATATGTTGCCATCAACGGCGACTACCGGAGCTGACAGCAGCGTGAACCAGAACCGCCCGTCGCACGAACTCGCAATCGTCCGCCGCTATGAGGCGGCCGGCTTTCGCGCCTGGCCGGCGGCGGCGGTGCATTATGACGGCACCTGGCTGGTGCGGCTGACGGCAGGGCATCCGGCCAAGCGGCTCAACTCGGTCAACCCGCTCGACCCGGCCGACATCCGCAACATTCCCGACCGCATCGCCCGCGCCAGCCGCCGCTTCGAGGCCTATGGCCGGCCGCTCACCTTCCGCATGTCGCCCTTGTCGGGGCCGGCGGTCGCCGCCCATCTCGACCGCGAGCGCTGGAGCGTGTTCTCCGAATCGATGGTGATGCGCCTGTCGCTCGACGACGGTGTCGTCGAAAACGCCATGGACCAGATTCCGCTCAAGGACATCGGACGCTTCGTCAGCGCCTCGATGGCCGTTCACGGCCTCGACCCGTCGCTGAGGCCCGGCCTGTCCGAGATCATCGGCGCCATCCAGCCGGAAGCCGGCCTGTTCGTGCTCGAGCAGGACGAGCAGCCGGTGACGGCTGCAATCTGCGTCCACGACACCGACCTTGCCGGCCTGTTCGAGATCGCCACGACCGAAGCCGAGCGCGGCAAGGGCTTCGGCCACCGGCTGATCCTGTCGGCGCTCAAATGGGCACGCCTCAGGGGCGCGCGCCAGGCGTGGCTGCAGGTCGAAGCCGACAATGTCGGCGCCATCCGCCTCTACTCGAAGATGGGCTTCAAGGAAGTCTATCGCTATCACTATCGCCGCCCGCCGGAGGCCTGACTTGACCCAACAGGGAAAACGCCTGCTGCTCGTGGCCGCCTGCGCGCTCGTCGATGCCGATGGCCGGGTGCTTCTGGCCCAGCGGCCCGCGGGCAAGCAGCTTGCCGGCCTGTGGGAATTTCCCGGCGGCAAGGTCGAACAGGGCGAGACGCCGGAGGAAACCATCGTGCGTGAGATGCGCGAGGAGATCGGCATCGAAACCAAGATCGCCTGCCTCGCACCGCTGACCTTCGCCAGCCACACCTACGAAGACTTCCATCTGCTGATGCCGCTCTATGTCTGCCGCCGTTTCTGGGGCACGCCTGAGCCGCGGGAAGGCCAGGTGCTGAAATGGGTCCGGCCCAAGCAGATGCGCGATTACCCGATGCCGCCCGCCGACGAGCCGCTGATACCGTTCCTGATCGACCTGCTCTGACGCGTATCAGTCAGCGTTAAGTCAAAGTTTATCCAATCGTGAAAAATTGAGTGGCCGTCGCGTGCAATGTGCGGCGACATGGGTTTTCGCGGGGGACGTGCCTATGCAGGCTGACAAGGAGTGGGATCTCATCCGCCCCGAACGCCAGTCCTCGGCCGCCAGGGCCAGCGCCGGCATCTTGCGTGTCGCATTGCTGTTCGGCTTTGCGGCCGTAGCCTTGGCGCTCATCGCCACACCCTATCTCGACAGCCGCACGCGCCCTTGGATCGGGCAGGCGCGCTTCGACGGACTCGACTACACCGCGACAGGCTCCGTTGGCCGCAATGCCAGCTATACGCTGCGCCGCAGCGTCCTGCAGGACACACCGCAGGCGGTATGCGTCATTCACGACAACGGCCGCCGCAGCGGCCAGTGCTGAGGATGTGCCGCGTGCGCTTCACTGCACGTTAAGGCTATGCCATTAACCTTTCTTAATCTGTCGCCGCTATGGTTTTCCCAACGACACGGGTGGACGCGACCGATGATAAAGCGATTTCTGAGGGACGAGGGGGGTGCCACGGCGATCGAGTATGGCCTCATTGCTGCTCTGATTGCAGTGGTGATGGCCGGTGGCTTTTCGCAGATGGCAGAGCAGCTCAGGCTGCTTTGGGGCGACAACAACAAGGACATTCAGCAAGGCTTGAATAGGCATTGAACAGGCATAGCCTGAACCGGGCTATTTCTTGCCCTCATCGCCAAGCACCCTGGCGAGCGAAACCTGCGCCGACCCCGGCTTGAGCGGCTTTTGCTGCGACGGGTCTGGCGCCCATCCCGACAGCCAGACGAACGAAAAGCTCGCCCGCACGCGCCCGTCGGGATCGGAAAAGCGCTCGGCATAGATTTCGGCCGCGCGCTGGAACAATCGCCGCGTCGCCGGTTTTCGCGACCGGTCGGCGAGCGCGCTCGTTACGCCCATTGCCCGCAAATCCGCCATCAGCCCGAACATCGTGTCGTAGCGCACCGTTACCGTCTCGACGTCGGCCACGGGCAGGGCAAGTCCCGCCCGTTGCAGCAGCCCGCCGGCGTCGCGCACGTCGGTGAAGGGGATGACACGCGGGCTCGCCCCGCCGGTCAGCTCGGTTTCGGCCGCCAGCAGGCTTTCGCGCAATTCTGCAAGCGTTCCCGCACCCGCCAGCACACCCAGGAACAGCCCGTCCGGCTTCAGCGCACGCCTGATCTGGATCAGCTGGCCGGGAATGTCGTTGGCCTCCTGCAGCGCCAGCAGCGATACCGCGAGGTCGATGCTTGCCGGCTCGAGCGCAATGGTCTCGGGATCGGAGACGATGCCCGGACCGCCGCCGAGAAAGCTCTTGTCGGCCTCGACCCGGACCAGTTCGGCCACCTTGCCGCTGGCTGCCAGCACGGCTGTCGCAGCCGGGCTGACCGAGAAGATCGCGGCACCCCGTTCGAACTTGCGCTCCACCGCGGCCAGCCTGTCGGCCAGGTCTTCAGCGGCGCGCGCCATCAGGAAATCCGCGCCGGCAATGGCTTGCGCCACTGCGCGCCGGCGGTGGGCGATCACGAGGCTGGCGTCAAAGATCGGTTGCACGGGCGATGTCCTTCCTTGCCGGGTTTCTGTTATGGTCGCCCGACCCAAAACTGTCGTGGCCGATCCGATGCCGGAGATCAAGAGCCTCGCTTCCGCTGTCGCCGCCTGGCCGGCGCGCTTGTTGTTCCCGCCGGTTTGCGCCGGCTGCCGGCGACAGGTGACGCAGCCAGGCGCCTTGTGCGGTGCCTGCTGGCCCCGGCTTCGCTTCCTTGAAAAGCCATGGTGCGAGGTGATGGGCACGCCGTTTGCCCACGATTTCGGCGCCGGCTTCCTCTCCGCCGAGGCGATCGCCAATCCGCCGCCCTTCGCCCGTGCCCGCGCCGCCGTTGCTTATTCCGGTGTCGCCCGGCGCATGGTCCAGGGCCTCAAGTTCCACGACCGCACCGATCTCGCGCCATGGATGGCGCGTTGGATGCTGCGCGCCGGCACCGAACTGGTCGCCGATGCCGAGGTCGTGGTGCCGGTTCCGCTGCATTGGCGCCGCTTCTTCTGGCGCCAGTTCAACCAGTCGGCGGAGATTGCCCGCACTGTTGCCTCGCTTTCCAGCCTGCCTTTCGCGCCCACCGCCGTGCGCCGCGTCAAGCGCACGCGCCAGCAGATCGGTCTCGGCCAGCGCGAGCGCGAAGACAATGTCCGGGCAGCCTTTGTCGTTCCGCCCGAGGCGGAGATCGAAATCCGCGGCCGGCGGGTGCTTCTGGTCGACGACGTCTACACCACCGGGGCCACCGTTTCGGCCGTCACCCGGGCGCTCAAGAAAGGCGGTGCGCGTGGTGTCGACGTTCTGACCTTCGCGCGCGTGCTGCCTGGGGACTTCCGGCCCGACGATCCAGACCCTATATAGTCGACCAAGGACAACGGGTTTCTGTCATGGTCGATGTGACTATCTATACGCGCATGATGTGTGGCTACTGCACTGCGGCCAAGCGCCTTTTGGAGCGCAAGGGCGTTGCATTCACCGAGCATGACGCTAGCTTCTCGCCTGAGCTTCGGCAGGAAATGGTCTCGCGCGCCAACGGCCGCGCGACGTTCCCGCAGATTTTCATCGGCAACACCCATGTCGGCGGTTGCGACGACCTGCATGCGCTCGATGCGCAAGGCAGGCTCGATCAACTTCTCGCTGCCGGCGCATAGAGCTGAGGACGGACCATGGCGATTTTCAAGGCGGCAGCGGTGCAGATGCGTTCGGGCAAGGAGCCGGAGCGCAACGCCCGTGATTTCGAGGCCCTGGTGCGCGAGGCTGCCGGACAGGGCGCGACGTATGTGCAGACGCCCGAGATGACCGGCGCCATCGTCGGCGACAAGGATGCCCGTGCCACGGCCTTCACCTCGGAGGATCGCGACCTGATCGTGGCCACCGGCCGCAAGCTCGCTGCCGAACTCGGCATCCACCTGCATGTCGGCTCGACCGCCATCGTGCGGGCCGACGGCAAGCTCGCCAACCGGGCGTTCCTGTTTGGTCCTGACGGCGGCACGCTCGCCGTCTACGACAAGATCCACATGTTCGACGTCGACCTCGACAATGGCGAGAGCTGGCGCGAGTCCTCGGCCTACGAGCCGGGCACGGGAGCCGTCGTCGCCGACACGGCGCTCGCCAAGATCGGCTTTGCCATCTGCTACGACCTGCGCTTCCCGCAACTGTTCCGTGCCGAGGCGCTGGCCGGTGCCGAGGTGCTGACCGCGCCTGCCGCCTTCACCCGCCAGACCGGCCTAGCCCACTGGCATGTCCTGCTGCGTGCGCGCGCCATCGAAAACGGCGCCTTCGTCATCGCCGCTGGCCAGGGCGGCAAGCATGAGGACGGCCGCGAAACCTTTGGCCATTCGCTGATCATCGACCCGTGGGGCCGCATCCTTGCCGAGGCCGCCCATGACGAGCCCGGAGTCATCGTTGCCGAGATCGACACCCAGCATTCGGCCGATGCACGCAAGAAGATCCCCAATCTCAAGAATGCGCGCGAATTCAGCGTATCGCTTCGTGGCACGGGCCAGGGAGCGCTCCGGGGAGCCGCATCTTGATCCGCTTTTCCCTCCATTGCGACCGCGCGCATGACTTCGAGGGCTGGTTCCGCAGCAACGACGACTTCGAAACGCAGCGCAAGCGCGGTTTCGTCTCCTGTCCCGAATGCGGCTCGCAGAAGGTCGAAAAGGCACTGATGGCGCCAGCCGTCTCGACCTCGCGCAAGCAGGAAAAGGTCGCGCTCGCCATGGGCGAGCAGCAGCGCAAGATGATGGCAGCGCTCAAGGACCTGTCCGAGAAGGTGCGTGAAAACGCCGAGAATGTCGGCGACAAGTTCGCCGAGGAAGCGCGCAAGATCCATTTCGGCGAGACCGAGGCGCGCGGCATCTATGGTGCCGCGACGATCGAGGAGGCCAAGGGCCTTGCCGAGGACGGCATCGAATTCATGCCGCTGCCGGTTTTCCCCGACGACCGGAACTGACCGGGAGACGTTTCCTTCTCCCCCTGTGTGAGACGGCTATTACTTGCCACGCCCTAGGGTCTGGTGACTGACCTGCGCCCTTGTGGAGCGGAGAGTGTCGGGGATCCATGCCGTGACCTGTCCACCGCAATTCCGGTGCAGACCAGCTGCAAATCGCGCGCGCTCACGGACTGGCGTCGCGTCCCGCCACCCAAGGCTTGTTACAGAAGACCCCAGCTAGCGCCGAGAAACTCGCAACCTCACCCACCCGCCAGATCAAACGCCTTGCGCAACGTAACCGGCGCCATGTTGCGCCAGGCCGTCACCACCGCGCTGCGCAATGCCGCCTCGTCGGCTGCTGCCAGTGTCACGCGGGTCCAGCCCTGCTTGCCCCAGCCGCCGTCCACCGGCTGAAACAGTGCCGGTTCACTGCCACACACCATCTCCTGCTGGTCGCGCGTCAGCTTGACCACGGCGTTGCCGTCATCGGCCAAGGTGGCGAAGACACGGTCGCGGACGCGGAAGTCGGGCTTGCCGAAATGTGATTTCTCGGTCGCCGCGGGCAGTTCCAGGGCGATCCGTCTGACATCTTCAGGTGTCATGGCTCTCGATCCCGTCATGGTGAGCCCACAATGTCAGGGATCGCGGCGGGCGGCGCAAATTTGCGCGGCCCGTCGGTAAACCCTCAGGCCGCCTTTTCCGCCAGCACCATGTAGTTGACGTCCATGTCGCGGGATTTCTGCCAGCGGTCGGCCAGCGGGTTGTAGGTCACCCCGGTACGGTCGATGGTGGCGAGACCGGCACCGGTGAGCGCCTTGTCCAGTTCTTCCGGGCGCACCAGCTTGCCGTATTGGTGGGTGCCGCGCGGCAGCCAGCGCAGCACATACTCTGCGCCGACGATGGCGAGGCCGAGCGCCTTGAAGGTGCGGTTGATGGTGGCAACGAACATGATGCCGCCGGGCTTGACCATCTCGCCGCATTTCTTGACGAACAGCTCGACGTCGGCGACGTGCTCGACCACTTCCATGTTGAGGATGATGTCGAACTTTTCGCCCGCATCTGCGAGGTCTTCAGCCGTGGTGGCGCGATAGTCTACCGTCACGCCGCTTTCGGCTGCGTGGATCTTGGCCACTTCGATGTTGGTGGCCGAGGCGTCCGCCCCCACCACTTCGGCGCCAAGGCGGGCCATCGGCTCGCACAACAGGCCGCCGCCGCAGCCGATGTCGAGAATGCGCAGGCCCTCGAAGGGCCGCGCGGCATGGGTGTCGCGGCCGAAGCGTGCGGCGACCTGGTCGCGGATGTAGCCCAGGCGGATCGGGTTGAACTTGTGCAGCGGGCGGAACTTGCCGTTTGGGTTCCACCATTCGGCGGCGAGCGCCGAGAACCGCTCGACTTCTCCGGCATCGATGGTCGATGGGCGGGGATCTGGCATTGCTGTGGTCTCCTTCGAGCGCAAGGAAGTCGGGTCTGGCGCGGGGATTGTCAAGGCGACAATTCCGCTGCGGTTCGACAGTGCATCGAAATCCACGTGCCGACTTTGCGCGCCGGCAAAAAAATCGCGCTGATTTGTCTGGCCGGGCGTCCTTGCGGAATGCGCGTGTTTTGGCTATGCAGGCCGCGCATTCGACACCGTGTCGCAGACCGGTGTTTTCACTCATTTTCCGGCCCCTCGGGGCCGGCGTTTATGGCAAGGGCATTTCGCTTCTATGGCGCGCATCGTGATGAAATTCGGCGGTACGTCCGTCGCCGACATCGCCCGAATCCGCAACGTGGCGCGTCATGTCAAACGCGAGGTTGACGCGGGCCACGAGGTTGCGGTGGTGGTTTCGGCCATGGCCGGAAAGACCAACGAACTGGTCGCCTGGACCCGCGACGCATCGCCGATGCACGACGCACGCGAATATGACGCCGTGGTCGCCTCGGGCGAACAGGTGACGGCTGGCTTGCTGGCGCTCGCGCTACAGAACATCGGCGTCAATGCGCGGTCCTGGCAGGGCTGGCAGATCCCGATCAAGACCGACAACTCCCATGGTGCCGCCCGCATCCTCGACATCGACGGCTCGTTCCTGGTCAAGCGCTTCCAGGAAGGCCAGGTCGCCGTCGTCGCCGGCTTCCAGGGCATCGGCCCGGACAATCGCATCGCCACCCTCGGCCGTGGCGGCTCCGACACCAGCGCCGTCGCCATCGCTGCGGCGGTGAAGGCTGATCGCTGCGACATCTACACCGACGTCGATGGCGTCTATACTACCGATCCGCGGATCGAGCCCAAGGCGCGGCGCCTGTCGCGCATCTCGTTCGAGGAAATGCTCGAAATGGCCTCGCTCGGCGCCAAGGTGCTGCAGGTCCGGTCGGTCGAACTCGCCATGGTGCATCGCGTTCGCACCTTCGTGCGTTCTTCCTTCGAAGATCCGGATGCGCCCGGCATGGGCGATTTTCTCAATCCGCCTGGAACGCTCATTTGTGACGAGGAAGAAATCGTGGAACAGCAGGTCGTCACCGGAATCGCCTACGCCAAGGACGAAGCTCAGGTCTCGCTGCGCCGGGTCGCAGACCGACCGGGTGTTGCGGGCGGCATCTTCGGCCCGCTGGCCGAGGCCAACATCAATGTCGACATGATCGTCCAGAACATCTCGGAGGACGGCAAGTTCACCGACATGACGTTCACCGTGCCGTCGGGCGACGTCAACAAGGCGCTGGCCGTGCTCGAGAAGATTCGCCCCGACATCGGCTACGACGCCGTCCAGCACGACGAGGGCATGTCCAAGGTGTCGGTCATCGGCATCGGCATGCGCAGCCATGCCGGCGTTGCGGCCACTGCCTTCCAGGCGCTGGCTGCGAAGGGCATCAACATCCGCGCCATCACCACGTCGGAGATCAAGATCTCGATCCTTATCGACGGCCCGTATACTGAACTTGCGGTTCGCACTTTGCATTCCGTCTACGGTCTCGATAAGCAGTAGTATCAAGGAGTCGAGCGTCACCGCGTTGCCGGCGTGCAGCATGTGCCGTGCCGGGTCCAAACCATTGGAGACGGTGAATGATACGTGACATGGCCGCTGGGCCACGCGTACTTCTGAAACGGCTCCGCGAATTGATGGCGGAGCCTCTCGAGCCACAGGAACGGCTCGACAGGATCGTGCGCGATATCGCCGCCAACATGGTGGCCGAGGTCTGCTCGCTCTACGTGCTGCGCGCCGACTCGGTGCTCGAGCTCTACGCCACCGTCGGTCTGAACCCGAATGCCGTTCACCTGGCCCAGCTGCGTCTCGGCCAGGGCCTGGTCGGCACGATCGCGGCGAGCGCCCGCGCCCTCAACCTGTCCAACGCCCAGGAACACCCCGCCTTCGCCTACCTGCCGGAAACGGGCGAGGAGATCTATCATTCCTTCCTCGGCGTGCCGGTGCTCAGGGCAGGGCGCACGCTCGGCGTGCTGGTCGTCCAGAACAAGACCATGCGCCACTATCGCGACGACGAGATCGAGGCGCTCGAAACCACCGCCATGGTCATCGCCGAGATGATCGCCTCGGGCGACATCGGCCGGCTGAGCCGGCCCGGCCTCGAGCTCGACATGTCGCGCCCGGCCAGCTTTACCGGCATCGCCTTCAACGAAGGCGTCGGCCTTGGCCATGTCGTGCTGCATGAGCCGCGCATCGTCGTCACCAACCTGTTCAACGAGGACAGCGAGGAGGAGCTGCGCCGGCTCGAGGATGCGCTCGGTTCGCTGCGCCTGTCGATCGACGACATGCTGGAGCGCCGCGACGTCGCCTTCGAGGGCGAGCATCGCGAGGTTCTCGAAGCCTACCGGATGTTTGCCAACGACCGCGGCTGGGTGCGCCGCCTCGAAGAGGCGATCCGCAACGGCCTGACGGCGGAAGCTGCGGTCGAAAAGGTCCAGAGCGACATGCGCGCCCGCATGCTGCACATGACCGATCCCTATCTGCGCGAGCGGATGAGCGATTTCGACGATCTCGCCAACCGCCTCCTGCGCCAGCTGATGGGCCGCGGCCCCGAGACGATCGCCGCATCGCTGCCCAAGGACGCCATCATCGTCGCCCGCTCGATGGGTGCGGCCGAGCTGCTCGACTATCCCCGCGATCGGCTGCGCGGCCTGGTGCTGGAAGACGGTGCGCCGACCAGCCACGTCGTCATCGTCGCGCGCGCCATGGGCATTCCCGTCGCCGGCCAGATGAAGGGCGCCGTTTCCATGTCGGAAAACGGCGATCCGATCATCGTCGACGGCGAGGAGGGGGCGGTTCATCTGCGCCCGCAGCCCGATCTGGAAGCCGCTTACGCCGAGAAGGTGCGCTTCCGCGCGCGGCGGCAGGAACTCTACCGCGAACTGCGCAAGAAGCCGTCCGAGACCAAGGACGGCGTCAAGGTCGACCTGTTGATGAATGCCGGCCTTGCCGTCGACTTGCCGCAGCTGGCAGAGGCAGGTGCTGCCGGCATCGGCCTGTTCCGCACAGAACTGCAGTTCATGGTCGCCTCGACGTTTCCGCGCGCCGAAGCGCAGGAAAAACTCTACCGCGACGTGCTCGACATCGCCCGCGGCCGCCCCGTCACTTTCCGCACGATCGACATCGGCGGCGACAAGGTGCTGCCCTATTTCAAGGGCTCGGTGCAGGAGGAAGAGAACCCGGCGCTCGGCTGGCGCGCCATCCGGCTCACCCTCGACCGACCCGGCCTGCTGCGCACCCAGGTCCGCGCGCTGCTCAAGGCTGCCGGCGGGCGCGAGCTCAAGGTCATGCTGCCGATGGTCACCGAGCTCTCGGAAATCGCCCAGGCACGCGAGATCATCGACCGTGAGGTGCGCCACCTTTCGCGCTTCGCCCACCATCTGCCGACGAGCCTCAAGCTCGGCGCGATGATCGAGGTGCCGTCGCTCCTGTGGCAGCTCGACGAGCTGATGCAGGCGGTCGACTTCGTCTCTGTCGGCTCCAACGACCTGTTCCAGTTCGTCATGGCCGCCGACCGCGGCAACACCCAACTCGCCGACCGCTTCGACCCGCTGTCGGTGCCGTTCCTGAGGGTGCTCAAGCAGATCGCCGATGCCGGTGCGCGCAACCACACGCCGGTCACGCTGTGCGGCGAACTCGCCGGCAAGCCGATCTCGGCGATGGCACTGCTTGGCCTCGGCTACCGCTCGATCTCCATGTCCCCGGCCTCCATCGGCCCGGTCAAGGCGATGCTGACGGAACTTCCTCTCGGCGAGCTGAAATCCTTCCTCGACGACAACCTTTCCGGTCCTGCCGCCAACCTGCCGATGCGCGCGTTGCTCCAGGCCTTTGCGGACGACCGTTCCATACCCCTATGATCAGCCTGCCCCACGACAGAATGAACCAGGTCGTCAAGCGCTTCGACATGCTCGAAGCACAGATGGCGGCTGGCCCGGCCCCCGACGTCTACGTCAAGCTGGCGTCCGAATATTCCGACATCCAGGACCTTGTTGCCAGGATCCGCGACCTGCGCGGCGCCGAGCAGGAACTCATCGATCTCGAGGCGATGCTGTCCGACAAGGGCACGGATGCCGAGATGCGTGCGCTCGCCGAGATGGACAAGCCCGATGTCGAGCACCGCATCGAGGCGCTGCAGCGCGAAATCCAGATCCTGCTCCTGCCCAAGGACGCGGCCGACGAGCGCAACGCCATCCTCGAAATCCGCGCCGGCACCGGCGGCGACGAGGCCGCCCTGTTCGCCGGCGACCTCTATCGCATGTACGAGCGTTACGCCGCCTCGCGTGGCTGGCGCTTCGAGGTAGCCTCCGCCAGCGACGGCGATGCCGGCGGCTTCAAGGAAATCATTGCCACCGTATCGGGCAAGGGCGTGTTCGCTCATCTGAAGTTCGAGTCCGGCGTTCACCGCGTCCAGCGCGTTCCGGCGACCGAAGGCAGCGGCCGCATCCACACTTCGGCCGCGACGGTTGCCGTCCTGCCGGAGGCCGAGGAGGTCGACATCGACATCCGCCCCGAAGACATCCGCATCGACACGATGCGTGCCTCGGGTTCGGGTGGCCAGCACGTCAACACGACCGACTCGGCGGTGCGCATCACCCACCTGCCGACCGGCATCATGGTGGTCCAGGCGGAAAAATCGCAGCATCAGAACCGAGCCCGCGCCATGCAGATCCTGCGTGCGCGCCTCTACGACATGGAGCGCAGCCGCGCCGATGAGGAACGCTCGTCGTCGCGCAAGTCGCAGGTCGGCTCGGGCGACCGGTCCGAGCGCATCCGCACCTACAATTTCCCGCAAGGGCGGCTGACCGACCACCGCATCAACCTGACGCTCTACAAGCTCGACCGCGTGATGATGGGCGAACTCGACGACGTCGTCGACGCGCTGATCGCCGACCACCAGTCGAAGCTTCTGGCCGACATGGGCTCGGATGGCTGAGCGTCCGCTCGGCGAACTCCTGCGTCATGCGCGCCAGCGCCTTGCCGACGCCGGCATCGCGGACGCGGCATTCGATTCCCGGCTGCTCGTCGAGCATTTCTCCGGCACGACACGCACTGACGCGATCTCTTCGCCCGACAGGATCGTCGGGCAGGTCGCTGAAATCGAGGCAGCACTCGACCGCCGACTTGCCGGCGAGCCGGTACACCGCATCCTCGGCTATCGCGATTTCTACGGCATGCGGCTCAGCCTCTCGGCCGAAACGCTGGAGCCGCGCCCGGACACCGAGACGCTGGTCGATGCGGTGTTGCCCTTTGTGCGCGAGACTGCGGCGCGCGACGGCATCTGCCGTATTCTCGATCTCGGCACCGGCACAGGGGCCATTGCGCTTGCGCTGGTCACCCAGGAGCCGCGGGCCGTGGCGACCGGCGTCGACGTCTCCGACGATGCGCTGGCGACGGCTGCGGCAAATGCCGGGCAATTGGGGGTCTTAGCGCGCTTTTCGGCAAAAAAATCCGACTGGTTTTCAGAGATTGATGGCCGGCACCATTTAATCGTCTCAAATCCTCCCTATATATCTTCATCAGAGATCGAGGATTTGCAGAACGAGGTTCGCAATTTTGATCCGCGCCGCGCGCTCGACGGTGGCCCGGACGGTCTTGAGCCATACAGAACGATAGCGTCGGGTGCTGCGCGCCATCTTGAGAAAGATGGCCTTGTCGGGCTCGAAATCGGGCACGACCAGCGACGCGACGTGACCGAAATATTCGAGCAGGCCGGTTACCATTTGTTGGCCCAGCACAAGGACTTGGGCGGCAACGACCGGGTGCTCGTGTTCCGGTGCTGACCACCGCCAAACGGCTCTAAAAAAACCGCTTGGCAAGGAAAGTGAATGCCGCTAGTTTCCGGCAACCGGATGAGACGAAGCAGGCAGTGCTGTTAACGATTCGGTTTCCTTCGAAACTAGCTGCCTTCTTGCGTAGACGACGCTCTAGCTTCGTGCGGGGATCGTCCGGCAAGTGACATGAAACCGAGACAGGATGGCATGTGGCGCCGACGCAAAGATGTTGCGGGCGATCACGGGCGGAAAGATACGAAACGGCAGGCCGCCTAAGTGCCCCCGTTCGGATGAATTCAACACAAAGAGAATCTGATGAGGCCACAACAGCAGAACAGGCGCATGCGCGGTCGTAACAACAACAATAATAACAATAGCAACAACAATAATAATAACAGCAACCGCAAGGGTCCAAACCCGCTTACGCGCAACTACGAGAGCAACGGTCCGGACGTAAAGATCCGTGGCTCCGCGCAGCAGATCGCCGAAAAATACGCCACGCTGGCGCGCGACGCGCAAAGCTCTGGCGATCGCGTGATGGCCGAAAACTACCTTCAGCACGCAGAGCATTACAACCGCATCATCGCTGCCGCCATGGCGCAGATGCCGATCCAGCACCAGCAACAGAGCCGCGACGAGTTCGACGGCGACATGGACGACGAGCGCGACGATGACGGCGTTGGCAACAACGTTGCCGATCAGCAGGCGCAAGTCCAGCAGCCGCAGCAGGAGCCGGTCGCAAACGGCACTGGTCCGCAGCCGGAGATCGAAGGCACGCCCGCCGAAGTCGCCCTCAATCCAGAGGCAGCCGGCGAAGGTCAGCCGCGCGAAGGTCGCCGTGAGCGCCGTCCGCGTCACGAGGGACGCCGTCCCGAGCGTCGCCAGCCCGACCAGCAGGCTGAGGCCGCTCAGGCCGAAGCTCCGCAGGTCGAAGCAGCTGCCGTCGAGCAGCCGCAGCCGGAAGCAGCGGTCGCCGAGGCAGCACCTGCCGTTGAAGCGGCCGAGGGCGAAGTTGCCGTGGCACCGCGTCGTGGCCGTCGTCCGCGCCGCGGCGAACGCGCCGCTGCGCCGGAAGGCGAGGCCGCTGCCGAGGCACCGGTGCCCGAAGGCGGGCTTGCCGTAGCCGACAGCTGATCAGCACGCCGACATCGTCGGAACATTGAGAATAGAAGGCGGCGGGAGCCAGAAACTCCCGCCGCCTTTTTTTGTTTTTTGACTTCGATCAATACGTCTTGAGGGATATCGTCCTACTCACCATATCACGCTCAGTTGGGTCCGGCCCGTTTGGGCGGATCCGTCACCTTGAGCCAGACCGGTGCCGCAAAGCGGGCCGGGTACGGAATGGAGACATCGAATGAACCCTGAAAAGTATTCCGAACGCGTCCGCGGTTTCATCCAGTCGGCGCAAACGATGGCGCTTTCGCGCAGCCATCAGCAGTTCACCCCCGAACATATCCTGAAAGTCCTCATCGACGATGAGGAAGGCCTTGCCGCGTCGCTTGTCGAGCGCGCCGGCGGCCGCGCCCGCGACGTCAAGCTCGGCGTCGAGGGGGCGCTCGATGCGCTGCCGAAGGTCGAGGGCGGCAACGGCCAGCTCTATATGGCCCAGCCGCTTGCCAAGGTGTTTTCGACCGCCGAGGACCTCGCCAAGAAGGCCGGCGACAGCTTCGTCACCGTCGAGCGCCTGCTGACCGCGCTCGCCGTCGAAAAGTCGGCCAAGACCGCCGACATCCTTGCCAAGGCCGGTGTCACCGCGCAGGCGCTGAACCAGGCGATCAACGACATCCGCAAGGGCCGTACCGCCGACTCGGCCAGCGCCGAGCAGGGTTATGACGCTTTGAAGAAATACGCCCGTGACCTGACGGCCGACGCCCGCGCCGGCAAGCTCGACCCGGTCATCGGCCGTGATGACGAGATCCGTCGCACCATCCAGGTGCTGTCGCGGCGCACCAAGAACAACCCGGTGCTGATCGGTGAACCCGGCGTCGGCAAGACGGCAATTGCCGAAGGTCTTGCGCTGCGCATCGTCAATGGCGACGTGCCGGAGTCTCTCAAGGACAAGCAGTTGATGGCGCTCGACATGGGTGCGCTGATCGCTGGCGCCAAGTATCGCGGCGAGTTCGAGGAGCGGCTGAAGGCCGTGCTGTCCGAGGTCACCTCGGCTGCCGGCGGCATCATCCTGTTCATCGACGAGATGCACACGCTGGTCGGTGCCGGCAAGGCCGATGGCGCGATGGATGCGTCCAACCTGCTCAAGCCGGCGCTGGCGCGCGGCGAGTTGCACTGCGTCGGTGCCACCACGCTCGACGAGTACCGCAAGCATGTCGAAAAGGACGCTGCCCTGGCCCGCCGATTCCAGCCGGTCTTCGTCTCGGAGCCGACGGTCGAGGACACCATCTCGATCCTGCGCGGCCTGAAGGAGAAGTACGAGCAGCACCACAAGGTGCGTATCTCGGACTCGGCGCTGGTCGCCGCGGCCACGCTGTCCAACCGCTACATCACCGACCGCTTCCTGCCCGACAAGGCGATCGACCTCGTCGACGAGGCCGGATCGCGGCTGCGCATGCAGATCGATTCCAAGCCGGAAGCCCTCGATGAGATCGACCGCCGCATCATGCAGCTCAAGATCGAGCGCGAGGCGCTCAAGCTCGAGAAGGACGAAGCTTCCCGCGATCGCCTCGACAGGCTCGAAAAGGAGCTGGCCGGTCTCGAGGAGGAGTCGACCCGGGTGACGAGCCAGTGGATGGCCGAGAAGGAAAAGCTCGGCCTTGCCGCCGACCTCAAGGGCCAGCTCGAAGAAGCGCGCAACGAACTCGCCATCGCCCAGCGCAAGGGCGAGTTCCAGAAGGCGGGCGAGCTTGCCTATGGGCGCATCCCCGAGCTTGAAAAGAAGCTGGTCGAGGCGGAGGCGCTGGAAGGTCGCGGCACGATGGTCGAAGAGACCGTGACGCCCGACCATGTCGGCCATGTGGTGTCGCGCTGGACCGGCATTCCGGTCGACAAGATGCTCGAAGGCGAGCGCGAGAAGCTTCTGCGCATGGAAGACGAGATCGGCGTCCGCGTCGTCGGCCAGGGCGAGGCGGTGCAGGCGGTGTCCAAGGCGGTGCGGCGTGCCCGCGCCGGCCTGCAGGACCCGAACCGGCCGATCGGCTCGTTCATGTTCCTTGGCCCGACCGGCGTCGGCAAGACCGAGCTCACCAAGGCACTCGCCGACTATTTGTTCGACGACGAGCACGCGCTGGTGCGCATCGACATGTCGGAGTTCATGGAAAAGCACTCGGTCGCCCGGCTGATCGGCGCGCCTCCCGGCTATGTCGGCTATGAGGAAGGCGGCACGCTGACCGAAGCCGTGCGCCGCAGGCCCTACCAGGTGATCCTGTTCGACGAGATCGAAAAGGCACACCCCGACGTCTTCAACGTGCTCCTGCAGGTGCTCGACGACGGCCGCCTGACCGATGGTCAGGGCCGCACCGTCGACTTCCGCAACACGCTGATCATCATGACGTCGAACCTCGGCGCCGAGTATCTGGTGGCGCTGGGCGAGGGCGAGGATGTCGACCAGGTCCGTGACGAAGTCATGGGCGTGGTAAAGAGCGCGTTCCGGCCGGAGTTCCTCAACCGCATCGACGAGGTCATCCTGTTCCATCGCCTGCGCCAGCAGGACATGGGCAAGATCGTCGCGATCCAGCTCCAGCGGCTGGAAAAGCTGCTCGCCGACCGCAAGATCACGCTCGACCTCGCGCCCGACGCGATCGAGTGGCTGGCGCACAAGGGCTACGACCCGGCCTATGGCGCACGTCCGCTCAAACGCGTCATGCAGAAGGAGCTGCAGGACCCGCTCGCCGAAAAGATCCTCGGCGGCGAGATCCTCGACGGTTCGACCGTCAAGATCATTGCGGGTTCCGACCGCCTCAACTTCCGCTCCAAGCCGACGGTGGTGAGCGAAGAGGCGGCTGCGTAATGTGATGAACTGGCCCTTGCTGGAAACAGCAAGGGCCAGTTTCAAATCGCCTCAACCGCAACGAGATCACGACAGTTGGCGGCGTTTTCGGCCCGCAGGTAGGAGCGTGAGAGAATGACCGCAGTCATGACGATCTGGTAGCTGCTGATGGCTGTGGCAATCATCGCGCTGAGCAGGAGGCCGAAATCAAAGCCGCCTGCTGCCGGGAAGTAGGAGTCCCCTGCGCCCAGCATGTTGGCTGCGGCTGCGATAGCCAGGATCTGTACAACGCTCAAGAGGCCGAACGACACGAGCAGCCGAGGGAATGCATAGAAAAAACTCATTCTGCCGCGGCGCCCGGCGGCTGCAAATGTTTTGTCGCTCTGCATGACGATGGCGGGCAGCATGGTTCCCCACTTTGCGAAAACCAGGGCTGCCGACAAAAGCAGTACCAAAACTGCCGTGGCAATGAGGCTGGTCCTTCCCCAGTTGTTTGCAGACAGGAATATGACCAGGGCCAGCATTGGTGCGCAGGAAATTACGCCCAGGACGATTGTGCGGAACACGAAGCTGCCGATGTATCTTGGGCTCTTGCTTTGCAGTTCACGCATGGCGTCTGCCGTGCCGAGGCGGGACAGAACCGATAAATGTGCAGGGATTGCCAACATCGCGGATGCGAACGTCAGCGCGATGGAGCTCGCGGATGTATTCTCCATTTTTTCTTCGATCATCAGGAAAACCACGATCATCGCGCAATACGCCAGGACGTAAATGATCTCTTTCTTCATGATGCGTAGCGACGTGGACCAGATGTTGCCGCCGTTTTCCATCGACGATTTTCCTTTGTGCGCACCGGGACTAATCATGCGCAAATCTGACACGGCATCGTGAAAGTAAAGTTAGCTTCCATTGCGGAATAATTGAAAGAATTGCGGGGGGTATCGTGACCATGACACTCGACGAATACAACGGCTTCTGCGCCTCGCTGCCGCATACGACCCATGTCGTGCAGTGGGGCGGTGCGCATGTCTGGAAGGTCGGCGGCAAGGTCTTTGCCATCGGCGGCTGGAGTGACGTCGCAGGGCTCGCCGTCTCCTTCAAGGTTTCCGAGATGGCGTTCGACATCCTGAAGGAGCAGCCGGGCCTGAGACCCGCGCCCTATCTTGCCTCGCGCGGCATGAAATGGATCCAGCGCCAGACCGGCGAAACCATGGATGACCAAGGGCTGCGCGACTACATCGGCGAAAGCCACCGGCTGATTGCGGTGAAACTTCCCAAGGCAACCCGCCAGCTGCTCGGACTGCCGGTCTAGAGAACCTAGCTCGCCCTGCGCAGCCGCTGCCTGCGGCCGGATATGACCGCAAAAGCCTGCAAAGCGGCCATTTTCATGCCCTGTTCATGTTGGAAGGGTTAGCAGATCGTTATTGGATGACGGTGGACAACAGTGATTCCACCGTGACCGCCTGCCGGCGGTCGAGATTCGGAGAGATTTGGCGACCATGTTGCGCAAGATCGTTGTGCTTTCGGCCATGGCCACCGGCCTGTCGGCCCTCCAGGCAATGGCCGCGGTGTCGCCCACCGGCGAAGCCGCGCCGCAACGCGTGGAGACGGACCCGCAGGCCATCCGCCTCGCCCAAAGCGAGGACGTCGAGATCTTCTACGACGGCCGCGGTAACCGCGTGCTGGTCGATCCCTATACCGGCAAGGTCATCGCGGTACAGCCGCCGGAGACGCGGCTCAACCGCCAGGCGCTGCGCCGCGAATTGCGCCGCCAGGAGCTTCGCCGCGACTACCGCGAGGGCGACGTGCTGATCGGGCCGGCCGACGACGGCTATTATTCCGACGATGCGCCTGCCGTTCCAGCCGACCCCAACGACGACTATTACGACGACCCCAACGCCTTTCCCGATGCGCCGGGCGGTCCACGCGTCGTTGCGCGCGAGCCGCTGCAGAGCCCCGACGACCAGCCGGCGCTACCTTCGACGCCGCGCATCACCGAACAGCCGCTCGAGCCGTCGATCGCGGTCAAGGGCCGCGAGGACGTCGCCGCCCTGCAGATCCTGCTCGACCGCGCCGGTGCTTCGCCCGGCGTCATCGACGGGCGCTTCGGCTCCAATGTCGACAAGGCGCTGGCGGCCTACAACGAGCTGACCGGCACGAGCCTCAAGTCGACCGACGCCGAGGGCATCAAGCAGGCCCTGGCCGAGACCGGCGGCGACGCCTTCGGCTCCTACACCATCACCCCTGAAGATGCCGCCGGCCCGTTCGTCGCCTCGGTTCCGGCCGACTACAGCGAAAAGGCCAAGCTCGAGCGCATGAGCTTCACCTCGGTCACCGAAATGCTGGCCGAGCGTTTCCACATGGATGAGAACTATCTCAAGGCGCTCAACCCGGAGGCCAATTTCAACCGCCCCGGCACCATCGTGAAGGTCGCCAATTTCGGCAAGCTGGTGAACAAGCCGGTCGCGCGCATCATCGCCGACAAGAGCCTGAAGCAGGTGCGCGCCTACAATGCCGAAGGCCAGCTGGTCGCCGCCTATCCCGCCACCATCGGCTCGAGCGACACGCCGTCGCCGACCGGCATCCATGCGGTGTCGCGGGTCGCGCTCGATCCCAACTACACCTACAACCCCAAGATCAATTTCAAGCAGGGCGAAAACGACAAGGTGCTGACCATCCCGCCGGGGCCGAACGGCCCGGTCGGTTCGGTCTGGATCGCGCTCGACAAGCCGACCTATGGCATCCACGGCACCCCCGACCCGTCCAAGATCGGCAAGACCGAGAGCCATGGCTGCGTGCGCCTGACCAATTGGGATGCGCGCGAGCTCGCCAAGATCGTCAAGTCGGGCGTGCCGGTCGAGTTCATGGAATAACGGCCAAGCTTGGATTCCCTTGCGTCAACCTGTAGCTTGAAGCTGCAGGCTGGGTGCAGAGGGAGCCGGGCGCATGCGACTACCCGCAGACTGGTTTGTTCGCCGCTGGAAGAGCTGGGTTGTTCTTTCGGCCATGACGCTCGCGCCGGGCCCGGCCCTGGCTCAGACGGTCACGCCGGAACAAGTCAAGCTTGAGCAAGTCACTGCCGCGCTGTCAAAACTCGAGCAGCAGGCCGAAGCCGTCGTTGCCGATGGCGGCGTGCCGGCCCTCGCCATCGGCGTCGTGCATGATGACGAAGTCGTCTACCTCAAGGGATTTGGACTGCGCGAGGTAGGCAAGCCCGAAGCGGTCGACGCCGACACCGTGTTCCAGATTGCCTCGTTGTCCAAGCCGGTTTCCTCCACCGTCGTGGCGGCGCTGGTCGGCGAGGGGCTCGTTTCCTGGGACTCGAGGATCGTTGACCTGGACCCGGCCTTTCGGCTTGCCGATCCCTATCCGACAAGCCAACTCACCATCCGCGACCTGTTTGCCCATCGCAGCGGTCTTCCCGGCACGGCCGGCGACGACCTCGAGGACATCGGCTACGACCGCACGGAAATCCTGCGCCGCTTGCGGTTCATCACACCGTCGTCGAGTTTTCGCGCCGGCTATTCCTACAGCAATTTCGGGCTGACGGAGGGTGCTGTCGCGGCGGCCAAATCGACAGGCAAAGCGTGGGAAGACGTCGCCGAGGAAAAGCTCTACCGCCCGCTCGGCATGACATCGACCAGTTCTCGCCATGCCGATTTCGTCAAGCATGCCAATCGCGCCTCTCTCCACGTCAAGATCGGCGGTGCATGGGCAGCAAAGGTCCAGCGTCAGCCGGACGCGCAGGCGCCCGCCGGCGGCATCAGTTCCACCGTGCGGGATCTGGTGCAGTGGGTCCGTCTCGAACTTGGCAACGGGGTCCATGGCGGAAAGACGCTGATCGCGGCCGATGCGCTGGATCAGACCCATGTCCCGCTGATGACCCGCGGAAGCAACCCTGTCACGGGCGGGGCTTCGTTCTACGGTCTTGGCTGGAATGTCGAGTTCGGTCGTCATGGCCTGAGCTGGGGCCATGCAGGCGCTTTCAGCGTCGGTGCGCGCAGCCTGGTCACGCTGTTTCCGAAGCAGAAGCTCGGTATCGTGATCCTCGTCAACGCTTTCCCGACAGGCGTGCCTGAGGGATTGTCGGACAGCTTCGCTGATCTCGTCTTCGACGGAAGGGTCGACACGGACTGGGTGAAGTCGTGGAACACGGTCTTCGACGGCCTGTTCGGCCCGGCTGTCGCGGCTGCCAAGGCGACGTACGCCACGCCGCCGTCGCCGGCCACGCCAGCATTGCCGAGCGGCGCCTATGCGGGCCGTTATTCCAACGATTTCGTCGGCGACGCCGTGGTTTCGGGCGCGGAAAACGGCCTTGTGCTTCAGGTCGGTCCGGATGGCGCCCGATCCTATCCGTTGACGCATTTCGACCGCGATCTTTTCCTGGCTTTTCCAAATCCGGAAATGCCCGACATGCCTTCGGCAGTCCGCTTCGCCGTCGGGCCTGACGGAAAGGCCTCGGCGGTGACGATCGAATCGCTCGACGAAAACCACCTTGGCACCCTCAGGCGTGCTGACCGCTGACGAGGGACATGGCCGGGCATGAACCGGTCAAGACCGCAAGTAACACAGGGCAACTGCATGAAGATACGCGCTGAACGGCCCGAGGATGTCGACACCATACGGTCGCTCACTCGCGCCGCATTCGCCGATGCTCCGCATTCGAGCCAAACCGAAGCGGCCATCGTCGACGCCTTGCGCGATGCCGGTGCCTTGACGCTGTCGCTGGTCGCCGAAGACGATGGCGAGATTCTGGGCCACGTTGCGTTCTCGCCGGTGACCATCGGTGGCAAGGACCTCGGCTGGTACGGCCTCGGGCCGGTTTCAGTCTGGCCCGACCGGCAGGGCAGGGGCACCGGCCAGTCCCTCATCCGCCACGGGCTCGAAGCGCTGCGGCAACTGGGAGCCAAGGGCTGCGTGCTTGTCGGCGATCCGGCCTACTACAGCCGCTTTGCCTTCGTCGCCGACCCCGACCTTACCTATGGCGACATTCCGCCGGAGTATGTCCAGCGGCTGGCATTCGGCGACGAGGTTCCCAGCGGCGAGGTCGCTTTCCACGAAGGCTTCGACGCGAGTTAGTGCACGCTTGCCGCCTCCCTTGCGACGACCTCGACCAGCCGGTCGAATCCCGTTCCTGTGCCCGAGATGCGCGCCGCCATGGCGTCGGCAGGGCCGAGGAACGCCAGTTGCTCGGTGAACCTCATCCGCGTCTGCGCCCCTTCGGGCAAAAGCTCGATGGTCGCAAGCGAAGCGGAGATCCGCTTGCCGGCATGGCTCATTTCGAAGCCGTAGATGATGCGCTGGCCGGCCGCGATGTCGAAATAGTCGGCGCGAAATGCCAGCTCGGTGCCGTCGGGCATGCGCCAGCGCTTGGCCTCGATGCCGCCGACACGGAAATCGAAGCTGTCTTCGAGCACGGTCCAGTCGGGATGGCAGTCGTTCCAGCGCGCCTTGAGCTCCGGCTCCGACCAAAAACGAAAGGCATGCCGGGGGCTCGCCGGCAATTCGCGCTCGATGACAAAGGTGGTGTGGGCGACGGATGACGCGGTCATGATCGGTCTTGCTCCTCGGGCATTTCGTTCATCGCCTCGACCAGGCGATCGAAGGCCTGGTTCATGGCCGTCTGGCGCTTGCGCACCCACTCGTCGATGGCGGCGAACGCCGCCGGCTGCATGTTGTAGGTCCGCGTCCGTCCAACCTTGCGCGACACGACGATGCCGCCGTCCTCGAGCACCTTGAGATGCTTGAGAGCGGAAGGCAGCCGCATGTTGGCCGGTCCGGCCAGTTCCTTGACGGTGGCCGGGCCGATGCTCAGCCGCTCGACCATGCCGCGTCGGCCGGCATCGGCGAGGGCGGTGAACATGCGATCCAGTTGCTGCGGGTCCATCATCGCCACACTCCACCGGCATGTCGTCTAGTCATGCAGAAACCTCTCCGGCATCGCCTCGCGGTAGGGGAAAAACTGGAAATAGGGGCGTGCCTCGGCAAGCGTGCGCTTGATCGAAGGGCGCGCGACAAGCCGCTCGAAATAGGCGGCGAGATTGTGCTGGCCGCTGGCAAATGGATGCGCGATCGAGGCGAAGAACAGCCCCGGTGCGGCTGCGCAGTCGGCGATGGTGAAATCGTCGCCCATCGCCCATGTCTTGCCCGCCAGCTGGGTCTCGATCATCGCATAGGCGGTATCCAGCGTGCGTCGCGCGTCGGCCACGCCGAACGGATCGTTGCTGGCTTCGGGACGAATCCGGTCGGTCACGATCTTCTGCATTGGCACGCTGACGTAGAGGTCGAAAATGCGCTCCCACAGCCGGGCGTCGAGCCGCTTGTCGGCGTGAGCGGGCAGCATCGGCACCGGGCCCGGATAATGCTGCTGGAGATATTCGATGATGATGCCGGTCTCAGGCACGGTGCGGTCGCGGGCATCGTCGCGCAGCACCGGAATCTTGCCGACCGGCCACTTCTCCAGCAATGCCGCCGCCGAGCCAGGATCGCCGAAGTCGACGGTTTCGGCCTGAAACGGCACGTCGTTCTCGTAGAGCGCGATCAGCACCTTGTGGCAGAACGAGGCGAGGGGGTGGCTGTAAAGCGTCAGCGCCATGATGCCGGGCGACTCCAATGGTTTCTGTTTGCGGAAACTATCTTATCGTCGGGAGATCGGCAAGGGAAAGTTTCCGATTGCGGAAAGTATAGGGCTTTGTTCTCGGGTGACAGGTGTCGAACGTGGAGAGGTTTTCCACGCTTTCGCTTTTTTCTGAGATCAATCGCCACGCAGAAGCTCTCGCAACATCTCCTCAGTCGCGATCCTTCACCGTCAGCTAGACGGGGCGGTCACGGCATGGATCCCCGGGTCTCTGCAGTTCGCTTCGCTCCTGCTCCGCCCGAGGATGACGACGGCATTGGTGGGGGACGCTAGTCGCCAAGGGCAGCGATTGGCAGGAATGCAGGAATTTGGCTGCAGTGAAGCGCTTGCTGCCAGTTACCGACGTCCGCGATGTGCCGCGAGCCCCAACGCCATCGTCATCCTCGGGCGGAGCAAGAGCGAAGCGACGTGCGGAGACCCGGGGATCCATGCCGTGACGTGGCAACTGCCTCCGCGGCCCAATGCCGCCCAATTATTCGATGCACCCTGTCACCATCTGTCACCATCCCGCGTGGATAGCCGCGCCCCATTCTCCACGCCCCTCAAACCTCCCGTACAATCCACGCCAGTTCCTCCCGCGGGAACGCCGGTCGCGACGGTGACATGCGGGGAGGAACCGGCGCCTCCGCTCGTGGGCTAACGTGGCTCATGATCCGGGGAGGTTCCGTCCAAGGGTTCCCCTTCGGGCACTACGGCCCGGGTGCGCTGGACGATGCGCTAGTGGGGGCATAGGCGAAAATGCCCGATGCCCCGGAAGCGGAACGGACGGGGACAGAAATCGCCGGCGGGACGCGAGGTTCGCGCCACCATTTAGCATTCGGCAGGCACGGCCTCGCGCCCCGCTTCCCGAACTTTTCATGCGCAATGGCCAGACCGGAAACGGGGCGTGGCAGAACGGAGCACGTCCCCTTTGTAACTTGCCCGCCACCGCACCGACAACAATAGCAGATGCGGCAGCGGGCAAGTTACAAAGGGAGGGTGTCCCGCTCCGGCCACCCCGGGAGAACCCAATGTCGCCTGGCTGCCAGAATTCGTCTTCCTGGTCACTTCCCGCGCACCCCTCCCGCACATAGTCTCGCGCCATGGACACCACCGCCACCCCGCCTGCCCAGAACAACAACCACGTCTTCTGCCCGCCCGCGGCGCGGCGCTACGTGCTTGTCTCGGCGATCCTGGCATCGAGCATGGGCTTCATCGACGGTTCGGTGGTCTCGCTCGCCATGCCGGTCATCCGCGAAGACCTCGGCGCGTCGCTGGTCGATGCCCAGTGGATCAGCAACGGCTACATGCTGTTCCTTTCGGCGCTCGTCCTGCTCGGCGGGGCCGCCGGCGACGTGTTCGGCGTGCGCAACATCTTCGCTACCGGTATCGTCCTGTTCATGGTCACCTCGGCCGCGTGCGCGCTCGCCGTCGACGCCGAGATGCTGATCGTCATGCGCGCGGCACAGGGCATAGGTGCTGCCCTCATGGTGCCGGGCAGCCTCGCACTCATCGCCAAGTCCTATCCCAACGCGACGCGTGGCAAGGCGATCGGCCAATGGGCCGCCTTCTCCTCGCTGACCACCGCGATGGGGCCGTTCGTCGGCGGCATGGTGCTGTCGTTCGGTGCCGATTGGATGTGGCGGCTGATCTTCGCCATCAACGTGCCGATCGGATTGATCGCGCTGACCATGCTGCTCACCAAGGTGCCGCAGGACCGTCCGTCGTCGAAGCGCCGGCTCGACATCGTCGGCGCGATCCTTGCGACCGCCGGCCTCGGCCTGATGGCCTGGGGGCTGACCGCCTTCGGCCTGCCGGTCGAGGCGCGGGCGGTCTCGCCCTGGGCCTGGATCGTCGGCGGCGCGGTCATCTTCGCCGTCTTCATTCTGTGGGAACACCGGGCGCGCGCGCCGATGGTCAAGCTCGAGCTGTTTGCCTCGCGCGCCTTCACCGGCGCCAATCTCTATACGCTGATCCTGTTCTTCGCCTTCAACGCGGTGCTGTTTTTCCTGCCGATGACGGTCGTCTCGGGCTGGGGAGCGAAGGAGTGGGAGGCGAGCCTGCTGTTCCTGCCGCTGTCCCTGTTCATCGCCGGCCTGTCGAGCTATTCGGGGCGGCTTTCCGATGCTATCGGACCGCGCTGGCCGCTGACCGTGGGGGCGGCAATCGTCGGCCTCTCCTATCTTGGCCTCGCCTTGACCATGCCGCTGATGATGCTGTGGCAGGTGACGTTCCCGATCCTGCTGCTCAAGGGGCTCGGCATGGCGATCGTCGTCTCGCCGGTGTCGGCAGCCGTGATGCGGGCGACGCCGGAAGAAGACACTGGTCTCGCCTCGGGCATCAACAATGCGCTGGCCCGTGCTGCAGGGCTGATGGCGGTAGCCTCGCTCGGCGCGGTCGCCGGCGTCGTCTTCGCCAACGTCGTTGGGTCTGCCGCACCCGGCGCGGAGTTCGGCGCCTATGTCCGCACGCCGCTCGATGCGGCGGCGGAAGCACTGCGGGTGGCGGCCACCAACGATGCCTTCGCGGCGATCGCTGCCATCTCGGCTGCGATGTGCTTCGTTGCGTCAGCGGTCGCCTGGTTCACGCAGCCGTCGTGGAAAAGAAAGACGCCCGCGGACAAGGGCGGCACTGTGCCGGCCGGTGCCGATGGATAAAATACGGCCGACGGCGTTTAGCACCTTGTTAAGGCCTTCAAGCCAGTCTCAACCTCTGGACAAGGTGGCAACGATGTCGGCATCCGATCAGCGTCGGCAGCAGCAAACGGGCGAGGCGACAGGCACCCGGTCAGCCGGCGCCGATTGGCGCCGGATGGCAGCGTTTGCACCTTGGGCAATACTCAGCGTCGCCTTGTTCGCTGTCGCCACGCGTCTCGAATTGTTCGAGCGCCTCTACGAGGCAACCCGAACTTATGAGGAATGGCAACTGGACGAGTTGCTGTCGCTGCTGCTTAGCGCGGGCATCGTCGCGCTTGTCATGCTCGCCTTTCGCACCCGGCAGCTCTCGCGCGAGATCGCGCGGCGCGAAGCGGCGGAACGCCTGGCCCATGATTCCGCCCGCCACGACCCGCTGACGGGGCTCGCCAACTCCCGCCGGTTCCGCGAGGAGATCAAGTCGACCATCGGCAACGCTGAAAAGTTCTCGTCCGGCTGTGGTGTGATCTATATCGACCTCGACGGGTTCAAGCCGGTGAACGACACGCATGGTCATGCCGTCGGCGATGGCGTTCTGGTCGAGGTGGCGCGGCGCATCACCCAGGCGGCGCCGAAAGGGGCGACGGTGGCGCGGCTTGGCGGCGACGAATTCGGCGTGGTCGTCTCGGGCGTCGGCAATCCCGAGGCATTGCTCTTCCTGAGCCAGCGGCTGCAACGCGACATCGCCAAGCCGATCGAGATCGGTTTGCTGCAACTGACGGTCGGTGCCACGGTCGGAATTGCGGTCTTCCCGGACGATGGCAGCGACGCCGAGGCGCTGATCGCGTCGGCCGACCGTGCGATGTACATCGCCAAGCGCGCCAGGAGCGACGGGTTTGGCCGCGACGGGGTTGCCAGGGCAAGCGTCGCAAGCTGATCCTGCCGACGGCCGTCCGCAATATTCTGGAAAGACTTAGCCGCTGGCCTTTGCGGTGCTCGCCACCTTCAGCGAGTCCTTGCTCTCTTCCTTGAGAAGATCGTCGATGCGCTCGCGTTCAAGCTTGAAGGCGGTGAGGTCTTCGCCGGTCAGCACGCGGCCGGTGGGCAGGCGCACACGCATCGGGTCGACCTTGGTGCCGTTGACGATCAGCTCGTAGTGCAGATGCGAGCCGGTCGACAGGCCGGTGGTGCCGACATAACCGATGACCTGGCCCTGGCGGACCCGCGCGCCCGGCGTGACGTTCGGGGCGATGCGGCTCTGGTGGTTGTAGGACGTCTCGTAGCCGTTGGCGTGGCGCAGGATCGTCTGTTTGCCATAGCCGCCGGCCCAGCCGGCCTTTTCGACGACGGCATTGCCGGCAGCGATGATCGGCGTGCCCGTCGGCGCCGACCAGTCGACGCCGGTGTGCATCTTGACGTAACCGAGGATCGGGTGCTTGCGGCCGCCGAAGCCGGAGCGGTACTTGCCGTTGGGCAGCGGGTTGCGCAGCAGGAACTGGCGCGCGCTGCGGCCGTCCTCGTCGAAATAGTCGACCGCGCCG